>DATJSJ010000264.1:0-10514 GCA_035504175.1 Acetobacteraceae bacterium
GACGCGCGGCGCGACCGCGCGGTCGCCGAGCCGGCCCGGCCGGCGCCCGTTCCGGTCGCGGCCAACCAGGCGGAGGCGGAGGTCGCGAGCTTCCTTGCCCTGCTGCAGGAGAAGGGGCGGCTGGTCGATTTCCTGATGGACAACATCAACCCCTATCCCGACGCCCAGGTCGGCGCCGCCGCCCGCGTCGTGCATGCCGGCTGCCGATCCGTGCTGCAGCAGCATTTCGGCATCGGCCCGGTGCGCGAGGAGAGCGAGGGCAGCCGCGTGCAGGTCCCAGCCGGCTACGCCGCCGACGAGTACCGCCTGGTCGGCCGGATCAGCGGCGAGGCGCCGTTCACCGGCGTGCTTGTCCATCGCGGCTGGAAGACCGACATCGTGAAGTTGCCGCGCATCCTGGGCGGCGCGGCTGGGCGCCTGCCGACCATCGCGCCTGCGGAGGTCGAGCTGAAATAGGTGCCTCGAACACGGGTGCTCCGACGACGGACGCTCCGGACAACGGCACCTTGGGCCGCCATGCGGCGGACCGTTCGCTGACCTCGCACGCGGATCGTGACGCATGAGTTCTCGCTTCAGCCTCGGCATCGATCTCGGCACCAGCAACAGCGCCATGGCGCTGGCCGGGCTGGATGAGGAGGGCGCCGGGACCACCATCGTCCCGGTCACCCAGGTGCTGGGTCCGCAACAGGTCGGCGAGCGCCCGACGCTCCCGTCGGCGCTCTATCTGCCACACCCCGAGGAATTTCCCGCCGGGGCCTTCCCGCTGCCCGGGGCCGAGGCGGGCGAGCCCGCGGTGATCGGCCAGTTCGCGCGCGAGCACGGCGCGCTGGTGCCCGACCGGCTCGTCACCTCGGCCAAGTCCTGGCTTTCCAACCCGCATATCGATCCGCGCGCGCCGATCCTGCCCTGGGGATCGGACTCGGTCGCGGCGAAGCTCTCGCCGCTCGACTGCTCGCGCCTCTATTTGAGCCACCTGCGGCAGGCGTTCCACACGGCCGGTCAGATGCAGGGCGAGGCGCGCGACCTCGCCGACGGGCAGATCGTCGTCGCCGTCCCCGCCTCGTTCGACGAGGTGGCGCGCAGCCTGACCGCCGAAGCCGCCGAGGCCGCCGGACTCGGCCAGGTGACGCTGCTCGAGGAGCCGCAGGCGGCCTTCTACGCCTGGACCGCCCAGGCCGGCCGCGCCTGGCGCGAGCTCGTCGCCCCCGGCGACGTGGTCCTCGTCTGCGACGTCGGCGGTGGCACCGCGGATTTCAGCCTGATCGCGGTCAACGACCGCGAGGGCGGGCTCGAGCTCGAGCGCATCAGCGTCGGCGAGCACATCCTGCTCGGCGGCGACAACATGGATCTGGCCCTCGCCTACGCGCTGCAGGGCAAGCTCGAAGGCGAGGGCACGTCGCTCGATTCCTGGCAATTCCTCGCGCTGGTGCACGCCGCCGCGCGCGCCAAGATCGCGCTGTTCGAGGATGATGCGCTCGCCGCGGCCCCGATCGCCGTGCCGTCGCGCGGTTCGAGCCTGTTCGCCAAGACCGTCTCGACCGTGCTCGAACGCGCCATGCTGGAGGCGATCGTCGTGGACGGGTTCTTCGCCCGCACCGCGCTCGACGACCTGCCGCGCGAGGGGCGCCGCACCGGCTTGCAGGAATTCGGCCTGCCCTATGCCTCGGACCCGGTGGTCAGCAAGCATCTCGCCCGCTTCCTGCGCCGCAGCCTGGAGAACGTGCGCGCGAGCGAGGCGCTGACCGCCCTGGTCGGCCCGCGCGAGGGGGCCGCGGCATTGATCCCGACCGCCGTGCTGTTCAACGGCGGCGTGTTCAAGGCGGCGCCGATCCGCGCCCGCGTGCTCGACCTGCTGGCCGACTGGAACGGCGGCGAGGCGGTGCGGGAGCTGCAGGGCTTCGAGCCCGATCTCGCCGTGGCCCGCGGCGCCGCCGTGTACGGCCGGCAGCGCGCCACCGGCCGCGGCATCCGCATCAAGGCCGGCACGTCGCGCTCTTACTATATCGGGCTCGAAAGCTCGATGCCCGCCATTCCGGGCTTCCGCTCGCCGGTCAAGGCGCTGTGCGTCGTGCCGCAGGGGATGCAGGAGGGCACGGAGCTGCTGATCGAGGGAAGGGAATTCGGCCTCGTCACCGGCCAGGCGGCCGAGTTCCGCTTCTTCTCCTCCTCCGTGCGCAGCGGCGATCTGCCCGGCCAGATCCTGCCTGATGCCGAGCGGTCGCTCGAGGAAACCAGCCTGCTGGAGATCGAGCTGCCCCCGGTGGACGGCATGCCGGCGGGGCAGGTGGTGCCGGTGCGGATCGATGCCGTGGTCACCGCGCTCGGCACGCTCGAGCTCTGGATGCAGCACACGAACTCCGATCGACGCTGGAAGGTCGAGTTCCAGGTCCGCACCGAATAGGCGTCACCGGCGGCCGCCATGGCACAGGCCCGCTTTTCGATCGGCATCGATCTCGGCACGACCAACTCTGCGCTCGCCTTCGCGCCGCTGGTCGGCGAGGCGCCGCCGGAGGTGCTCGCAGTCCCGCAATGGGACACGCTGACAAGTCTCGCCGAGGCGCCGACGCTGCCTTCCTTCCTCTATCTCCCGGAGGAGGCCGTCGCCGGGCAGTTGCGCGGCCGTGCCGCGGGCGGCGGCGCCTGGATCGTGGGCCGGCTCGCCCGTCGCCGCGCCGGCGAGAGCCCGGGCCGCGTCGTGCACTCGGCCAAATCCTGGCTCGCCCATCACAGCGCCGATCGCGCCGCACCCTTCCTGCCCTGGGGCTCGGATGATCTGCCGCGCGAGCAGAAGATCTCGCCGGTGCGCGCCTCGGCGCTGATCCTGAACCATCTGCGCGGCGCCTGGGACGACCGCTTCGCGGCCTCCGGCCTCGCCTTCGACGACCAGATGGTGACGGTGACGGTGCCGGCCTCGTTCGACGCCGCGGCGCAGCGCCTGACCCTCGCGGCGGCGGCCGAGGCCGGCTTTCCGGACGGCGTGCGGCTGCTCGAGGAGCCGCAGGCCGCCTTCTACTGCTGGCTCGAATCCCACGACGTCGGCCGCGATCTCTGGCAGCGCCTGCCCGAGACCCAAGGCGGGCCGCTGCACGTGCTGGTGGTCGACATCGGCGGCGGCACCTCGGATTTCAGCCTGTTCGCGCTGCAGCGCGACGAGCGCAACCCGGTGCAGGGCATCAGCCGCGTCGCGGTCAGCGACCACATCCTGCTCGGCGGCGACAATATCGACCTGGCACTGGCGCACACCATCGAAACAAAATTCGGCGGCGAGGCGGGCGCGCTATCCGGCACGCAATGGGACCACCTCGTCGCCGCTTGCCGCGATCTGAAGGAGCGCGCGCTCGGCAGCGATGGCGCGCCCGACGAGCGCTTCGCCATTGCGTTGCCGGCCCGCGGTTCGCGTCTGCTCGCCGGCTCGCAGACCGCGACGCTGACCCGCGCCGAGCTGCAATCCGTGCTGCTCGAAGGCTTCTTCCCTGCTTGTCCCGCCGCCGCGCATCCCTATCGCGCCCAGGCTGGCCTGCGCGAATGGGGCCTGCCCTTTGCCGCCGACAGCGCCGTGACGCGGCACCTGGCCGATTTCCTGCGCGACCGGCCGCGCGTCGATGCGGTGCTGTTCAACGGCGGCTCGCTGCATCCCGCGGTGCTGCGCGACCGGCTGCAGGCGCAGATCGCCGCCTGGCAGGACGGTCACGCGCCGCTGGTTCTGGCCAATGCCGAGCCCGATCTGGCGGTCGCGCGCGGCGCCGCCCACTTCGGCGCGCTGCTGCACCGCCAGTCGGCGCGCATCGCCGCCGGCGCCGCCCAGGCGGTGTTCCTGGAGGTGCAGACGGCACCCGCCGCGGATGGCGAAGCCGCCGCGCCGATGCTGGTCTGCGTGCTGCCGCGCGGCGCCGCACCGGAGCAGGGCTTCGAGATCGCCCCGCCCGGCCTGGCACTACGCACCGGCGAGATGGTGCGCTTCCGCGCCTTCTCCTCCGCCCGCCACGGCCGCGCCCGCGCCGGCGACCTGCTGCCGCTGCGCGAGGACGCGCACCACCCGCTGCCGCCTTTGCAGACGCTCATCCAAGCCGCCGCACTGGGCGACACCGCGACCGTGCCCGTGCATCTCGCCGCCAGCATCAACGCCATCGGCCTGCTGCAACTCGCCTGCATCAGTGCCGATCCCGCGCATCCGCGGACCTGGCCGCTGGAGTTCAACCTGCGGCCGCACGAGCAGGCGCCGGCCGGCGCTCCTGCGCCGGAGCCCGTGCCGCCGAACGCGACCGCCGAGGCGCTGGACGCAGCCTCCACGCGCATCGGCCTCGTGTTCTCCCGCCCGGCAGGGCGCGAGCGGCTGACCGGCGCCGCGGTGCTGAAATCGCTCGAACGCCTGCTCGGCCACAAGCGCGCCGAATGGAACGCCGCCCTGCTGCGCGCCCTCTGGCCGGCGCTCGAGCAGCGGCAATCCGGCCGGCGCCTCTCGGCCGATCACGAGGAGGCGTGGCTGATGCTCGCCGGCTTCCTGCTCCGCCCCGGCTTCGGCCTGCCCGGTGATCCCGCCCGCCTCGACGCACTCTGGCACATCCACGAGCGCGGCCCGTGCTTCCCGGGCAAGCGCATGCAGGCGCAGGAATACATCCTCTGGCGCCGCCTCGTCGGCGGCCTGTCGCGCGACCGCCAGGAGCGGCTGCTGCGACCCGAACTCGACCGACTGCGCAGCGGCAAGGCACCGCCCGAGCTCGTGCGCCTCGCCGGCGCGCTCGAACTACTGCCCCTCGACCTCAAGGCCGATCTCATCACCCGCTTCACCGACACGGCACTCACCCTGGTCCGCGCCGGACAGGACGCGACGCCACACTTCGCGGCGCTGGGACAGCTTCTCAGCCGCGCCCCCCTGCACGCCGGGCCGGAAACCGTGGTGGCAGCGGATCTCGTGGAACAAACCTACGACTCTCTGCGCGGGCTCGATTGGGAGGAGCCGAAGCTCCACGAACTGCACCACCTGTTCCTGCGCGCCGCGCGCGTGGTCGACGACCGCAACCTCGACATCAACAAGAACCTGCGCAACGCAATCGCCAACCGGCTGGAAAAGGCGGGCGTGGCGCCGGCGCGGACGGCAAGAATCCGCGGCTTCGTCGCGATGGGGGCGGCGGAACGGGCCGGGATGTACGACGAGGCGCTGCCGCCGGGGTTGGTGCTGGCGCAGTAAGCAAGGAAGCAAGGCCAGGGCTCCGCCCTGGACCCGGCAAAGGCGCAGCCTTTGCAATCCGTTCGATAAGAGAGCAATCGCAGCGCCGACCGAACGCCCTCGATGTTGGCACGATCCGCGCCGGCGACATCGAGGGCATGCACCAGATGCGCGCCGCAGCGCGTGCCAGCTCTGCGATTCAGGCACGTCGGCGTATCGCCCCGTGTGCTCGCGCCCTACGGCGAAGGCGGCAGGTCGAACGCAACCAGCCGGGTCCCGGCCACGACATAGAACCGCCGCGCCGCGACCAGGATGGAGGCGAATTGCGTGATCCGCGGCAGCGCGTCGCTGGCGAACACCGGCTTGCCGTCATTCCCGTCAAACGCGTGCAGGCGGTCATCGCCCACCGCGCCCAGCACCCAGACGAGGGGATCGGCGGTAGTGTCGCTGGTGGTCACGATCGGCGTGCCCTGGCCGTCCAGCGGCGCACACCAGGCGCGAGCGACTGCCGGCTCCGGCGATGCCGAAACGCGCAGCGCCAGCAGCCCGCGCTCGCCAGGACAGGACGGCCCATGTGCCTGCACCACGACGATCTCGTCGCGGCCGACGCGAAAGCGCGCCGTTGCCGACCGGATCGGCGTATCCGCGACCGGCGCGGTGACGAGCGCGCGGCCGATCCCGCCGAGATGCGCGCGGTTCAGCAGATAGGCGTCGCCATCCTTGCCGAGCGCGAGCAGGAACTGCGCGCCCGGCAGATCGATCAACGTCGCGTTGGTGCCACCCAGGTCCAGATCGTCGTCGTCCAGATCCTTCCAGTTCGATGGCGTGAAGAAGCTTGCGGCATCGCCGGTGCGGTGCAGCCCGGGATCGAGCCGGAACACCGCCTCGCCGTCCTGCCACTGCGAAACGCCTGCGGTGTTGCCGGTGACGAAAATGATCGATTGTCCGTCGGAGACGATGCCGGCCGGCGCCCAGATGCCGCCCTTCGCGCCGCGCGTCGCCCAACTTGCGGCGAGCGACGGACGCGCCGTGTCGAAGGCCAGCACCCGGCCATGATACGGGCCGCAATCGCCGAAATAGCCGCTGAACGGCACGTAGACCCTGCCGTCCGCCAGCGCGAGTGCGCCGCGCTGCTCCTGCACCCTGTCGATGAAGCGCTCGCCCCTGCGCCGCAGCGCGTCGGCGACCGCGATCGGCCAGCCCGGCAGCACCGCACCGTCCTTCAGCGACAGGCCGAACACCATGTGGCGCGCCGCGCCGGCATGATCGACCATGGCGTCGAGATAGAGATCGCCCGCCGCGGCATCGATCACCGGGGTGCCGGTGACGCCGACCGGATTGAGATTGCCGCAGGAGACTTCCGCGCGTGACGCCGGCCGGCCGAGCCGGCGCTGCCAGATCGTCTGCCCGCTTTGCGCATCGAGGGCGACGACGTGATCGTCATCCGTCGCCACGATCACCAGGTCTCGACCGCCACCGGGCGGATGCCAGAACAGCGGCTGCGCATGCGACCCGCTCGGCAGCACGACCTCGAAGTGATCGTCCCGACGCGTCCGACTGGCGGTCTGCGCCGTCAGACCGGGGACGACACTGTGTCCGGCGCGGTCATTGCCGCCATGGTAGCCGGGAACCGTCGCATCCTGCGCCGCCGCCGGCAACGGCGACGCGCCAACCGTCGCCAGCATCGCGGCGGCGAACCAAAGCCATGCCCGGCCGAACCGCCGCGCGGTCATGCCGCACGGTTCGTCCCGGCGGGTGGTGCGGCGGCACCGGCGCGGCGCTTCGGCCGGCACCGGTACCGTCGGCCGCTCAGGCGGCCAGCGTGTCGCGCGACAGGCCGAAGGTGATTTCCTGCGCCTGGGCGATGATCTCCGTGCCTTCCCAGATGCCGAGGCAGATCCGCTCCTCGCCGCGCACCAGCAGCAGGTAGGGATCGAGCACCACTTCCTCCCGCACCAGCTCGCCCAGGATCAGCGAGGAACCCGGCGCGTCGCTCTGCAGCCGACGCGCGAGCGTGGCGATCGGCCCCGGCACGTCCAGCCCGTCCAGGCGCCGCCCCGACACGTACAGCTCGCGCCAGCGCGAGCGAGAGCGCAGGCTGGTCAACCCCATCCCGACGATCGGTCCGGCCAGCAGCAGCCAGGTCAGGCCGAGCCCGACCGGGCAGGGCGCGGCATGCGCCGCGAGACCGGCCGCCGTCGCCCCGATCGCCGCCAGACCCGGCAGCAGGGCGAGGAAGGCGACCGCCAGCAGCGCGCGGTTCCGGTTCCAGCCGCGATCCGCCTTCTGGATCTGGGCTTCCTTGTGGGCCGAGAGTTCTGCCTCACTCACCGGCACGACGCCGTGCCGTTCGAGCGTCTCCTGGAGCGAGCGAGGCAGCGCAGTCGATACGAGTGCATCGAAGGGCATGATCCGGCTCTCCCGTCATGTGCTTGCCGATGATAAGCCTAGCGACGGCGAATGGCTGTTGCATTCCACGATCCGGTGACGGCGGCGGTCTCCCATTCACATGCCGTCACGCGGGGCTGACCGCAACGCGCCGGCCATCCAACGACGCGGCCGTGCCGCGGTTCAGCCGGCGGGGAGCGCAGCGGTGCAGCGATCGGGACCATCGCCGGCGATCTCGGGCGGCACCGCGCCCGTTGTGACCAGGCAGCAGGATCTTCGCGACGTGACCCTCGATCGAGGGCGATCGCCGGGGCGCGCACCAGGCGCCGGTCAGAGTGGCAACGGACCGAACCGCTCTCTCCGGTCTCAGCCAATCGCCAGGAACACGCAGATGCCGGAGACGAGCAGCGCCAGGATCAGCGACAACGCGACCTCGCCGTGCGTCGAGCCGGGCGACTGGGTTTCCGGGCTGTCGATCCGCCGCGCGGTGCGCACGTAGTGCATGGCGGCAATCAGCAGCAACCCAATCCCGAGCGCCATCAGGGCGAGCCCGCTCAGCCGTCCGAACGGGCCCATCGCCCGGCGCAGCTTGCTGCCCACCTCCGGCGAGACGGCGCCGGATGCCGCCAGGCTGGCCAGGAACAGGTTGAACTTCTCGATCAGGAACCCGAAGGCGACGATGGCGAGGCCAAGCCTGATCCATGAGAGGAACGTCCGCTCGTTCGCCGCATGGTCGCTGTAGTGCGGGATCATGCCGGCGGCAGATTGCCGCCGCCGATCGCCTCGCACACCGCCCGCGTCACCTCCCGCGTCGTGGCCCGGCCGCCGATATCGGGCGTGCGGATGCCGGCGGCGCAGACCTGCTCCACCGCGCGCATCAGCGCCGCCGCAGCCGCGCCTTCGCCGAGATGCTCCAGCATCAGGCTCGCGCTCCAGAAGCTCCCCACCGGGTTGGCGATGCCGCGCCCGGTGATGTCGAAGGCGCTGCCATGGATCGGCTCGAACATCGAGGGAAACCGGCGCTCGGGATCGATATTGCCGGTGGGTGCGATGCCGAGCGATCCGGCCAGCGCCGCCGCCAGGTCCGACAGGATATCGGCGTGCAGGTTGGTCGCGACCACCGTGTCGATCGAAGCCGGCTTGCGCACCATCCGGGTCGTCATCGCGTCCACCAGCTCGCGGTCCCAGGTGACGTCGGGAAACTCCGCCGCGACGGCGCGCGCGATCTCGTCCCACAACACCATGCCGTGCCGCTGCGCGTTCGATTTCGTCACCACGGTCACGTGCCGGCGCGGCCGGGCGCGGGCCTGGGTGAAGCCGAAGCGCATGATCCGCTCGACGCCGGCGCGGGTGAAGATCGCGGTCTCGGTCGCGACCTCCTCCGGCAGGCCGCGATGCGCCCGCCCGCCATGCCCGGCGTATTCGCCCTCGGAGTTCTCGCGCACGATCAGCCAGTCGAGATCGTTGGCGCCGACGCCGCGCAGCGGGCTCTCGATGCCGGGCAAGATGCGGGTCGGGCGGACGTTCCCGTACTGGTCGAAGCCCTGACAGATCGGCAGGCGCAATCCCCAGAGCGTCACGTGATCGGGAATGTCCGGCGCACCGACCGCGCCGAAATAGATCGCGTCCGTATCGCGCAACTGCGCGAGCCCATCCGAGGGCATTAGCGCCCCGGTGCGGCGGTAGCGCTCCGATCCCCAGTCGAAGCGCTGCACAACCAGAGAGAATCCGCCGTCGCGCGCGGCGAGCGCGTCCAGCGCTTCGAGCCCGGCTTCGATCACTTCCGGCCCGATACCGTCGGCCGGGATGGCGGCGATCCTATGCTGGCGCATAGCGGGTCCTCCCTCGATCTTCGTTCACACCTGTTGTCGCCTGCCCGCGAAGGGGCGGTCCAGTCAATCGGCCGAGCTTTCGCCGCATCTGCCATCCCTGGGCCTGCTCCGATCCCTGCACCGCGTTGCGCGCACGCCCCGAACCAGGCGTTCAGCCGCGACTGGCAACCGCATGGTGCAATGCGGGCTGACCGCAATCTGGGATGGGGGCGATGGCCCGGGCGCTCTTCCTGCGTCTGACCATGACCTCCCTGCTCCACCTCAGCGTTTGCCAGGCCGCGGACCGCGACGAATTCGTGCCACCGCCCGATCTGGCGGCGCTGCAGGCCCCGTTCCGGCGCCCGGCTACCATCCCCTTTCCGGCGGCCGACCCTCATACGCCGGAAGCGGCACTGCCTGGCCCTCAACGCGACGATCGAAGCGGCGCGTGCCGGCGAGACCGGCTAGGGGTTCGCCTTGGTCGCCGCGGAAGTGAAGAACCTTGCCCACCAGACCGCCAGGGCCACGGAGGAGGTCGGGGCCCAGGTCGCCGGCGTGCAGGGTGCGACCGTCGATGCGGTCGAGGCAGTGCGTCACGTGGCGGGCACCATCGAGGACATCGATCAGATCGCGCGGGCGATCGCGACGGCGGTCGAGCAGCGGGCGTTGCCATGGCGGAGATCGCCGGAGAATACCCGCGATGCCACCGCCCGGACCCGGGAGGTTGCCGGCGTGATCGGCGAGGTGACCCGCGGCGCGCAAGCGACCGGTCGCTCCGCGGATCAGGTGCTCCATTCGGCCGACGGCGTCCTCCGGCGCTCTGAGCAGCTCGGCGATCAGGTCCGCAGCTTCCTTGCCGGCGTGAGGGCCGCCTGAAGCATCCTTGCTTCCGGGGCGTTTCATCCCGGCGGGCGCAACCGGGCATCGCAGACACCAGGGCGAGTCCTTCAGCCCGAGGCATCCAGTATCGCCGTTTGCGCCGCAGGGTCGGCCCGCGCTTCGCGACGGCTACGCCGCGGCGGCCAGGGCGGCAAACACGATCGTGATTACGCCCAGCCCCAGATTGATCTGCACCAGGCGCCGGACGCGATCGACGGCCGCGACCGCGCGCGCGGCGTCGCCGTCATCGAGGGCCGCTTTGAGCTCCC
>DATJSJ010000265.1:0-9561 GCA_035504175.1 Acetobacteraceae bacterium
GGCGTGGGGGGCGGCGCGATCTCCCCGGACCGACTGAATCGGCGATCCGAGTTGGCGGGAGACGAGCTCAGTCGGGACGCGCCGCCCACGGGATCAGGATCGACGCGCTACGACGCGTTCGGCAAGGCGCAGCCGACTGGCTTGGCAGGGGTAACCGGATGACAGCGCCACCTTGATGCGGGTGACCTTCCCGGCGACGCGGACCGCGACCTTGAGCGGCCTCTCGGCACTGCCACGGGCGCAGTCGATCTTGCCATGAGGAGGCTCGGGCGTACAGGCGATATCACCGATGAAGCGGAGTTCGCTGCCCCGCGCGCCGGCCGCGACGCGGAGATGCCGAGCCGGGCGACACCGGCGGTCCGCGCTGGCCAGCTCTTGGCGGCATAGAAGCGCGCACGCTCTCAACAGATTGCGCAGCGCCCGCCCCGCGCCTCGGTTAACCGGTGAATAGTTCGCGCCAGGTCGGCTACTCTGCGTGACTGAGGACCCCGATTTCCGGGAGGCCATGTCTCGAGATCGGCGTGAACGCAAGGCTGATTCGTCAATCGAGGTGGGAGACGCGCCATGTCTGACCCTTCGCAGTTCACCATTGACCGCACCGATCCGGGCGGCTGGACGATCACATTCAGCAACCCGCCGATCAACATGTTTGCTCCCGCAACGATCGTCGAACTGGGAGCGCTAATGGGCGACCTCGAGGCGGACCCGTCCGTGAAGGTCGTCGTGTTCCAGTCGGCGAATCCCGATTTTTTCATCGCCCATCTCGACGTAGCCAAGGCCGCCGAGCGACCGGAGGTGCTGGGCCTGTGGCGCGACTTCGTGTTGCGCCTCGCATCCGCGCCGGTCGTGAGCATCGCCAGGATTCGCGGCCGCACGCGCGGCATCGGCAACGAGTTCGTGCTGGCCTGTGACATGCGCTTCGCCAGCCGGCAAAACGCCCTGTTCGGCAACCCCGAGGTCGGCGTCGGACTGGTCCCGGGCGGCGGAGCGCTGGAATGGCTCCCGCGCGTGGTGGGCCGTTCGCGGGCGCTGGAGATCGTACTCAGCGGCGACGATTTCGATGCTGATATCGCGGAGCGCTATGGCTGGGTGAACCGTACGCTGGACGATGGCGAGCTCGACTCGTTTGTCGATGCGTTCGCCCGGCGTCTGGCCTCGTTCGACCGTGAAACGCTGGCCGCGGCGAAGGCCCAGGTCAATCGGTTCGGAACGCCGACAGCCGCCGAGCTGCAGTCGAGCAACGACATGTTCTTCATGACCCTCGCCCGGCCAGGTGCACAGGCGCGCCGTGCCAGGGTTCGCGGCATCGGCTACGGGGTGCCCAGCGACTTCGAACTGAACTTCGGCCGGTACCTCCCTTCGCTCGGGGGGACGAACGACGGTCACAAGGATACGTAGCCCGACTGATTGTCGCCCCGGATTTTCTGAACCAGGCACCGATTTTCGTAGCCAAGAATCGGGATCTGCGCGCACGCTGGCCTGAGACAAGAGTCATGCAGGCCGCTCGCCCTGGTGACCCGTGAACGACCCAGGCCAGAGCGGCGACGCGCCGCGGCGTGGCCGGTCAGCGCGGCAGCAGATTGGTCCTGGCGAGGTCCACCACCTCATCGCCGCGGCCGCTCATCAGGGCGCGCAGCACCCACAGGCTGAAGCCCTTCGCCTGCTCGGCCCGGATGCTCGGCGGCATCGACAGCTCGTTCTTGGCCGTCACCACGTCGAGCAGCGCCGGTCCCGGATGCGCCAGCACGTCGGCAATGGCAGCGGAAAGCTCGCCGGGATCCTCGACGCGCTGCGCATGCAGTCCGATCACCCGCGCCATCGCGGCGAAATCCGGGTTCGCCAGATCGGTGCCGAAATCCAGGAATCCGCCCGCCTTCATCTCCATCGACACGAAGCCGAGCACGCCGTTGTTGAACACGACGATCTTGACCGGCAGCCGGTGCTGGATCAGCGTCAGCAGATCACCCATCAGCATCGCGAAGCCGCCGTCGCCGGACAGCGAGATCACCTGCCGCATCGGCTCCGCCGCCTGCGCGCCGAGCGCATGGGCCATCGCGTTCGCCATCGAGCCATGCGCCCAGGAGCCGATCAGCCGCCGCCGCCCGTTCATCGCCAGATAGCGTGCGGCCCAGATCGTCGGCGTGCCGACATCGGCCGTGAACACGGCGTCCGCCGCCGCCGCTTCGCTCACCAGACGCGCGAGATACTGCGGATGGATCGGCTTCTGCCCCGGCCGGCCCTGGGCAAGCTCGTCGAGGCCGGCGCGAGCCTTGCGGTAATGCGCCAGGCTGTCCGCCAGGAAGCGGCCGTCCTGCTTCGGCTTGAGCCGCGGCAGCAACGCGGCCAGCGTCACCGCCACGTCACCGACCAGGCCAAGCTCCAGCCGGCACCGCCGCCCGAGCTGCTCGGGACGGACATCGACCTGCGCGATCCGCGCGTCGGACGGGAAGAACTGCTTGTAGGGAAAGTCGGTTCCCAGCAGCAGCAGCACGTCGCAGGCATGCATCGCGGCGTAGCCCGAGGCGAAGCCGATGAACCCGGTCATGCCGACATCGTACGGGTTGTCGTATTCGACGTGCTCCTTGCCGCCGAGCGCGTGCACGATCGGGCACTTCAGCGCGGCGGCGACCTGCATCAGCTCCGCATGCGCGCCGGCGCAGCCACGGCCGCAGAACAACGTCACCCGCGCCGCGCCGTTCAGCAGCGCGGCGAGCGCGTCGAGCTCGGCATCCGCCGGACACGTCACCGGCCGGGGTGGCAGCATGCCGGTGCGCCTCGAGGCGCGGCGCGCGGGCGCCGCGCGGAGCGCGACGTCGCCCGGCAGCACGACGACCGCGACCCCGCGTTCTCCGACCGCGGCGCGGATCGCGTTTTCCAGCACGTAGGGAAGCTGCGCCGGATCGGAGACCATCTCGCAGTAATGGCTGCACTCGCGGAACAGCGTCTGCGGATGCGTCTCCTGGAAATACCCGCCGCCGATCTCCGGCGACGGGATATGCGCGGCGATCGCCAGCACCGGGGCGCGGCTGCGATGCGCGTCGAACAGCCCGTTGATCAGGTGCAGATTGCCTGGACCGCAGGATCCGGCGCAGACCGCGAGCCGGCCGGTGAGCTGCGCCTCGGCCGCCGCGGCGAAGGCGGCAACCTCCTCGTGGCGCACATGCACCCAGTCGATCGCGCCGCTCTGCCGCAGCGCCTCGGTCAGCCCGTTCAGGCTGTCGCCGACCACGCCGAAGATGCGCGCGACGCCGGCCTCGGTCAGCGTTTCCACGATCAGGTCGGCGACGTTGGTCACAGCCATGACACCCGCTCCCCGTGATACTGCGCCTCGTTCGAATGACGTGGTCCGCGCCCGAAGTGTCCCAGATTCCGGCGTGTCATATTGTCGGCAAACGGCGGTGTGTCGCGCCGATCGCGGACGTCGCGCGGCCGTTCCGCGACCGCCTGCCGGAAACCCATCGCGCCGGACGCAGCGAAACGACGCCTCACCCGGGGCGCCACTCGACCCTGCCCTGGCTAGAGTGCCCCTCGGGCCCGGCCGTTGCCGACGCTAGTGCGTGGTCAGCCCGCCGTCGACCATCAGCGCGGTCCCGGTGACCATCGCCGCCGCGTCGGAGGCGAGAAACACGATCGCCCCCATCAGATCCTGCACCTGGCCGATCCGCCCGATCGGCAGCCGTTCCAGCGCCCAGCGCATGAAGGCCGGATCGGTGGTCAGCGGCCGGGTCAGCGGCGTCTCGATCCAGGTCGGGCAGAGCGTGTTCACCCGGATGCCGTGCCGGCCGAGTTCCAGCGCCATGCCCTTGGTCATGCCCTCGAGCGCGAACTTGGTCGCGGTGTAGATGCAGATGTTCTCGCGCGCGATGTGGCCGTTGATCGAGCCCATGTTGATGATCGCACCGCCCTGCCCAGCCGCGACCATGCCGCGCGCCACGGCCTGCGCCACCGTGAAGGCAGCGCGGACATTGAGGTCGAGCATGGCGTCGACCGCCTCGTCGCTCGCCTCCAGCACCGGCTCGCGCAGGTTCGTGCCGGCATTGTTGACCAGGATGCGGAACGGGCCATGCCGGTCGATCGCCGCCCGTGCGGCCGCCCGGTCGGTCACGTCCATCGCAACCGCCTCGGCGCGCAACCCCCGCCCGCGCAGCGCCGCGATCGTCGCTGCCATCGGCGCCGCGTTGCGGGCGGCGAGCACCACCTCGGCGCCGGCCTCGGCGAGCGCGATGGCAGCGGCCTGGCCGATGCCGCGCGACGCCCCGGTCACCAGCGCACGACGCCCGTCCAGCCGGAACGAAGGGGTGGCAGGGAGCGGACCGGACGCCTCATCCATCGCATGCCTCCCCGCCGACCCTGCCCCGGCGACGCTGGCACGCGGCCACACGGCTTGGCAACAGGACCGGCCGACCCGGCTTGGCAACCCGGGCGGGAACCGGGTAGTGGTCCGGCGGGCGCGTCCCGCTCGCGCCGGTCGCGGAACGGAGCATGAGCGCCACCATCGCCTTCGCCGACTTCGAGCGCGTCGACATCCGGGTGGGCACGATCATCGATGCCCAGCCCTTCCCCGAGGCGCGCAAGCCGGCGCTGCGGCTGACGATCGATTTCGGCGCCGAGATCGGGGTGAAGCGCTCCTCCGCCCAGCTCACCGTGCATTACAAGCCGGACCAGCTCGTCGGCCGCCAGGTCTGCGCGGTGGTGAACTTCCCGCCGCGCCAGATCGGCCCGTTCATGAGCGAGGTGCTGACGCTCGGCATGCCGGACGAGGACGGCTCGGTCGTGCTGATCCGCCCGGACTTCAAGGTGCCGGACGGGGGACGGCTGTTCTGATGGCGGAGCGGTATTACAGCGTCACCTGGGATCAGTTGCATCGCGACGCGCGGGCGCTTGCCTGGCGGCTGATGGGGATGGCGCCGTTCCGCGGCATCGTCGCCGTCACCCGAGGCGGGCTGATCCCGGCCGCGATCATCGCGCGCGAGCTGGAATGCCGGCTGGTCGAGAGCGTCTCCGTGTTGACCTACGATGAGGAGACGATCGGCGAGCCGCACGTGGTCAAGCCGCCGAGTGCCGCCGGGGACGGCGAGGGATTCCTGATCATCGACGACCTCGTCGACACCGGCACGACGGCGCGGGTGGTCCGCGGCCTGCTGCCGCGGGCGCATTTCGCCTGCATCTATGCCAAACCGGCCGGACGGGAGGCGGTGCACAGCTATGTCACCGAGGTTTCACAGGACACCTGGATCCTGTTCCCCTGGGACACCGACGCGGCGCCCCAGTTCGTGCCGCCGTTGCTGCGGCAAGGCCGTGGCTGAGCCGGCGATGCGACGGCCGCGCCGGCTTCGGTCGCGCCTCCCGGACGGAGGACGCATGCTGCCCTGGCTGGCCCTGGCGACCGTGCTCGCGGGCGGTATCCCCGCCCGGGCACAGACATTGCAGCTGAGCAGCCCGGACATCGCGCCGGGCGGCCCGATCGCCGCGCCCCAGGTCTATGACGGGCATGGCTGCGGCGGGGGAAATCTCTCCCCGGCGCTGGCCTGGCGCGGCGTCCCCGCCGGCACCCGGAGCCTGGCGGTGACGATCTTCGACCCCGACGCGCGGGCCGGGCACGGCTGGTGGCACTGGGGGGTGTTCGACTTGCCGCCCGACCTGGCCGGCCTGCCCGAGGGCGCCGGCAACCCGCGGCGGGGGCTGCTGCCGCGCGGCGCCGAGCAGGCGCGCAACGATTTCGGCGAAAACGCCTATGACGGGCCCTGTCCGCCGGCGGGACCGCCGCACCACTACATCATCACCCTCTACGCGCTGGACGTCGCGCGGCTCGCGGCCACGCCGGCAATCCCGGCCGGGCGGGTGGCCAAGACGCTGGCGACGCGCACGCTGGCCCGGGCGACGCTGACCGGCCTCTACGGGCGCTGACGCCGCCGCAAGCCGGCCGGCTGCATGGGGCCAATGCAGCCGCGGCGGGGCTGCGCCGCCGGCCATCCGGTTAGCATCGAAGCATGGAGCTCAGCCTTTCCACCTGGCTCATCCCGGTCGCGGGCTTCGCCGTGGCGATGTCCGGCACGCCGGGGCCGAACAACGCCATGCTGGCCGCCTCGGGCGCCAGTTTCGGCTTCGTCCGGACCACGCCGCACATGCTGGGCGTGGCCCTCGGCTTCCCGCTGATGCTGCTCGCCGTGGCACTCGGCGCCGGCGCGCCGCTGCGCGCCTGGCCCTGGCTGCAGTCCGGGTTGCGCTGGATCGGCATCGCCTACCTGCTCTGGCTCGCCTGGCACATCGCCCGGCTGCAGCCGGACGCGGCGGGGCCGCGCCGCCGCGCGGGGCGGCCGCTCAGCTTCCTGCAGGCAGCCGCCTTCCAATGGGTCAATCCCAAAGCCTGGGTCGCCGCCGCCGGCGCCATCGTCACCTTCGTGCCGCCGGGACGGTTGCAACCGGCGCTCCTGTTGGCGACCGTCTTCCTGGTCGTAACTATGGTCGACGTCGCGCTCTGGACCGCGGCCGGCGCCGCTTCCGCCCGGGTGCTGACCACCCCACGCGCGCTCCGACGGTTCAACCTGACGATGGCGCTGCTGCTCGTCGCCTCGGTGCTGCCGATGCTGCTGGAGTAGCGCCGCACCTCCTGGCCAAGTGGCGGATCACTCCCTATGGTGCGCGACCCCCTATGGTGCACAACTGCGGGCGGGGCGCGCGGCGCCACGCCTCGCCGCGCGCATCGACGGGACCGCGCGCCACTGCCGGGATACCGCCTGATGATCGGACTGTTCCGCCGCTTCCTCAACACCTGGCCCGCGCGGCTGTTCTTCGGGCTTCTGGTGCTGGCCTTCGGGCTCTGGGGCATCGGCGACGTGATCCGCAATATTGGCCATGACAGCGCGCTGGCGCGGGTCGGCAGCGATCGCATCGAGGTGCCGCAGTTCCAGGAAGCCTTCCAGCACCAGATGACGCAGGCGACGCGCACGATGGGAGATCAGCAGCCGACCCCCGAGATGCGGCGGCTGATCGCCCAGCGCACGATGCAGACGCTGCTGACCCAGGCGGCGATCGGGCAGGAAGTGAACCGCCTCGGCCTCGTCGTTCCCGATCCCGCGCTGCGCCAGGCGGTGTTCGACATCGAGGCCTTCCACGACAAGCAGGGGCATTTCGACCGGCAGGTATTCGACGCGGTGCTGCGCAACAACGACATGACCGAGGCGCGCTTTCTCGATCTGATGCGCACCGATCTCGGTCAGCGGCAGTTGCTGGAGGCCGTGCGGGCCGGATCGATCGCGCCCGGCGAGCTCGCGCATCAGGTGTTCGATTTCGAGCAGGAGAAGCGGGTGGCAGCACTGGTCACGCTGCCGTTCGCTGCCGCGCCGGCGCCGCCGGCGCCCGGCGACAAGGCGCTGCACCGGTACTACGACAACAACCCCGACAAGTTCAGCGCCCCGGAGTACCGCCGGATCAAGGCGATCGTCCTGTCGCCGGCAACCATCGCCAAGGACATGACGATCCCGGCGGCCGACATTCAGGCCTACTACGACCAGAATCGCGCGCAATACGTGACCGACCCGACGCGGTCGCTGGAAGTCATCGTCGCGCCCGACCAGGCGACGGCGGAGAAGCTCGCGGCGCAGTGGCAGAAGGGTGCGGACTGGGCGACGATGCAGCAGGCGGCGAAGGCGGCGAATGCCTCGGCGACGGAACTCGCCGACGCGACCGCGGCCGACATCCCCTCGCCCGAGCTCGCCAAGGCGGCGTTCGCGGCGCAGCCCGGCACCGTGCCGGCGCCGATCAAGACCGAGCTCGGCTGGCAGGTGGTGAAGGTGACGCAGGCGAAGGCCGGCGTCGCGCGATCGCTGGCGTCCGTCCAGGACGCGATCCGCGCGACGCTCGCGCAGCAGCGCGCCGGCGATCAGCTCTACGACCGGGCCAACAAGGTCGAGGACGTGCTGGCTTCGGGCTCGGGGCTGGAGAAGATTCCGGACAATCTCGGCCTCGCGGCGGTCGAGGGCACGCTGGACGCCAAGGGCATCACGCCCGAGGGCAATCAAGCGCCGATCCCTGGCCCACCTGAGCTGCGCACCCAGCTCATCGCCGCCGCCTTCGATGCCAAGCCCGACGAGCCGCCGCACCTCAACGACGTGACCAACGGCAGCGGTGAGACGGTCGGCTACTACGCCGTGGTGGTCGAGAAGATCACGCCCTCCGCCCGTATCCCGTACGACAAGGTCGCGGACCAGGTGCGCGAGGACTGGCTGGCACAGCAGCGCCGCCATGAGCAGGAGACGGTGGCGGCGAAGCTGATGACGGCGGTGAACGGCGGCAAGAGCCTGGTCGATGCGGCGGAGGTGGACGGGCTGCATGTCGACACCACGCCGCCGATCGGTCGCGACAATCCGCCGCCCGACGTGCCGACGCAGCTCGTGCAGCCGCTGTTCGTTCTCGCCAAGGGCAAGGCGACGATGGTGGAGACGCCGGACGGGTTCGTCGTGGCGCAGCTCACCCAGGTCGAGGAGCCGAGCCCGACCAAGGACCCGCTCGGCTATGACCGCATCCGCCACGCGCTCTCCGCCGCGATCGCCAACGACGTCGAGGTGAGTTTCGCCGCCGCCCTGCGCGAGCGAGGCAACGCGCGGGTGAACCAGAGCCTGTTCGACCAGGTGGTGGGGCAGTGAGCGGAGGCCGGCGATGAACGTCGCGGCGGATGCGAGTGCCGCCTTCCACGCCGCCTATGCCGGCGGCCGCGGCGCGCTCGCCTGGACCACCGGCGTCGCCGATCTGGAGACGCCGGTCGCGGCGTTCCTGAAGCTCGCGCACGGGCAGCCGAACTCGTTCCTGCTGGAGAGCGTCGAGGGCGGCTCGGCGCGCGGGCGGTATTCGGTGATCGGCATGGCGCCGGACCTGATCTGGCGCTGCCGCGGCGGGCGGGCGGAGATCAACCGGCACGCCCGCTCCGCGCCGCACGCCTTCGTCGCCGAGGACCGGCCGGTGCTGGAGAGCCTGCGCGCCGTGGTGGCGGAGACCCGGCTCGACGTGCCGGCCGCGCTGCCGCCCATGGCGGGCGGGCTGGTCGGCTATCTCGGCTACGACATGGTGCGGCAGATGGAGCGGCTGCCGGAGAAGAACCGCGACGAGCTCGGCCTGCCGGAAGCGATCCTGCTGCGGCCGACGATCTTCGCGATCTTCGACAACGTGCGCGACGAGCTGACGCTGGTCGCCCCCGCCTATCCGCGCCCAGGGGTCGGCGCCGCCGAGGCCTGGGCGGATGCGCAGGCGCGGCTGGCCGAGGCGCAGGCGGCGCTCGACCGGCCGCTGCCGCATGCGGCGCCGCCGGTGCGCCTGCCGCCGCCGCCCGAGCCCGTGTCGAACATGACGCGCGAGCAGTTCCTCGGCGTGGTCGCACGCATGAAGGAGTACATCGCGGCCGGCGATGCGTTCCAGATCGTGCCCAGCCAGCGCTTCCAGATCCCGTTCGCGCTGCCGCCCTTCGCGCTGTATCGCGCGCTGCGCCGGATCAACCCGGCGCCGTTCCTGTTCTTTCTCGATTTCGGCGGGTTCTCCGTCGTCGGCAGCTCGCCCGAGATCCTGGTG
>DATJSJ010000266.1:0-13394 GCA_035504175.1 Acetobacteraceae bacterium
CCGCAATGATCGCCTTCGACGCGGTCGAAGGCGATGTCCATCGCCTCGATCGACAACGAAGTGGTTTCGATCGGAGCGTGACGCGCACTTCGAACTTGTCATTCCGGGAAGCAAGAGCCTGATGTCGTGCCTCCCTGCTGCGGAATGGGTCGCGTCTTCCCGCCTCAGACCGGCGAAGCGACGCCGCCTCAGCCGCAGCCGGTCAGATCCTGGTCGCGGATCTCGAAGCTGCGCTCATGCGCCAGGTCGACGCCTTTCATCACGCAGGCGCGTCCCTTCCGGTCCACCAGCCGCACGTCGTAATGGCCGGGCCGGATGCCTGTGATCACCAGCCGCTCGGTCATGTCCAGACTCTTGTCCGGGTCGTTCAGCGCCTGGTTCGGCCCCCACCTGGTCGTGCCTGCCGGCGCCATGTAGACGCCGGTGAAATCCGTCGCCGTGGTCTCATTGTAGGCGAAGAATCTCTTGGTCGCCGCCACCGCGCCGGCGCTCGTCGCAAGAACGATGGCGAATGGCAGCGCGAAGCGGATCGACCGAAGCATAGCGGGCATAGTGCGTCTCCCTGAGCGACAATCGGGCACTGGTGGAAAGCCGGCGGCGTGTGGAACGCTCATCCTCTCCTCGATCGATGACGCGGCCGACGCTTCGGGCCAGGGTGCGACCACCGCACCGCCACACCATGTCTCCCGACCGCCGCGACGGCCTCCGACCAGGCGATATTCCACCTTTGGATGGAGAGGTGAACGCTCAACTCCGCTTTGCACCGCTCCCGCGTTTCCGTCTTGGACCCGAACGGGGAGCCATGCGGATGCAGCATCATCGTGTCGCACAGCCACTTGAACACCCGGTTCCGAACATTGGCTTCGGCGCGTCGCAGGCCCGACCCCCATCCAGCGCCGCCGGGATCGCCGGCCCGCGGGTGTAGCGACGGGGCGGCAGCCTCGTTGCCCGGCGCGCGCGCCATGCCGGTCATCCGCCTCATCTCCTCAGAACGTGACCCGCAATCCGCCGTAGCCGGCGATCGGCGGCGCCGGACTGAGGCTGCGCGTATTGGTCGCATTCGGCACCTGCGCGATCGGCACCGAGGTCACGTCGGAAAACGTGCCGTAGGTGTCATACTTCGCGTTCAGCATGTTCTGCACCAGGCCGAACAGCTCGATATGCTGCGTGAGCTTGTAGTTGGTGTTCAGGCCGAGCACGACATAGGCGCCGGTCTTCGGCGTCAGATTGGCCTCATCCCCCACCAGGAACACGCCGCTGCTGGCAATGCCGGTCAGACCCACGGTCCAGGCCGGCGTTACGCCATACTGCACGCCGAACTTCAGCCGGTTCGTCGGCACGCCCGGCAGTTGATCGCCCTTGTTGACCTGGATCTGCCCGTTCGCATCCGCGGCCGGGTTGAGCGGGCTGTCCTCGAGGAAAGAGCTCTGGAACGTGGCATCGGTATAGGCGTAGCTGAGCCAGGCATAGAGCCGGCCGCGCCGGACGCTGATCCCCGCCTCCACGCCCTGCCGCCGCGTCTGGCCGATGTTCTGGAAGAAATCACGACCGGGGATCGTACTCGGCAGGAAGTAGATGTCGTCGTCGCTGTCGGTGCGGAACAGCCCGGCATTCCATTGCACCTCGGTCCGGGCGTCGAAGTGGAACCTGCCGCGCAGCCCCGCCTCGATCGTGCGTGCCACAACCTGCTTGAGGTTCGGATCGCCGACGAAGAAATTCGCCAGCGTGCAGGGACTGTTGATGTCCGCACAGGACAGCTCCGCCGGCGTCGGCGCCCGGTTCGCCTCCGACCAGCTCGCGTAGACCGCGAGCGCCGGCGCGAACCGGTAGGTCAGCCCGACGCCGGGATTGAAATGCGCGTAGCTGTGGTTGCCGGTGACGTCGCCGCCGTTCTGGTCATCGAGGTCGATCTGCGCATAGTTGAACCGGCCGCCCGCGTTCAGCGACAGGTGCGGCGTCACGTCGAGGATGTCGGTCGCGAACACCCCGTAATAGCCGTTGGTCACGCCGACCCGGACCGGCGCGATCGAGCCGTCCGCCTGGTCGATGGTCGGCCCCGGCCCCGCGTAGTTGCGATCGTCGGTCAGCCCGCCGACCTCGGAGTTCGCCGAGAACAGGGTATCGCCGCCATCGAAGCTGGCACCGGCGACGAAGTGATTGTGCAGGCCGAACACCGGATCCGTGTTGGTCACCTGTGCCGAGACGCCATAGCCATTGGTGTTGACCGTCTGGTTGTCGAGTTCGGAATAGGGACCGCCATTGAGGTAATCCGGGATCGGCGATCCGCTGCGATCGGTCAGGAAGTCGCCGGGATCCTCGCACAGGAAGCCGGACCCGTCATCGCACGGGGCGAAGTCCGGCGTGTTGCCGTTGACCACCCGCTGCAGCAAATACTGGTAGTAGGCGACCGCCTGCACCGAGGTGGTGTCGGTGATGTCATAGCTGCCGTTCAGGCTGATCCGCGTGTATTTGTTCGCGACCAGGTTGGGGCCGGTGAACTGCGCGTTGCGCTGCACGTCCTCGAGCTGGACCGGGATCGTCCCCGGCCCGTTCAATTGCGTGTCGGCGGCGATGATGTTGAGGTGCAGCTCCGCCCGGTCGCCACGCCAGCCGACATCGCCGTAGATGTTGTACTGATCGGTCGATTGCTCGTCCCGCCAGCCGCCGTCATGAAACACCGTGCCGGCAATGTAGGCGGCGGTGTTGCCGGACTGCTTGCCGTACTGGAAATCGCTCTCGATGCGGCCGTAGGAGCCGCCATAGATCTCGAACTGGCTGCCGTGATAGCTGAACCCGTCCTTGAGCTGCACGTTGAGCGCGCCGCCCAGCGCGTTCAGTCCGAAGACCGGGTTTGCCCCCTCCAGGTTCATGGTGTTGATCGCCGCGTCCGGGATCAGGTCCCAGTTCACCGTATCGCCGAACGGCATGTTGAAGCGCGCGCCGTTGACGTAGACGGCGAGCCCCTGTGCCGTCCCGTCCAGCGGGCCGGCGACGAAGCCGCGATAGACGAGATTCGGCTGCAGCGGGTTCGCCGCCGCCTCGTCGAGCGCCACGCCGCCCACCATGTCATTCAGCGCCTTGAGCGGCTGCGGCGGGCCGTAGCGCGTGATGTCCTGCGGCGTCAGCACCTGGCTCGCCGCCGGCACCTTGGCTTGGTCGACGCCGGAGCCGAGCAGCGGCGTCGCGCCGATCACAACGACCGGCGGCAGCACGGTGCCGGTGGGCGCGGCCCCCGCCGCCGGAGTGCCGGCAGAGGACGGCACCTGCGCCGTGCTGCCGGACGTTGCGGATGTCGGCGCGGCGGAACCGGATGGCGTCGCGCCACTGGTCTGCGCCCGGCCTACCGGGATCAGCACGAATCCGGCCATGAGTGCCGCCAGCACGGCTGCGACCTTGCGCATTTGCACGTCTCTTCCCCTCGAAAGGCCGGGCACCGCGCCCGCCCCCGCAGCGACGCGTCGCATTGCGCCGGCCCGCATTCGCCCCCCCGGGGCCCGACGATTGAAGAAACCGTGACAATCAGCGTCAATGACAGAGATTGCGGGACTCAGGAGGAACGGGTGACGCTGCATCGATATTTTCTGCAAACGCTCGGCAGAATGTGCAGGGCCGCGCGGTGTCGCGGCCACGGATCGCCACGCGCATGAACTCGCTGCGCGCCCGGCTGGTGCTGCTGCCGACGGCGCTCCTGCTCCTGGGCATGGGAATCACGATCGCGTTCATCCTCGCGGACGCGCCGGAGCGGGTGAACGCCGAACTCGCCTCCGGCCTGCGGCTCGGCCGCCTGCTGGTCGTGGATGCGTTGCGCGACCTCGCTGCGGCGCCCGACCCGCCGCGCGCCGTCGCGCATTTCGCCGACACGTTGCCGCACGTCCGCCACGTGCGCTTCGCGCTGCTTCCGGTGGAAGGCGGCACGCCGCTGCTGCTGCCGGAACCGGCGCGGCACGAGCCCGCCTGGTTCTATCGCCTGCTCGCCCCGCCCCCGCGCATCGAGCTGTTTCCCCTCGTCATCGGTGGCCGAGAGGTCGGGCTGGTGGCGATGCGCTCCTATCCCGGCGACGAAATCGCCGAGATCTGGCAGGAGCTGCAGTTGCTGGTCAGCGTGATGCTCGGTCTCGGCCTGGCGATCGCCGTGCTGCTCATCGCGACCGTCAGCCTGTCGCTGCGGCCGCTGCGTCTGCTCACCACCGCCTTCGACCGGCTCGAGCACGGACAATTCACGCCGCTCCCGGCGCTGCGCGTGGCCGAGCTGCGCGGCATCGGCCGCCGCTTCAACAGCCTCGGCGCGACGCTGCAGCGCGTGACGGCCGACAACCACCTGCTGATCGACCGGATGATGTCGCTGCAGGAGGCCGAGCGGAAGGAACTCGGCCGCGAGCTGCACGACGAGTTCGGCCCGGCGCTGTTCGGCATCCGGGCCGACGCGGCCTGCATCCTGCGCGCCGCAGAAAGCGGATCCGCAGCCCTGCCGGAGATCGCCGAGCGGGCGCGCTCGATCACCGCGCTCGCCGACGGCATCCAGCAGGTCAATCGGCAGATCATCGACCGGCTGCGGCCGCTGATCCTGGAGCAGGTCGGGCTCGCCGAGGCGCTGCGGCAGCTCGTCGACTGGTGGGCGGCACGGCATCCCGGCATCGCCTGGAGGATCGCCGCGGATGACGCGGTCGATGCCGCCGACGAGACCACGGCCGTCACGCTGTACCGGATCGTGCAGGAGGCGCTGACCAACGCCGCGCGCCACGCCGGGGCGGGCACGGTCGCGGTGCGCATCAGGCTGCACCATGCCGCGAACGGCACCGTGGCGGCCGATGCGATCGAACTCGAGGTGAACGATGACGGTCGCGGGCTGCCGCCGGCGACGCGGTTCGGCTTCGGCCTGCTCGGCATGGGCGAACGGGTGCGTCGCCTGCACGGCAGCTGGTCGGTGCGCGGCACGCCCGGGCGGGGCACGTGCATTGCGATCGTCCTGCCGCGACACAGCGGGGAGATGAACTGACCATGCGCGTGCTGCTGATCGAGGATCACCCGATCGTCCGCGCCGGCTGCGCCCGGCTGCTGTTGGGCCGGTCCGGAACGGACGTGCGGGAGGCGGCCACGGCCGCCGAGGGGTTGCGCCTCTGCCGCGAGACCGACCCCGACATCGTCGTGCTCGACATCCAGCTTCCGGACGGCCGCGGCCTCGACCTGCTGCGCCAGCTCATCGCCGAGCGTCCGTCGCGGCGCGTGCTGGTGTTCAGCATGTACGAGGATGTCGGCCTGGTGCAGCGGGCGATCGATGCCGGCGCGCGCGGCTATGTCAGCAAGAGCGACGATCCGGCGTCGTTGCTGGCGGCGATCGACAGGGTGATGGCCGGCACGATGCATC
This sequence comes from Acetobacteraceae bacterium, assembly GCA_035504175.1. Taxonomy (GTDB): domain Bacteria; phylum Pseudomonadota; class Alphaproteobacteria; order Acetobacterales; family Acetobacteraceae; genus DATJSJ01. The sequence continues at coordinate 5,366 of DATJSJ010000266.1, forward strand.
TCGGCGACGCCGTGGCGCAGCGCCTGGCATTGCTGCAAGTGCGCCCGCCGGGGCGCCCGGAGCTGACCACGCGCGAGCGCACCGTGATGGCGCTGCTGGGCCAGGGCCGCAGCGTCGCCGAAATCGCCGCCGATCTCGACATCAGCTATCGCACCTCGGCGCATCTGGTCGCCCAGTTGCGCGGCAAACTCGCGGTCGGCTCGACCGCGGCCCTGATCCGGCTGGCGGTGGAATCCGCCGGGCATTTCGACCCGGGCTGAGCACCGCCCGGCGGCTCAGGAGGTCAGGCGGAAGACCACGGGCACGATCGCGAACGCGGCAACGGGCTGCCCGTCGCGCGTGCCGGGGGTGAAGTGCCAGCGCCGCACCGCATCCGCCGCCGCCGCATCGAGCAGGTCGAAGCCGCTGCTGCGCGCCACCGCGACCGCCAGCGCGCGGCCGTCGCTGCCGACACTGACCCGCAGCAGCACCTCACCCTGCTCGCCCCGCCGGCGCGCGCTGAGCGGATAATCGGGCGGGACGTTGTCCGCCGCGCCGGCAACCGGATGCGGCGGCACCAGCACGGCCGCGCCCCGCCCCGGGGCCGCGCCGCCCGGAGCGGCGACGGCCGGCCGGGACGGCTCGGCGACGGGGCGCGATGAGGCAATCGCCCGCTCCCGGCTTGGCACCGGGCGATGCCGTGCCGTGCGCGGGTGCTCATGCGTCGGAGCCGACGGCCTCGCCCGCAGCGCGACCGGTGGCGTCGGAGGCGATGCCGCCACCGGCGGCGCGGCCGGGGCCGGAACGGTGGGCGGCGGCGCAGCGGCCGGCGGGACCGACGGCGCCGCGGGCACCGGCGCGGCCGGCGATGCAGCCGCCAGGGGGAGCGCCGGAGCAGGCGGCGGCGGCGCGGTGGCGGCGGGCAGCGCCATGCTCGCCGGAGGCGGTGGCGTGATGGACGGCGGGGCGGCACCGGCCTCGGCCGGCGCGACGCTCGACGGGGGCGCGGGCGACGGCGGCACGGCCGGCACCGCGTCCGGCGGCATCGCGGCTTCGGGCGCCGGCGGCACCGCGGCGGGGTGCAGCGCGGCCGAACCGCCCCCGGACGGCGCGAACAGCATGGCGAAGGCCGGCGGCTCGGGCGGTGGGCGCGGGACCGTTGCATGGACCAGCAACAGCAGCCCCGCCAGCGCCGCGCCGTGCAGCAGCACCGACGCGGTGCAGCTCGGGCCGATCCGCCGCCGAGCCGTCACCGGCAGGTGCAGCGGGGCAAGTCCCGACACGGCCGCCTTGCCGATGGGTCGGCCCCGATCTACTCCGCGAGCGCGCGGAACAGGATGGCGCTGGACGCGGCGCCCGGATCGACATGGCCGCGCGAGCGCTCGCCCAGCCGGCTGGCGCGCCCGAGCCGCGCCATCATCGCCGCCGTCGCCTCGGCGCCGCGCTCCGCCGCAGCGGCGGTCTCGGCCAGCGCCTGGTCGAGCGGACGGCCGGCACCGCGCGCCGCGTGCAGCGCCTCGATCGCCGGCAGCCAGGCATCGAGCATCGTCTTGTCGCCGGCCTGCGCCTTGCCGCGATCGCGGATGCCCTGGCAGGCGGCATCGAGAAAGACGGTGATGCCGTCGAGATCGAGTGCGCTGCGATCCCTCACCGCCGCGCCGCCGCGCATCAGGATCGTCGCGTAGAGCGGTCCGGCGGACCCGCCGACCGAGTTCATGAACGCCTTGGCCGCGGCATTGCAGATCGGCTGGAAGCCGGGCGGCGGTGGCAGCGCGTCGACCGCGGCAATCGCCGCCTGCCAGCCGCGCGCCATGGTGAAGCCGTGATCGCCGTCGCCGGTGGCGCGGTCGAGTTCGGAGAGCCGGTCCTCGGCCGCGGCGACGCGCGCCGCGATCCGGTGCAGCAGCTCGACGAAGCGGGCGGGTGTGATCGCGTCCAACAGGAGCCTCCCTCAGCCGGCCGATGCGGCGGTGACGTCGGCGATGATGCCGAGCAGGCCGTGCGGATCCCAGGCGGCGCGGCCGATGAACAGCCCGTCCACCGCGGGCACCTGCGCCAGGGCGACCGCATTGCCGCGATTGACGCTGCCGCCGTAGAGCAACGGGATCGCGGCACCGGCATCGCCGAGCCACTGCACCAGGTCGGCGCGGATCGCGCGGTGCATGGCGGCGGCCTGCGCCGGGCTCGCCGGCGTGCCGCGCTCGCCGATCGCCCAGACCGGCTCGTAGGCGAGCAGCACGCGGTCGAGCGCCGCCGCGGCAACGCCGTCCAGCGCCGCGCGCACCTGGCGCCGCACCACCGCCTCGCCGGAGCCGTCCCGCATTTCCTCGGCCCGCTCGCCGACGCAGATCAGCGGCCGCAGGCCGTGGCGAAGGGCAGCATGCACCTTGCGGTTCACCCAGGCATCGGTCTCGCCGAACCATTCGCGACGCTCGGAATGGCCGATCTCGGCGAGCGTCGCACCGGCGTCGCGCAGCATCGCGCCGGAGATCTCGCCGGTCCAGGCGCCGCGATCCTCCCAGTGCAGATCCTGGCCGCCGACCAGCACCGGCGCATCGCCCAGGGCCTCGACCACCGCGGCGATCGCGGTGAACGGCGGCAGCACGAAGGCCTGCAGACCGGGATCGCGACGCAGCCCGGCACGCAGCACGCCGGCATAGGCGCGCGCCTCGGCGATGGAGAAGTTCATCTTCCAGCCGGTGCCGATCCAGCGCATCGGCACGTCAGGTGCGGAACATGACGCAGTCGGCCGGATGATCGAGCAGCGTGGTGAGCTCGTCGTCGAGCACCAGCAGGCTGATCGAGCAGCCGGCCATCTCGAGCGCCGTGACGAAATTGCCGACGAAGGTCCGGTGCACCCCGATCCTGCGGTCGGCCAGGCGGTGCAGCACGCGCCGCGCGATCACGTACAGCTCCATCAGCGGCGTCGCCCCCATGCCGTTGACCAGCACCGCGACGCGGCTGCCGGGCGGCGTGTGCAGCTCCGCCATCACCCGATCGAGGATCTCGTCGGCGACCGCGTCGGCGGCGCGCATCGGCCCCTTCTCCACGCCCGGCTCGCCATGGATGCCGATGCCGAGCTCGATCTCGTCCGGGCCGAGATTGAAGTTGGGCGTGCGCGTCGCCGGCAGCGAGCACGGCTCGAGCGCTACGCCCATCGTGCGCACAAGCGCGTTGGCGTGCCGCGCGGCCGCTTCGACGCCGTCGAGGTCGCGGCCGAGATCGGCGGCGGCACCGGCCGCCTTGAACACGAAGAAGCCGCCGGCGACGCCGCGGCGGCGATCCGCCTCCTCCCTGGGCGCCGAGGCCACGTCATCGGTGACGAGAACCGTGCGCACCGCGATGTCCTCGAAGGCGCAGAGTTCGGCCGCCATGTCGAAATTCATCACGTCGCCGGCATAGTTGCCGTAGAGGTACAGGACCCCGGCGCCGCCGTGCACCGCCTTGGTCGCCTCGACGATCGGCTCCGGCCCGGGGGAGGCGAAGGGATTGCCGACCGCCGCGGCATCGGCGATGCCGCGCCCGACATAGCCGAGGAAGGCCGGCTCATGCCCCGAGCCGCCGCCGACCACGATGCCGACCTTGCCCGGCCGGGGCGCGGCGATCGAGACCAGGGAGCGCGGACTGTCCGGCAGCAGGCGGACATGCCCGGGATGCGCCGCGACGATGCCGGCGAGCATGTCCTCGATGACGTCATGCGGCTCGTTGATCAGCTTCTTGGTCATGGCGTGCGCGTTTCCCCCTCCGCCTTGCTGCCACTGTCCAACCGGCCCGCGTGCGAGGCAAGGCCCGCGGCCGCGCGGCGGCCCGCCGGCCGGTGAGTCGGCTTGACCTCTGGTCGGACCAGAGCCTACCCTTTTGGCACAAATACGCCGTGCCAATGAAGCAGGGTCCCCAGGGAGGTACAGGAATGTCTGAGACAGACGGTCGTCCGGCGCGCATCGGTCGCCGCCGCGTTCTGGGCGGCGCTGCCGCGCTGACCGCGGCGAGCACGCTCACCTATCCGAAATACGTCTTCTCGCAGACCGAGAAGAATCATCCGCTAGCGGGCAAGTCGATCCACATGGCGGTGCTCGGCGTCGCCGGCTGGCTGCCGAGCAGCCTCTCGGTCGACATGTCGCCGGATTTCGCCAAATACGCCAAGGCGAAATACGGCTACGACGTCAGCTTCTCCTTCGCAGGCGCGCCGTTCGGGGCGCTGTTCCAGAAGATGGCGACCTCCCTGGCGACGCGGAGCCAGGAATACAACATCATGATCAGCGACAGCCAGTGGCTGGGCGCGCTGGCGACGCCGAAATGGATCGTCAAGCTCAACGACATCATCGCCAAGGATCCGGCGCTGAACATCGAGTGGTATGCGCCGGTGATCCGGGCGGCGTACCAGGTCTATCCCGACGGCACCGACAATCTCTGGGGTTTCCCGCAGGTCGGCGACACGATCAGCATCTTCCTGCGCAAGGACTGGCTGGAGGCGCCGGGCGAGGCCGAGGCCTACAAGGCCAAGTACGGCAGCGACATGCCGAAGACCTGGGAAGATTTCGAGAAGATGGACCTCGAGGACTGGAAGAAGCTCCTCGCGTTCTTCAACCGGCCGGAGAAGGGCTATTACGGCATCGCGATGCAGTGGTCGCGCGAGTACGATGCGCTGAGCTGCCCGCTGATGTCGTTCATGCGCAGCATGGGCGGCGACATCTGGGATCCGAAGACCGGCCAGGTCCAGGGCATCATGGACTCGCAGGTCAATGTCGAGGCGATGGAAGCCTACAAGTCGATGCTGAAATACAACCCGCCGGGGGCGCTGAACTACTTCATCGCCGAGGTGGTCGATGCCTTCACCCAGGGCAAGGTGTTCGCCGCCTGGCAGTGGTTGGCGACCGGGGCCACGATGGTGCCGAAGGAGCTCGAGGGCAAGGTGATGGTGGTGCCGCCGCCGGGCTTCAAGAACAAGGCCGGTGAGGTCAAGCGCAACTACATCATCGGCGGCCAGCCCTGGGTGATCAACGCGTTCAACGACGCCGACCACATGCAGGTGGCGTTCGACTACATCAAGTGGTGGTATCTGCCGGAGACGTCGCAGGAATATCTCAAGCGCGGCGGCCTGCCCTGCGACAAGGCGACGCTGTCGGCGCCGGGCTTCGACGACATCTATCCGTGGAACCGCACCTACAAGTACATGCTGCAGCGGAGCACGGATTTCTGGCACGATCCGAAATACGCCGAGATGCTATCGGTGCAGCAGGAGGCCTGGACCGGCTACATGACCGGGCAGGTCAACAATCCGATGCACGCGCTGCAATACGTCGCGTGCAAGCAGCAGGCGATCCTGTACGACGAGGGCACGGCCGACAAGGCACCCACCTCCGACTGCAACGGCATCCGGCTCTGAACGCATGAGCGGCGACGTCCGGACCTTCGCTCCCGTCACGTCGCCGCCCGCCGCACTCGCGGCGCGCCGGCCGGGAAGCTTCACCCGCTTCCTCGGCCGGCGCGACGTCATGCCGACCCTGCTGCTGATGCCGGTGCTGATTTTCTTCATCGTCTGGAACGTCATCCCGACGCTCTGGCTGCTGGGCCTCGGCTTCTACCGGTTCTCGCTCACCTCCGGCCGGCCGCCGCGCTGGACCGGGCTGTACAACTACACCAGCATCATCAATGATGCCGGAGTGTGGGCGGATCTGTCCCGCACCTTCGTCTTCGTCATCCTGGCCGTGGGTATCGAGACGCTGCTCGGGATGGCGCTCGGCCTGTTGTTCTGGAACAGCCAGCGCCTGCCCGGCCGGCGCGTCGCACTGACCATGCTGTTCGCACCCATGGTGCTGACGCCGGTCGCCAGCGGCACGTTCTGGCGGCTGATCTATGACCCGGTGTTCGGCGTGCTCAACAGCATCATCCGCGCCTTCGGCTTCCAGGCGGTGAGCTTCCTGCAGGAGGCGTCGACCGCGTTCGGCGCCGTGCTCGCCGTCGACATCTGGATGTGGACGCCGTTCATGGTGCTGATGACGCTGGCAGCCCTGGCCTCGGTGCCGAAAGCGGAGCTGGAGGCGGCCGAGATCGATCGGCTGCCCTGGCACCAGCGGCTGCGGCTGGTGGTCCTGTACCACGGCAAGTTCATCCTGATGCTCGGCATCCTGCTGCGCACGATCGATGCCTTCAAGACGATGGACCTGATTTACGACATGACCTATGGCGGGCCGGGCTCGACGACGCAGCTCGTGGCGATGACGCTGTATCGCCGCGCCTTCGAGGCGTTCAACATGGGCTGGTCCTCGGCGCTGGCCGTGATCCTGCTGCTGATTTCGATCGCTTTCACCGCGACGTTCATCTTCGTGCTGCACTGGCGCGAGCGCCGTGCGGAGGCCGCATGAAGACCGGCTGGCGCCAGCACGTCTACCACGCCGTGCTCTGGCTGGTGGCGCTGATCTTCTTCGCGCCGGTGCTGTGGATCGTGCTGTCCTCGTTCAAGACCGCGGACCAGATCCTGGCCGTGCCGCCGAAGCTGATCTTCCGGCCGACGTTCGCGAATTACGTCCGCCTGTTCTCCGGACAGGGCTTCCTGCACCAGCTGTTCAACAGCTTCTTCCTGTCGATCTCGGCGGTGCTGATCGCGGTCGCGGTCTCCTTCCTCGCCGCCTTCTCCTTCTCCCGCTTCAGGCCGGCCGGCACCAATTTCCTGATGTTCCTGCTGCTGTCGATCCGCATGCTGCCCGGATCGGCGGCGATCCTGCCGGTCTACCTGATGTATGTCGGGTTCGGCTGGAAGGATTCATATTACGGGATGATCCTGTTCTACGCGATGTTCTCGATCCCGTTCTCGGTCTGGATCCTCAAGGGGTTCATCGACGGCGTGTCGCCGCGCTTCGATGAAACCGGCGTCGTCAACGGCGCCTCCTGGCTGCGCATCATCTTCCGCACCATCCTGCCGCAGGTGATGCCAGGGGTGATCGCCGCCTCGATCTTCAACTTCATCTTCGTCTGGAACGAGTTCCTGTTCGACTACATCATCGGCGGCATCCGCACCTCGAACATCCCGGTGGCGCTGTCGACCGGGCTCTATTCCAATGGCGGCGTCGACTGGACCTTCATCTCGGCGCTGACCACGACCTACATCCTGCCGCCGATCCTGGCGGTCTACTTCTTCCAGCGCTACCTGCTGGTCGGCATGACCTTCGGCACCGTGCGCGGCGAGGTCTGATCCCGTGCGTCATTCCATCGTCCCGCGCGCCGAAGCCGCGCTGATCATCATCCTGTGCCTCGGCTTCCTGCTGATCATCCAGCAATGGAACTTCCCGCTCTACCAGTTCGGGCTGGAAGTGGTGATGGCGGGGACGATCCTGAACATCGCCGTCGGCAACCTGCCGCGCAATGCCGGGCCGGTGCGCGCGCTGGTGCTGACCCTGCTGATCCTGGCCCTGGTGGTCGCGGTGTTCGCCGCCGGCATTCTGCTCGTGCCTTATCTCGCCATGCTCGGACGCTGACCCGTGAGCCGCATCCGCTTCGAGGCCATCACCAAGACCTATCGCGGAAAGCATGCGCTGGACGGCGTCGACCTCGAGATCGAGCCGGGCAGCCTGACCGTGCTGTGCGGCCCGCCGCTCAGCGGCAAATCGGTGCTGCTGCGCCTGCTGGTCGGCCTCGAGCAGCCCACCGCCGGACGCATCCTGTTCGACGGCCAGGACATCACCGACCTGCCGGCGGCGACGCGCACGATCGGCTACGTGCCGCAATCCTTCGCGCTGTTCCCGCACATGAGCGTGTTTGACAACATCGCCTATCCGCTCACGCTCCAGGGCGTCGCGCGCGAGGAGATCCGCGCCCGCGTCGACCAGGCGGCCGGCATCCTGCGCATCCGCCCATTGCTGGACAAGAAGCCGAGCCAGCTCTCCGGCGGCGAGAAGCAGCGCACCGCGATCGCCCGCGGCATTCTCAAGAACGCCGACATCTTCATCCTCGACGACCCGCTGGTCGGGCTCGACTTCAAGCTGCGCGAGAGCCTGATGGAAGAACTCAAGGACATGCGCGCGCAGCTCGACGCGACCTTCCTCTACGCGAC
>DATJSJ010000267.1:0-3411 GCA_035504175.1 Acetobacteraceae bacterium
GTCGCGCGCCGCGGCGATGCGCGCCCGCAGATCCTGCTGCGCCGCGTCCCAGTCCGCCGCGAAGCGCGCCGGGTCGCGCTCGAACCGGTCGCGCCGGCGCACGACCTCCATCCGCTCCGGCACGGTGTCGGGCGTGCGCACTTCGACCGAGAGGCCGAACCGATCGAGCAGCTGCGGGCGCAGATCGCCTTCCTCGGGATTGCCGCTGCCGATCAGTACGATCCGCGCCGGGTGGCGCACGCTCAGCCCCTCGCGCTCGACCAGGTTCTCGCCCGAGGCGGCGACGTCGAGCAGCAGGTCGACCAGGTGGTCCTCGAGCAGGTTCACCTCGTCGATGTAGAGGAAGCCGCGATGCGCGCGGGCCAGCAATCCGGGCTGGAACGCGCGCACGCCGTGCACCAGCGCCTGCTCCAGGTCGAGCGCGCCGGTGATGCGGTCCTCGGTCGCACCCAGCGGCAGATCGACCACCGGCACCGGCACCATGGCGGCGCGGCGCCGGCCGCGCGGCGTCGCCCGGCAGGCGGCGCACAGCCCCGCCGCATCGGCGGGATCGCAGTGGTAGGCGCATCCGGCGACCGCGCGGACCGGCGGCAGCAGTGCCGCCAGGGCACGGATCGTCGTCGACTTGCCGGTGCCGCGATCGCCCAGCACCAGCACGCCGCCGACGCGCGGATCGACCGCGACGATGGTCAGCGCCTGCTTCATCTCCTCCTGGCCGACGATCGCGGCGAAGGGAAACGTGGCTGCCCTCGCCAACGGTTTTGCAGCGGGCGCACCGGTCCTCATGCGCGCGCGAGCCCGGTCAGGTGCGCGACGTTCTTCCAAAAGATGCGGGCATGCGCGCCGGGGTCGGCGCGGACCAGCGCCTTGTTCATGTAGGCGTCCCAGGTCAGTCGCTGCACGTCGCGGTCGGCGCAGATGCGCACGAAGCGCTCGCGGCGGCGGTCGCTCGCGTACCAGTAATGCTGCATGATGCCGAGGATCCAGAACACCTGCCCGTGCGCCCGCATGAAGCGCCGCCGGGCCTGGCGCAGCGCCGCCGGATCGCCGCTGGCGCAGAACGCATCGACCGCCTCGCCGGCGAAGCGTCCGCCGAGCATCGCGTAGTAGATGCCCTCGCCGGAGGCCGGCGCGACCACGCCGGCGGCGTCGCCGGCGAGCACGAGGCCGTGGCCGTCATCCCAGCGCCGGCGCGGGCGCAGCGGAATCGGCGCGCCCTCGCGCCGGATGGTCGCGGTCTCGCCGAGTCCCGCCACCTGCCGCAGCGCGGTCACCGCCTCGCGCAGCGCGAAGCCCTTCGCGGCGGTGCCGATCCCGACGCTGGTCGTCGCACCATGCGGGAAGATCCAGCCGTAGAAATCCGGCGACAGCGCGCCGCGATAATAGACGTCGCAGCGTTCCGGATCGTGCGACGCCGTCCGCGGCGAGGCGACGATCTCGTGATAGGCGAACACACACGGCACGGCGCGGCTGCGCGGCATCGCCTGCTGCGCAACCGCGGAACGGGCGCCGTCGGCGCCGATCACCGTGCGCGTCCGGATCGTGCGCGTCGCCGACGGATCGGCGGGGTCGCGCCAGGCGACGTCGAAGCCACCGCCAGCCGCGCGTTGCAACGCGACGAACTGGCCGGTGCGGCGCTCGGCGCCGGCAGCGGCGGCGCGGCCGCGCAGCCATTCGTCGAACACCTCGCGATCGACCATGCCGACGAAGCCACCGGCCTCGATCGGCATGTCCACCGCGCGGGCCGAGGGTGCGACGATGCGCGCGCTGCGGATGCGGGCGACCAGCAGGTGATCGGGGATGGCGAAATCGCGGATCAGGCGCGGCGGGATGGCGCCGCCGCAGGGCTTGATGCGGCCGGCGCGATCGAGCAGCAGGACGGCGCGGCCGGCCCGCGCCAGGTGCTCCGCCGCGGTGGCCCCCGCCGGTCCGCCCCCCACCACGACGGCGTCATAGTGCGCGCGCATGGCTCAGCCCTGTCCCGCGATGGCGAAGGCGCTCAGCAGCATGCCGAGCACGTAGAGGCTGGTGCCGGTCGCGTTGTACCAGGGCGCGCGCGCCTTCGGGTCGTCGAGCAGCCGCGCCATCAGCAGCGCCTGCGCCACCAGCAACAGTGCGACGCCGCCGGCGAACGGCGGGTGGTTCCAGCGGAACAGCAGCGCGACGACAATCAGTTGCGGCACCGCCATCACGACGCAGGCGATGCGCGCCGCCCGGCGCGGGCCGAGCAGCACCGGCAGCGAGTCGATGCCGGTGGCGCGATCGCCGGCGACTGACTTGAAGTCGTTCAGCGTCATGATGCCGTGCGCGCCGAGGCTGTAGAGGAGCGCGAGCAGCAGCACGCGCGGCCCCGGCAGGCCGCCGGTCGCCAGGGCGGCGCCGGTGACCCAGGGCAATCCCTCGTAGCATGCGGCGACGGCGGCATTGCCCCACCAGCCGTTGCGCTTGAGGCGCAGCGGCGGCGCGCTGTAGGCCCAGGCGAGCGCCAGTCCGATCGCGGCGGCGGCGAAGCCGATCGGCCCGAGCGCGAGCGCGACCAAGACCGAAAGCGCCGTCCAGCCGAGCGCGATGTACAGCCCCCAGCGGCGCGGCACGCGGCCGGACGGGATCGGGCGTCCGGGTTCGTTGATCGCGTCGACGCCGCGGTCGTACCAGTCGTTCACCGCCTGGCTGGTGCCGCAGACCAGCGGCCCGGCCAGGACGAAGCCGGCGAGCAGCAGCGGCCAGTGCGATCCCGCCGCGGCCCCCGCCGACACCACGCCGCAGCCGAACGCCCAGGCCGGCGCGAACCAGGTGATCGGTTTCAGCAGCTCCAGGACGGAGGCGGGCGCCGGCAGGCGCGCGGTCGCGGTCATGGCGGCCCGACCTCCTCGCCATCGCCGTGCCCGATCAACCCGTTCGCCTGATCCTCGGTGCGGATCGCCACGTCCGGGATGTCGCCGTCGCGGTCATCGACCGGCGCCATGTCGGAGGCCGCCGCGATCGGGGCCGCCGCCGTCGGTCGCGGTCGCGGTGACACCAGGGATGCGGACGAGAGCCGGACGCCGCGCGCGCCGAGCGACCCTCTGTCGCGCCTGGCCGGTGATGATGCGACGACAGCCTGCATCGGTCTCGCTCCCCCGAGTTGAGGCTGACCCGCTCGGGCGAAACTGTCAAGCACGCTGTACGTCCATCGGAGTTGACACTCAGACGAAGCCGCGTCTAGGCTCCCTGCCGTTCCTGCGGGAGGCCGCCATGGGATACGGGTCCGCCAGCCAAGTCGGTCGTCCGGCCATTCTGCCGGCGGCCGGTCGCCTGTCGCTCGGCCCGGCCCGGCCGGCCGGCGCCCGTCAAGGAGTGTTTCCATTCGCCGCCCTGGAGCGGTGGATCGGCGCCGCTGATTGCTGTCCGTGGGCGGCCTCATGCGGGCGC
>DATJSJ010000268.1:0-25180 GCA_035504175.1 Acetobacteraceae bacterium
CGCGGGTCAAAGCCGCGTTCGCAATGGCGCCGGGCGTGGTGCAGGCCTTCGGCATGGACGCGCAGGGACTGGCGCAGATGCACATCCCGGCCTTCATCGCGGTCGGCGACGCCGACACGCAGACGCCGCCTCCGGACAACGCGGCCTTCGCCGCGCAGCATATTCCCGGCGCACAGCTCTGGCTGATCCCCGGCGGCGCTGGGCACGAGATCTTCACCAACGAATGCGACGAGGAAGGCCGGATGGAATTCCCCGAAGGCTGCATCGACGCCCCCGGCGTGGATCGTCACGCCATCCACGCCGAGATCGCCAGGCGGGCGCTGGCCTTCTTCGATCGCGCGCTGGACGTTCCCTGAGCGACGCGGTCTGCGTCGTTATGCCGCGTGCGGCACCGTCACCCCGATCATGTCGCCCTCACGGACGATCGCCGCGAGCCGGGCCTCATCCCAGCCCTCGGTTTCCGCCGGTCGCAGCGGTAACACCATCCACCGGTAATCGGCGGTCGAGTCGACCACCCGGATCGTCACACCCGCCGGCAGCACGGTGCCGAACTCGCGCAGCACGCCCGCCGGATCGCGCACGCCCCGCGCCCGGTACGCCGCGGATTTGAACCAGAACGGCGGATAGCCGAGCACCGCGCGCGGGTAGCAACTGCACAACGTGCAGACGACCAGATGGTGCGTGTCCGCCGTGTCCTCGAGGACGCCGAGCGGCGGCAGGCCGCGCATCGGAATACCGACCGCCTCCGCCGCCGCGGTCCCGTCGCGCAGCATCAGGGTACGATAGGCCGGATCGCGCCAGGCTTTCGCCACCATGCGCGCGCCCTGCGCCGGCGAGGCCGCGTCGGTCGCCCGCACGCGCTCGGCGATCTCCGCGTCGCTGGCGATGCCTTTGGCGGCGAGAACGCGGCGCAGCGCCGCGAACAGCGCCGTGCTGTCGGTGGCAGGCAGCTCCGTGGTCATGCCGACGCCTCGAGCCAGGGACCGAAGATTTCCACCAGCACCTCACCGGGCGGCGCATCGGGCCACAGCGCGGCACGGTCGAACGCGACGTGATACAGCGGCAGGATCGCGGCCGGACGGGCGAAGGCGAGATCCTCGGGATTGCGGAAATCGCCGAGATGCCGGACCACACGGCCCGGACGCCCGCGCACGTAATGCGGCGTGCGGATATGGCACGGGCCGCGCGCCTCCGGCCAGTCGTCGCGCACGCGCACCGCCGCCCCTGGCACCAGCATCAGCCGCCCGCCTCGAGCGCCGCGCGCAGCTCCGCCTCGCTCACCACGCCGCGGCGGAGCAGCGTGTCGGTGATCGAGCGCAGCCAGCGCTGGTAGTAGCCGAGCCGGTGGTACTCGGCCTCCGGGATCGCCTCGATGCCGCGTCGCAGCTCGTCGACACCCATCACGCCCTTGGCCGCGAGAATCTGGCGCAGGGCATCGACCTCGCGGTCGAAATCCGTCAGGGCGTGCGGCGTGGTGTCGATCGGCTCGCACAGGAAGCGCGGCATCCCGCCGAGATCGTGATGCGCCGGAACAGGCCCGCTCATTGCACCGCCTCCCCGGGGAAGGTCCCCCAGAAATCGCTCCGCTTCAGCCAGCCACGATAATCGCCGACCTGCACCCGACACCAGTCGGCGCCGGCGTCGCAGGACCGGATACGCCCGACCACGCCGGGCTTGAGGATCGCGACCGGCGCGGCGTCGTCGCGCGGATCGTGCCGCATCACCTGCTCCTTCTCGCCGGTGATGACGAAGTTGCGACGTCCGACGAGTGTCGCCTGGTGCACCCAGCCCTTCACCCCGTCGGAATCGACCACCAGCCGCCAGGCCTCGAACTCGCGCAGAATCTCCACCGGCAGGTCGCGGCGCTTGTAGACCCACTGGATCGGGTAGCGCGTGTCCGGACCGATGCGCAGATTGACCTCGTCGGAGCGCAGCGATGCGAAGCGCGGCAGCGGCAGGCCGGTCACCGTGCCCTTCAGCGGCTCCGGCGCGGGCGGTGCCGGTGCGGCTGCCGGCGCCGCCGGTGTCACCGGCACGACCGCCTTGTGCTGCCCCGGCGCGGGCTGCGCGTGCGGCGATTTCTGCGCCCGCACGATCGGCGTGTGGTGCATCGGGTGACGCGGGTGATGGTGCACGGGCGCGGCCGCATGATGCTCCGGCTGGGGCGGCGGCGTCTGGGCTGCGGCGGGCCGCGCGAGGCAGAGGACCAGGAGGGGGAGAAGCGGGGCCCAGGCGCGCATGCGTCATGCGTGCAAGAGCCACCCGCCAACGGTCAAGGCCCGGCAGTGCGACCTGGGACCGATCCCGTGCCGGCGCGGCGGCGCCGCTACACCGAGAGCAACTGGGCGCCGCGGGTCGCCTGCAGGAAGGTCGCAACGCCGGCGATCTCGACCCCGTCGGCGAGGTCGGCTGCCTCCAGCCCCTCGGTGCGCAGCCCCGCCTCGCAGGCGATCAGCCGCACGCCGAGTTCGCGCGCCGCTTCCCGCAGTTCGCCGATGCCGGCAACGCCGCGAAACCGTACGAACGCATCCCGGCCGGATTCCTCGAGCCGCGACCAGTCGCGCAGCAACGCCCGGCAGCCGGCATTGGCGGCGAACAGCACCACCGGCCGCCCCAGCGCCGCGGCGCTGCCCGCCAGCACGAACGCGTAATGCGCCCGCTCGTGCCGACCGGACAGCAGCAGGATGCCGAGCGCCTCGGCGCCGCGTCCCGGTTCCGTCACGGGCGGATCAGAGGGCACAGGCTTGCGCCGGGATGGCCTGGTGCTGCGACAGGTCGCGGATGGACGCCGCGTCGCCGCACAGCGCGCAGGCAGGATCGCGGCGCAGCCGCACGGTGCGGAACCGTGCCGCCAGCGCGTCCCAGATCAGCAGCCGGCCGGCCAGGCTCTCGCCGATGCCGAGAATCTCCTTCAGCACCTCGGTCGCCTGCAGCGTCCCCATCACCCCGGTGACCGCCCCGAGCACGCCGGCCTCGGAGCAGGTCGGCACCAGTCCGGCGGGCGGTGGTTCCGGGTAGAGACAGCGGTAGCACGGGCACGGCTCGGTATCGGGCGCGGCCGGCCGGAAGGTAGCGAGCTGGCCCTCGAACCGCAGCACCGCGGCGGACACCAGGGTGCGGCCGGTCAGATGGCAGGCATCGGCCACCAGGAACCGGGTGGCGAAATTGTCCGTGCCGTCGCAGACGATGTCGTAGCCGCCGACGAGTGCCGCGGCGTTGCCGGCGTCGAGCCGCACCGCGTGCGGCACCACGGTGACCTCCGGGTTGATGGCCCGGGCGGCGGCGGCGGCCGACTCCGCCTTCAGCGTGCCGAGCCCGCTCATCGCATGTGCCACCTGCCGCTGCAGGTTCGACAGCTCCACCCGGTCATCGTCGACGATGCCGATCGTGCCCACCCCGGCGGCGGCGAGATAGAGCGCGAGCGGGCTGCCCAGCCCGCCGGCGCCGACCACCAGCACCCGGGCGGCGCGCAGGCGCGCCTGGCCGACGCCCCCGACCTCGCGCAGCAGGATGTGGCGCGAGTAGCGGGAAATCTCGGCCTCGGAAAACGCGATGTTCATACACGCAATCTAGTGTCTGCCCGCCGCTGGACGAGGGATCAGTGCCGCCGGGCGGCCGCCGCACGTGATGGTGATCGTCGCAGGCTGCCTGCTGCGCGTGCGCCGGTTCCAACGCGTGAACCCGATCCTCGGGGCGGGCGTTCGCGACGCGGATCGGTCCGCGCCGATTACCGCGCGGGGGGCAATTTTGGTCGCAGTGCAAAAAAGTGATTGTCGGCATGCGCGGGCATCGTGTTCCATTCCATTCCGAGGGGTGCGGGGAGCAGCGGGGCCAGCGCGGCAGAGACCGAACGGCATCGCAGAGTCTGCCATCGGGGGGTCGTGACGATGCGGGTGATCGGCAGGAAGGCCGCGGTATGCGCGCTGGCCGGAATAACCGTGCTCTATATGGCTTCGCCCTATATCGCGCTGTATCGGCTGGAGCAGGCGCTGCGGGCGGGGGACATCGACGCAGTCGATGATGCGATCGACTGGAATCAGGTCCGGGCCGGGCTGAAGCAGCAGGTGGTGGCGGAGGCGACCGGTGCCACGGTGCGGCAGGTCTCGGACGGCCATGATCTGCCGGCCTTCGGGGCCTCGTTCATGGCCGGCATTGCCACCCATATGGTCGACAAGGTGGTGACGCCCGAAGGCCTGTGCATGGCGATGCACCGGGCCGGCGACGATCCGGACGCGGAGGCACCGCCGCCGCATATCGTCTGGGCGTTCTTCGACGGGCCGGCCGTGTTCACGGTGCAGCTCCGCCCGGCGGGCTCGGCGGCTGCGGCGACGCCGCTGACGCTGCGGTTGCAGCTCGAAGGGGCGCGCTGGAAGGTGACCCGGGTCGTGCTGCCGGAGGGCGCCAAGGCCCGCGCCTGAGCCCAGCGCACGCCGGAGCGGGATCGCGACGTGACCCAGGCTCCGCTGCAATCGGGTGCTACCGGATCCACGGCGCTGCGGCGCGCTCCTCGATCGCATCCAGCCCGGCATCCACCAGGGCGCGGGCGGCGCGGCGGGGCAGCAGCGACAGCAGGCCGCGGCGGCGTTTCGGGCGGAAGACGCGCTTGACCGCCCGGTCGCCGCCCAGCCGGCGCACCAGCGCGTCGAGATCGGCCAGCCCGTCGATCAGCCCCAGCTCCATCGCCTGCGCACCGAGAAACCAGCTGCCGTCAAACACGACCCCGTCCTCGGCGCGTAGCCGGGCGCCGCGCCGGATCCGGACCCAATCCTTGAAACGGGCATGGATGTCGGCCATCAGCCGGCGCACGAACTCCACATCCTCCGGCCGCTCGGGGCTGAACGGGTCGAGCCGCGCCTTGTTCTCGCCGGCCGTGTAGAGGCGCCGTTCGACGCCGGTGCGCTCCAGCAAGCCGACGAGGCCGAACCCGCCGCCGATCACGCCGATCGAGCCGACCACGCTCATCGCATTGGCATGGATCTCGTCCGCGGCGCAGGCGAGCCAGTAGCCGCCGGAGGCGCCGACCTCCTGGATCACCGCATGGACGCGGGCGCCGGTCTTCTCCGCCTGACGGCGGATCAGGCTGGCGATGAGGTCGGACTGCACCGGCGAACCGCCTGGGCTGTCGATGTCCAGCACCACATCGCCGCCGCGTCGGACGGCGCGGAAGCCGCGCTCGATGGCCGGCTGCACGGCGCGCAGGTTCAAGAGGCCCTCGCGCGAGGCGAGCATGCCATGCAATTCGATGACGGGAATGCGTGGTGGGCGCCAGAACAGCAGGCGGGGCATGGTGACCTGGGACGTTGGGGCGAGGGCCGACGCGGCGAGCCAATAAGGAGGGAAGTCCGCGCCGGTTCGCAAGCAAGCGCCGCGGTACGTCGGATCAGGTCGCGCGGGCGATGATCGCGACCGGGCCGCCGCCGTCCGGCCCCTGGTGCTCGGCGCCGCCGGAGACGTAGATCTGCGCGTGCCCGACCAGGGAAGCAAGCGCGCCGGCGACGAAGGCGCGGGCGTGGCGGGTGGCGGCCAGGTCCGAATCGTCCAGCATGGTGTGCCGGAAGCCGCGCAGGCGCGCATCGGAAGCGGCTTCCGCCTTCGCGAGCAGGGTGACCAGCCGGTCGCGCAGCGGCGGCGGGAGCTGGCCGGGCGAGGCGAGGTCCAGGCGGGCAAGGGCGGCGCGCACCGACTCGATGTCGAGCGCGTCCTGCATGACGGCGTGGTCGATGCGCAGGGGGCCGGTCCAGCCACGACCGCGACCCAGCACCACGATCTCGTGCCCGGCCAGCTCGATGCCGGCGGAGGCCGAGGCGCGGGCCGAATGCAGCGACCAGTCGGCACCGATCGCCGCATCGCGCAGCGCCGGGCGGTCGGTCTCCTCCAGGGCCGTGGCGATGCCGAGCGACGCTGCGGCGCGCGAGAGGCTCATGGATTTCAGCGTGTCCCGCGTCGCGGTCGCGGCGCCGCGGCGCGCGGCCTCCTGCACCCGCGCCGCGGTCAGCAGCGGACACTTGACCTGGACGAAGTGCACCGCGGCCGGATCATCGATGCCGGCGTCGCGCATCGCCGCCGCGACCCCGGCCGCGACCTGATCGACCTGCGCCAGGCGCCCGAGCGCCTCCGGCGGCAGGTCGGGGGTTCGGGCGCGGCCGATCGCCAGGGCTGCCGGGTCGGCTTCGCCGGACGCATCGCGCACCTCGAAGACGAGGAAGTGCGGCGAAAGGCCGCCCTCCGTGCCACCCGACATGACGAGGCAGATCTGCGCGGCCGCCTCCGGCCCGAGATGCCGGGCGAGCAGGTCGGCGAGGGCGCGGACGGCGAAGCCGCGGCTGAAATCGTTGACCAGCCCGTTGCCCTCGGTCTTGCCGAAGATCGCGATGATCCGGTCAGGCCGGATCTCGCCCGCGGCGATTCCCGCGGCGAGGCCGGAGACGTCGTCCGGCGCCGCCGCGCCGATGCGGTGCAGGCGGGCCTCACGCAGGGGCATCGCGGTCTCCCGGACGGGTGCTGGTCACGATCATGCCTCCCTGGTTTCGGCCGAGACCGCCCGTCGGCGATCGCGCTAGGCCGCGACCAGGTCGAGTGCCGCCGCCCAGTCGAGCACCGGCGCGAGTGTCGACGCCCAGTCGCGCGGCAGCGCGCCGGCATCGTAGTTGCGCTGGCGCCGCGGGCGGTCGAGGGCCAGCGCCGCGCCCTGGCGCAGGCCCTCGAGCAGCACATCGATGCCGGGATCGGCCATGATGATGTTGGGTGCCAGCCGCGTGAGATCCGTCTTGCCGGAGAAGCGGTTGGTGACCACGGCCGCGCCGCCGGCGGCCAGGTCGAGCGGCGGATAGCTGGAATGTGGCGTGTACATCAGGGCGAGGCCGAGATCGGTTTGCCGCACCCAGGCGGCGTATTCGGGCCAGGGCAGGTTCTGGCCGATGATCGGTGTCACACCCCCCGGCAGGCGGATCGGATCGAGGTCCCGGCCGACGAAGCGGATTTCCCACCGCGACGCGTCGAGGATGCCGGCTTCCAGCGCCGCGCAGATCGCCTCCAAGCCGCGCCAGTAGAGATTCCGCAGGTTGTTGGGCCGGGCATAGAACAGGAAGCGCGGTCGCTCGCGCTCTCCCTCGCCCCAGTACTCCGGGTGGTAGGCGGCCCAGGGGAAGGCCGGTTCGAAGGCGATGCCGCGCGTGGCGATCTGTGGCAGTCCGCTGCCGGCCAGGTGCTCGAGCAGGGCGCGGGAGTTGACCATGCAGCGCAGTCCCGGTGCAGCGAGGGTTTCGCTGGCGCGCAGGTGTTGGTCGCCGCAGGGGTAGAACAGCCGCTCGTCCTCCTGCAGCAGGTAGAGGATGCGGTCGGCGCCGGCGGTCGGCAGCAAGCTGGCCGTGCTCCACCAGGATGTCGTGAGGAAGATCTCGTCCGGCAGTGTTTCCAGCGCCTCGGTGGCGGGGATCGGCGCGAAGGCGAATTCGGTCGGTTGCTTCCAGGGAATCCCGTGGGTTTGCAGCACGGTGGTGAAGTTGGCGGGCTCCGCCGCTTCCCGGCGCGTGACGATGCGCAGCGAGGTGTCGAGTCGCCGCGCCAGCAGCACGGCGAGAATGAAGGCCGTCCCCACGCCGCCATAGAGGCTGCCCGTATTGATGCTGTCGGTGACTACGCTGATGCGTGCCCGCTCGCGCCGCGGCATCCCCTTGAGTGGCAATGCCGTCCAGGCCGCGTTGTGCAAGCGGAGCAGCTCGCGCGCATCGGGCATTTCCCGGTTTATTGTCTCCGCCACCCGCTCACTCCTGGTCATGGGGGTCCGGGGCCTCAGGCCCCGGCGGGGTTCGGGGGCGGAGCCCCCGACCTTTCTTTTCCTCAGGGCGCCAGCCGCCCGCTCTCCCGCCGCAGTGCTGCTGACAGAAACTCGGTCAGCGCCCGGATTCGCGGCATGTAGCGTGTATCGCTGTGCACGACGAGGAACAGGTCGCGCCGCGGTGGTGGCGTCGGCGTTGCGAGCTGTTGCAGTCCAGCCCGGCCGTCCCCGAGATATCTTGCCAGGCAGGCGAGTCCGATTCCGGCCTCCGCGGCCGCCCGGTGGGCGTAGCGGGTATTGCTGGTCAATGCGACGGCCGCCCGGGCGGTGAGCGAGCGCAGCCAGGTCATTTCCGCGAGCCCGAGCAGGTCGGGCTCGGTCTGTACCAGCGCGTGTCCCGGTGCGCCGGCGGCGAAATCGGGTGGTCCGTGCGCCGCCAGATAGGCCGGGCTGGCATACAGGCCGAAGGCTATCTCGGCGACCTTGCGCACGGTCAGGTCGGCCTGTTCCGGGCGGGCGAAGCGCAGGGCGACGTCGGCTTCGCGCTTGGTCAGGCTGAGGGCGCGGGTGTCGGCGATCAGCTCGATCGTGATGCCCGGGTAGCGGTCGCGAAACCCGGCGAGGTGCGGCAGCAGGATCTCGACGGTCAGGGTCTCGACGGTGGTGAGCCGGATCGTGCCCTGGAGGCGCACGTCGCGGCCGGTGACGGCGCGTTCGACCGCCAGCGCCTCCGCCTCCATGCGCTCGGCATTGCCGAGCACGGCCTCACCGGCCTCGGTCAGCACGTAGCCGGAGGGGGTTTTCTGCAACAGCCGGACGGCGGCGCGGCGTTCCAGGGCGAGCAGGCGCCGGCCGACCGTCGACTGCCGGACGCCGAGGGTGCGGGCGGCGGCAGAGAGGGTGCTGTGCCGGCCGACCGCGAGGAAGGTGCGAAGATCGTCCCAGTCCAGCATGCCTCCTCCGCGACCGGGTCAGCGCCCATGCGCAATCGCATAATCGTCCTGCGCATCTGGCGCGATGCCATGCGTGCCCGAAAAGCCCACTGTGTCGCAAGGGCCGACGACGGGTGGGCGCCAGCGGCGCGCCGGCGCCGGCCGACGGCCCGGAGGAGAGGCGATGAGCGATTTGCGATCCGATGCCTGGGGTGCCGCCTGGGCCGCGCTGCTGCTGCGCGTGACTATGGGCGTCTATTTCCTGATCCATGCCGGGCTGAAGCTGTTCGGTTTCGGGATCGCCGGCACCGAGGGGTTCTTCGCCAGTCTCGGCCTGCCCGCCTGGTTCGCGGTGTTGATCATCGCGCTTGAGGTGGTGGGCGGCGTGGCGCTGATCCTGGGCTGGAACGCGCGGGTGTTTGCGCTGCTGCTGGCGGCGGACCTGTTGGGCGCGATCGTGCTGGTGCACGGGCAGAACGGGTTCTTCTTCACCAACAAGGGCGGCGGCTGGGAGTATCCGGCGCTGTGGGTCGTGGCGCTGCTGGCGCAGGCGCTGCTCGGCAACGGCGCCTACGCGATCGGCACCGACTGGCTCGCGGCGCGCGGCCGCGCCGCGCACGTCGCCTGAGCCGCGCGGCGATGCAGCCCAGCCTCTTCGTCAGCCACGGCTCGCCGATGCTGGCGCTGGACGACAGTCCGGCGCGCCGCTTCCTGGCCGGGCTTGGCGACACGCTGCCGCGGCCGCGGGCGGTGCTCGTGGTTTCGGCGCATTGGGAAACCGCCCAGCCCCGGGCCAACGCGGTCGCGCGCAACGACACGATCCACGATTTCTACGGGTTTCCGCTGCCGCTCTATGCCCTGCGCTATCCGGCGCCGGGCGACGCGGCGCTGGCCGAGCGGGTCACCGACCTGCTCTGCGCCGCCGGGCTGGCCAGCGGCATCGATCACCGCCGCGGCCTCGACCACGGCGCCTGGGTGCCGCTGTCGCTGATCTATCCCGCGGCGGATGTGCCGGTGGTGCAGCTTTCGGTGCAGAGCCGGCTCGGCCCGGCGCATCACCTGCAGCTCGGCCGGGCGCTGGCGGCGCTGCGGGAGGAGGAGGTGCTGGTGCTCGGCTCGGGCAGCTTCACCCACGACCTGTCGCGCTTCCGCGGCCAGCCGCTCGATGCGCCGGCGGCGCCCGATGCGGTCGCCTTCGCCGACTGGATGGATGCGGCACTGACCGAGGGACGGGTCGGCGACCTGCTCGCCTATCGCCGGCTGGCGCCGCATGCCGCGGCGAACCACCCGACCGAGGAGCATTTGCTGCCGCTGTTCGTGGCGCTCGGCGCCGCCGGCTGCGCAGGGCGCGGCGTGCGCCTGCATGCAAGCTCCGAATACGGAATCCTGCGCATGGACGCCTACGCCTTCGAGTAGCGACGCACGTCGCCGGCGGCCCGTCGCAGCCTCTTTCCGCTCCCCGTCACCTCGCCTACGCTCACGCGGTTTTCAACCTGCAGACGGGGAGCCGCGGAATGATGCGGGGATTGTTGCTGACCGGTGCCACGGCGCTGGCGCTGCTGGCCGGGGGCGTTGCGGCACGGGCGCAGGTCGTGGTCGCCACGGCCGGGCCGATGACCGGGCCGTATGCGGCGTTCGGCGCGCAGATGAAGGAAGGCGCGCAGCAGGCGGTCGAGGACCTGAACGCCAAGGGCGGCGTGCTCGGCAAGAAAATCACGCTCGAGATTGCCGACGACGCGTGCGACCCGCGCCAGGCCGTGTCGGTCGCGAACAAGTTCGGCAATGACGGCGTCGTCTTCGTCGACGGGCATTTCTGCTCCGGCAGCTCGATCCCGGCGAGCAAGGTCTATGCCGACGAGGGCATCCTGGAGATCTCGCCGGCCTCGACCAACCCGGCCTACACCGACAAGGGAAGCTGGAACACGTTCCGCGTCTGCGGCCGTGACGACCAGCAGGGCAAGGTCGCCGGCGACTTCCTCGCCAAGCACTTCAAGGACGCGAAGATCGCGATCCTCGACGACAACTCCGCCTACGGGAAGGGGCTTGCCGACGAGACGCGCAAGAACCTGAACGCCGAGGGCGTCAAGGAGGTGATGGACGAGCACTACACCGCCGGCGAGCATGACTACTCGGCGCTGGTCAGCCGGATGAAGGAAGCCGGCATCAACGTGATGTATATCGGCGGCTACCACACCGAATCGGGGCTGATCCTGCGCCAGGCCAAGGAGCAGGGGATGAAGATCACCCTGGTCGGCGGCGACGCGCTGGTGACCGACGAGTTCTGGCAGATCACCGGTCCGGCCGGAAACGGCACGCTGATGACCTTTGCCGCCGATCCGCGCACCCGACCCTCCGCCGCCGAGGTGGTGAAGGAGTTCAAGGCGAAGAACATCGATCCGGAGGGCTACGTCCTCTACACGTACGCCGCGATGCAGATCTGGGCGGAGGCGGCCGACAAGGCCGGCACGACCGATCCGCACAAGGTCGCGGACGCGCTGAAGGCGAACAAGGACGGCTGGGACAGCGTGCTCGGCAAGATCGCATTCGACAGCAAGGGCGATCCGACGCAGGCCGGCTACGTGCTGTATATCTGGAAGAACGGCAGCTACGCCGAGATGTGACGGACGGCGCGAGCCGGGCCGGGCGTCACGCCCCGGTCCGGTTCGTGCGTGTCGCGGATGCACCGCCCGCGCGGTTTCGGTCAGAACCGCGCGGCAGAGCAGGACGAAGGCCGTCGCAGCGCCGCTTCACGCGGCGGCACCGATCCGGTGGTAGGCGCGGCCGAAATAGATCAGCCCCTCGCGCGTCTCGCCGGCGGCGATCGCCGCCACTTCGCAGAAGAACACGCTGTGCGTGCCGACCTCGGTGATCTGGGCGATGCGGCAGTCGAACGAGACCACCGCCTCCTCCAGCACCGGCGCGCCGGTCTCGAGCCGCGTCCAGCGCGCGGCGGCGAAGCGCGTCTCCATGTCGTCGACCTCGACCACGCCGCCGAACAGCGGCGAGAGCGCCTGCTGCGCTGCCGTCAGCGTGTTCACGCACAGCACCCGGTTGGCCTTGAAGGCGTCGTTCAGCGCGCCGCCGCGCCGCATGCAGACGAGCAGGGTGGGGGGATCGTCGGTCACGCTGCACACCGCCGAGGCGGTGAAACCGTGCCGGCCGGCCGGGCCCTCGGTGGTGATCACGCTGACGGCGGCGCCGAGCCGCGCCATCGCGTCGCGAAACGCCTCGCGCTCCACCACCATCAGGCCACTCCTCCGGGCACTGCCCGGAGAGATATGGGCGGGCTTGCCGCCCGCGGCAAATCGCCGCGGCGGGCGGTCAGGACTGCGAGTCGGGCGCCAGCACCATGCATCCGGAGCGGTGGCTGATACGCTGGCAGGCCTGGATCGCCCCGGCGCGCGACAGGCCGGTCAGCCGGGCGCGGTAGAGGTGCGAGTGGCCCACCTTGACCGTGCCGATAGAGACATGGGCACCGGCGAGGTCGACGCGCGCCTGCTGTCGCGCGCCGGTCAGGGCGGCGTGCGCCAGGCTGCGATTGCCGTAGGCGCCGACCTGGATCGCCCAGTGGCCGCCGCTCTCCGCCGGGTGATGCAGCGGGATCGGCTCGGCCATTGCCGGGTCGAGCAGATGCACGCGGCGGCCATGCCGGTCGGTGGTGTAGGTCGCCTGCCGGACGGCGGCGTGATGCGACCAGGCGTGCGGCCGCGGCGGTTCCGGCAACTCCGCGACCTCGACCGGCGGGCCCGCGACACGATGATGCCGGGTGGTGACACGCGCCTCGGCGTAGCGCGTGTGGACGCTCCAGCGGCGCCCCGGCGGGATGTTGACCGGCAGGGTGTTGACCGCGAGCAGTTCGGCCGGCGAGCGCCGCGCCGGATAGGTGCCCTCGATATACGGCCCGATCATCGCGACGTAGCGCCGGGTCTCGCCCGGCAGGGCGCTGTTGCCGGCCAGGTAATCATCGAGACGGCCGGGGCCGGCATTGTAGGCGGCAAGGAAGCCCGGCGAGCCGTAGATGTCATAGAGCTCGCGGATGTAGGCGGTGCCGGCGAGGATGCTGTTGTGCGGATCGTACGGATCGTCACCGAGCCCGTACTGCGCCTCGAGTTCCTGGTAGGTCTCCGGCATCACCTGCATCAGGCCCATCGCGCCCTTGTCCGACGTGATCGGCTCGCCGTCGAGGAACTCGCGGCCGCCGGATTCGACGCGCATCACCTCGCGGATCCAGCGTTCGGGCACGTCGAACCGGATCGACGCCTCGGCGATGTACGGTCCCCATGGGTCGTCCGGCGGCCCGGGCGGGGTGTAGTTGCTCTTGGCGCGGGCCAGGTAGTGCGAGGCGGCCTGGCGCTCGCTGACCTGCGGGTGGCCGGCGCAGGCGGAGAGCAGGGCGAGGACGGCGAGGGCCCCGAAGGCCCGCATTCGACTGCCGCGCGGGAGGCGGACACGCGATGACAAAGATCGGGCGGCAGACGACTGGGTACGCGACATCCGGCACGGACCTCCGGTGTTGGCGTGAGCGATCAGCACGGCGCAAGAAACGGCCTGCCGGCCGCCTCTCACCTTGTCAGACAGGAACCCCCGCTAAGTCCCTAGCCGAAAGGGCGGCTGCCGCGCAAGCCGAACCCGTCCGCGCGGCGCAACGGCCACCCCGCCGGGAACCTGTGGGGCCGGCGAACCCTGGCGGCGACAGGCGCTACGGCCGGATCGCAGACTGCTGCCCGACGGTCACCTTCGCGTGATGACCGGCCGGGCGGGGGTGGGACGGCCCGATCGGCTCTTGCCCCGGCCGAGTCCCGGCGCCAGGGGCCAGACCGGCATCGCCTTCCGCCGCCCGGCCGGGCGCCCGGTCGGACCCTCGGGCGCGGGTTGCCGGCCCCGGGCAGATCGGCTATCGCCGCCGCCTCCATGACCGCCGTTCTGACAGAGACCGTCGCACCCGCGGTGGAGACGAAGCCGGAGCCTGCCTTCACGGCCCGACAGCGCCAGGCCGCGCGGGACGTGAGCGAGGCAGCGGTGTTGTGGCGGCTGTTCCTGCGGCTCGGCTGGCTCGACATCCGGCTGCGCTATCGCGGCTCGCTGCTCGGCCCGTTCTGGCTGACGCTGTCGACGGCGGTGATGGTCGGCGCGCTCGGCGTGCTGTACTCGACCTTGTTCAAGACCAATTTGCACGACTACATGCCGTTCCTGGCGCTGTCGCTGGTGCTGTGGAACAGCTTCATCGCCTCGATCGTCTCCGACGCCTGCCTCGCCTTTCTGCAGGCGGAGGGCACGATCCGGTCGATGCGCATGCCCTTCACGCTGCACGCCGCCCGCGTCGTGGTGCGCAACCTGATCGTGCTCGCGCACAACATCCCGATCATCCTCGGCGTGTTCGCGATCTTCGACGTCTGGCCGGGCTGGGGCGCGCTGATCGCGATTCCGGGCCTGCTGCTGTGGATCGCGGACAGTCTCGCCGCCTGCCTGCTGCTCGGCACGTTCTGCGCCCGGTTCCGCGACATCCCGCCGATCGTGGCCAGCATCATGCAGATCGCGTTTTTCATCAGCCCGATCATCTGGAAGCCGGAGCTGGTGAAGAACGCCGCCTGGATGCCGCTGAACCCGTTCTTCTCGCTGCTCGAGATCGTGCGCCTGCCGCTGCTCGGCGGCACGCCGTCGGCGATCATCTGGATCTCGGCGATCGGCTACTCGCTGCTGCTCGCCGCCGCCGGCTGGCTGCTGTTCGCCCGGGTCCGCGCCCGGCTCGCCTTCTGGGTCTAGCGGCGATGGTGTGCGTCGATGTCGATGGGGTCTCGGTCGATTTCCCAATCTATCACGGCAACAGCCGCAGCCTGAAGCGGACGGTGTTCGCCGCCGCCTCGGGCCGTCTCGGCGAGGACCGCCAGCACCGCGTGGTGGTCCGGGCGCTGCGCGACATCTCGCTCACGCTGCGCAGCGGCGACCGGCTCGGCCTGATCGGCGGCAACGGCGCCGGCAAGACGACGCTGCTCCGGACCATGGCCGGCATCTACGAGCCGGTGGTCGGCCGGGTGCGGGTGGAAGGCTCGCTGGTGGCACTGCTCGACGCGACGCTTGGGATGAACCCGGAACTCACCGGGCGGGAGAACATCCTGCTGCGCGGCCTGTACAACCGGCTGTCGGCGGCTCAGACCCGGCGGCTCGAGGAGGATGTGCGGGAATTCGCCCAGCTCGCCGAGTTCATCGACCTGCCGGTGCGCTTCTACAGCTCCGGCATGGTGATCCGGCTCGGCTTCGCCCTCGCCACCGCGATCCGGCCGCAGGTGCTGCTGATGGACGAGTGGATGATGGCGGGCGACGCGTCGTTCATGGAACGGGCGCGGGCGCGGCTCGAGGACATGGTGCGCGGCGCCGAGATCCTGGTACTGTCCTCGCACATCCCGACCGCCATCTCGCAATGGTGCACGCGGGTGGTGCGGCTCGCCGAAGGCCGGGTCGTCGATGACGGCGAGGCGGGCGAAGTGCTGGAGCGTTATCTCGGCCACCCGGTGATGGCGTTGCCCGCCGCCTGACCGCCGCACCCGGCGGCTCCTGGGCGGCCCGCAACCGCCAGCGGGGCCCGGCGTTGCGGAGGCGATCATGGCCAGCCGTGCAACGAAGCCGCGCGACACGTCGATTGCGACCTACCGCGCGCGGCGCGACTTTCGCCGCACGCCGGAGCCCGCCGCGCGGGCCGCCCGGGCCGCCGCCAAGGCGCCGATTTTCGTCGTGCAGAAGCACGCGGCACACCGGGCCGGGCTGCACTGGGATTTCCGCCTGGAGCATGCCGGCGTGCTGTGGAGCTGGGCGGTGCGCAAGGGCCCGTCGATGGACACGGCCGACAAGCGCCTGGCCGCGCATGTCGAGGATCATCCGCTCGACTATGCCGGCTTCGCGGGCGAGATCCCGGAAGGCGAGTATGGCGCGGGCGCGGTCGCGATCTGGGACCGTGGCACCTGGGAGCCGGTCGGCGATCCCGAGGCCGGCATGCAGTCCGGCGAGATCAAGTTCGTGCTGCGCGGCAGCCGGCTGCAGGGCGGCTTCGTGCTGGTGCGGATGAAGCCGCGCGGCCGCGAGCGCGGCGAGAGCTGGCTGCTGATCAAGGAACGGGATGGGCTGGAGCGGCATGGCGCCGATGCCGCGGCGCTGGAGAAGATCCCGCTCGCCGACCCGCGCGATCCGCCCGCGACCGCCCGCGCCGGCCGGGCGGAGCGCAGCGTCGCGAAGCAGCCCGCATCGCGGCCAGGCAAGACGGCGGCGCGCGCGTTGCAACCTGAACCGCCGGGCGCAAAACCCTCGGGCCCCCGGCGGGCGCGCGGCAAGCCGAAGGGCGGTCCGCCCGCCGAGGGCGCGGTCGCGGCGCCACTGCCCGAGGGCCAGTCGCCGGAACTGGCGACCCTGGCCGACGCGCCGCCCGACGGCGGGGCGTGGATCAGCGAGATCAAGTTCGACGGCTACCGCCTGCTCGCCTTCAAGCACGGCGGCAAGGTGCGGCTCATGACGCGCAACGGGCTCGACTGGACCAGACGCTTCCCGACGCTCGCGGCGGCGCTCGAGAACCTGCCGCCGGCCGATTGCGTGCTGGACGGCGAGCTCGTCGCGCTGCGCGCCGACGGCGTGTCCGATTTCCCGCGGCTGCAGCAGGCGCTGTCGGAGGGGCACGACGAGCGGCTGGTGTTCTACGCCTTCGACCTGCTCTACGTCGACGGCTGGGATTTGCGGCCGTGCGCGCTGGTGGAGCGCAAGCGCCTGCTGCGCGATCTCGCGCAATGGGGCGGTACGCTGCGCTACAGCGACCACGTCGAGAGCGACACGGCGCAGGTGCGCAAGCAGGCCTGTGCCATGGGTCTCGAAGGCATCATCTGCAAGCGCGGCGACGCGCCGTATCGCGCCGGGCGGGGCCGTGACTGGCTGAAGGTGAAGTGCCAGGGCCGCGAGGAATTCATCGTGATCGGCTGGACGCCGCCCGCCGGGTCGCGCACCGGCATCGGCGCACTGCACCTCGCCTTTCATGACGAGGGCGGGGCCTTGCACTACGTGGGCGGCGTCGGCACCGGCTTCTCCGACCGGGAGCTCGCGGCGCTGCGCCGCCGCCTCGATGCGCTCGCCGCCGATCCGCCGCCGGGCCTGTTGCTGGCCGGCGATCCGCCCGACAAGACGCTGCGCTGGGTGCGGCCGGAGCTGGTCGCCGAAGTGCAGTATGTCGGCTGGTCCGGCGCCGGACGGCTGCGCCACGCCGTCTATCTCGGGCTGCGCGAGGACAAGGACGCGGCGCAGGTGGTGCGCCCGGTGCCGGACCCGGAGCTGGCCCGCCGGGAACTGGGCGCGCGCAATCCCGGGCGGCGCATCGTCAGCGCGGCGCCGCCCGGCCGCCGACGCGCCGCCCCGGACCCCGCACAGGCGTCGCGTCCGGTGCGGATCGTTGGTGCCAGGAGCAAGGCAGTGTCCGACGCCGGCGCCGTCCACCTGACCCATCCCGAGCGCGAGCTCTGGCCGGGCGTCACCAAGCAGGACCTCGCCGAATACTGGCGGGTGATGGCACCGCGTGCGCTGCCCGGTCTTGCCGACCGGCCGCTGGCTCTGGTGCGCTGCCCGGACGGCATCGACGGGCAGCACTTCTTCCAGAAGCACGGCCACAAGGGGCTGGCGCCGCAACTGCATGAGGGCGAGGCGGACGGCCAGCCCTATCTGGCGCTGCACGATGCCGACGGGCTGATCGCCTGCGTCCAGATGGCGGCGATCGAGCTGCACGCCTGGGGTGCGACCGAGGCCGATCCGCTGCATCCCGACCGGCTGGTGTTCGACCTCGATCCCGGTGAGGGCGTGGATTTTTCCGAAATCGTCGCGGCGGCACTCGAGGTGCGCCAGCGCCTGAAGCGGCTGGGGCTGGAGAGTTTCTGCCGCACCACGGGCGGCAAGGGGCTGCATGTCGTGGCGCCGCTGCGGCCGCAGGCCGGCTGGGATCGCGTGAAGCCGTTCGCCCAGGCATTCGCCCGGGCGATGGAGGCGGACAGCCCGGAGCGCTTCGTCTCAACCGTGCCGAAGGCGCGCCGGCGCGGCCGCATCCTGGTCGACTGGCTGCGCAACGGGCTGGGTGCCACCGCGGTCGCCTCCTACGCGCCGCGGGCGCGGCCGGGGGCCGGGGTGGCGACGCCGCTCGCCTGGCGGGAGGTGACGCCGAAGCTCGACCCCGCCACCTTCCACCTGCGCAGCGTGCCCGACCGCGTCGCGCGGCAGAAGCGGGATCCCTGGGACGGCTTCGCCGAGACGGATCAGGTCCTGCCCGAGGGAGGTGACTGATGGTGACGCATCGCCCGCTCTGGCGCGGGCATCTGCGGCTGGCGTTGGTCTCCTGCCCGATCGCGCTCTACGCCGCACGGCACGAGAAGGGCGAGCTGCACTTCAACCTGATCAACCCGCAGACCGGCCATCGGGTGCGCATGGTGACGACGGATGCCGAGACCGGCGAGGAGGTGGAGCGGCGCGAGCTGGTGCGCGGCTACGAGTTCAAGAAGGACACCTACGTCCTGATGGACGACGACGATTTCGAGCGCGCGCGGATCGAGAGCTCGACCGTGCTTGCGATCGACAAGTTCGTGCCGGCGGAGAGCATCGACCCGATCTATTACGACACCAGCTACTATGTCGGGCCGGACGGCGACGCCGGTCTCGACGTCTACGTCGTGCTGCGCGAGGCGATCCGGCAGAGCGGCCGCGTCGCGCTGTCGCGGCTGGTGCTGGCGCGGCGCGAGCGGGCGGTCGCGCTGACGACGATGGATGACGGGCTGGTACTGCACACGCTGCACGACGCGCGCGAGATCTATCCACCCGAGGAGGTCTTTGCGCCCAGTCGGGACGAAAAGCCGGCGGCCGAGATGGTCAAGCTGGCTTTGCAACTGATCGAGCGGCAGAGCGGCACCTTCGAGGCGGCCGACATGGAGGACCGCTACGAGACGCGGCTGCGCGAGGTGATCGAGGCAAAGCTGCGCGGCGAGGAGGAGATCGTCGCCCCCGAGGCGCCTGAGGAACGTGGCAACGTCGTCGATCTGATGACGGCGCTGAAGCGCAGCCTCGGCCAGGCGACGGCCAGGCCGGCCCCGGCCAAGGCCGCGACCCGCACGAAGGCGCCGGCGCCGAGCAAGCCGTCCGGCACCAGCCGGGCGCCGGCGCGGAAGGCGGCCCGCAAGCGCGCCTGAGCCGGCGCCGCCGGGCGATCCAGCCGGCTACGGGACCGCCCGGGCGGCCGGGTCAGCTATGCGCGACGGCGACGATTCCGTGATCGCTGAACAGCCGGAAGCTGGAGGCGGAATAGCTGCCGGCCAGTTGCAGCGTGCTGGAAACCGAGCCGTTGGTGACGGAGAGCTTGTCGGTTGCCGTATTGAAGCTGAAGGACGTGGTGGTGTTCCAGCCCATGCCCTGCAGGTCGATCACGTCGCCGAGCGCGAAGCCGCTGATCGTGTCGCCGAATCCGGCCGTGGCGCTCACCGCGAGGTTGCTGGTCGCTCCCATCGTTACCGTGCCGCCGGCCGCCACTGCTGCGTTGAAGGCGAGCGACGTGCCGGCATCGATCGTGAAGCCGCCGCCGCCGCTGACCGTCGAGAGGAAGGTGAGACTGCCGGCGCCGACCTCGACCGTCCCGGAGTTGATCGTCGCGACCGAGATGCTGCTGTTGCCGCCGCCGCCCGACTTCACGAGCGTGCCGGAATTGGTGAGTGAAGCGCCCACCGAGCCGTAGATGAGGCTGTTGTTGGCGATCTTGAACGTCGCCCCGGCCTGGTTGATCAGCTTCGACGTGTCCGACGCGTTGTAGCCGAGATACCAGCTTCCGGTCTGCGTCATGGTCCCGGCATTGCGCAGCACCGCCGCGCCCTCAAGGGCGAGGCCGGAGAGCGAGGTTGTGCCGCCGGCGGACAGCGTGCCCGATCCGTTCACGACGCCGCCCGTGATCGAATTGGTGCCGGACAGCGTCAGCGTGTAGCCGCCGAGGGCGAGCGTGCCGCTGGCCTGGCTCCAGTCATTGGCATAGCTCAGCGAACCGCCGAGCGTCGCGGTTGCGCCATCCAGCAGCAGCGTGCCGACCGAGAGGCTGAGCCCCGGGCTGAGTGCGTCGGCACCGGAGTTCAGCTCGAGCGCGCCCCCGCCGGTCACGGTGCCGCCGATTGCGTTGGTCGGGCCGGCAAGACGCAGCACGCCATCCGAGACGTTGATCGTGCCGGTGTTGGTCGTGCTGGCGTTGATCACCGAGGTGCCGCCGCTGTATTTGTTCAGCGTTCCGGCGTTGGAGAATTTCGCGCCCACCGTCGCGTACATCGAGGTATTGGCGTAAAGGTTGAACGTGCCGCCGCTTGCGTTCTGAACCTGAGGCGTGTCGGAGGCATTGTAGCCGTCGAACCAGTTGCCCACCTGGCTCATGGTGCCGGTGTTGACGAGGATGCTGCTCCCCTCCAGCGCGTAGCCGCTGAGCTCGGTGGTGCCCGACACCGCGATGGTGCCGCTGCCACTCGCGACTCCACCGTCGAGATTGGCGCTGCCGGAGAGCGTCAGCGTGTAGCCGCCGAGCGACAGCGTGCCGGTGGTTTGCGTCCAGGTCCCAGCATACGCAAGCGATTCGCCGAGCGTGAGATTGGCGCCGTCCAGCAAGCTGGACGCGACCGTGACCGCGAGGCCGGCGCCGAAACTGTCGGCACCGCCGATGAACTCGGCCGTGCCGTTGCCGGCGATCGTGCCGGTGAAGCTGTTGGTCGGTCCGTTGAAGCGGAGCGTGCCGGAGCTGACCGTCACCTTGCCGGTGCTCGTCGTCGAGACATTGATTTGCGATAGCCCGCTATTGCCCGACTTCACCATGGTGCCGGCATTGGTGATCAACGCACCCGTCGTGCCATAGATCTCGGCATTGTTCTGGATCGTGTACGTCTTGCCCGCCTGGTTGACGAGCTGCGCCGTGTCGCCGCTGTTGTAGCCGACGTAAAGGGCGCCGACCTGGTTGATTGCGCCGGCATTCTTGAGGATGGTACTGCCTTCGAGCGTGTAGCTGGAGATCTCCCCGGTCTTCATCAGGATGGTGCCGCTGCCGTTGGCCAGCCCACCGTCCAGGCTGGACGTCCCGTTCAGCGTCAGCGTGTGCCCGCCAAGACTGAGGGTGCCAGCCGTCTGCGACCAGTCGGTGGCATTGACGATATTGAGACCAAGCGTGACCGCGGCGCCATCGAGCAGCAGGTGCGCCACCGGCAGTGTCGCCTTCAACGTATCGGTGCCGCCGTTCAGCTCCAGCGTTCCTGCGCCGCCGACGGTGCCGCCCAGGACATTGGTGGTGCCGTCGAGTCGGAGCGTACCGGAGGCGACGGTGAGCGTTGCACTGTTGGTCAGCGCGACGTTGATCTGTGACACGCCACCGCCGGCGAGCTTCACCATCGTGCCGCTGTTGGTGATCTTGGCGTCGGTGGTGCCGTAGATCGATGCATTCGCCAAAATGTCGTACGTGCCGGTGGTAAGATTCTGCAGTTGCGCGCTGTCGGCGCCGCTGTATCCGACATAGAGCGAGCCTTGCTGGGTCAGCACGCCCGAATTCTTCAGGATCGTGCTGCCCTCGAGGTAGTAGCCGGAAATCTCGGTGCTGCCGCTGACGGCGATGCTGCCGGTCCCGGTCGCGGCGCCGCCGTCGAGGTCGGCGGCTCCCGAGACGGTCAGCGTGTGGCCGCCGGGCGCCAGGGTTCCGGCCGTCTGCGTCCAGGTCTTGGCGTAGCTGAGGTTCGATCCGAGCGTGACGTTGCCGCCATCGAGGAGAACGTCGCTGACGGAAAGCCCGGTGATCCCCTGCAACGTATCGGCGCCGGCCTCGAACTCGAGCGTTCCGCCGCCACTGATCACGCCGCTGATCGTGTTCGAGGCGCCGGCCAGGCGCAGGGTGCCCGTCGCGAGCTGCACCGTCCCGGTCTCGTGCAGCGACACGTTGATCGCCGAGATGCCGCTGCCGGCGACGATCAGCTTGCCGGCATTGGTGAGCAATGCCCCGGTCGTGCCATAGATCGTCGAAGCGGCGTCGATCTGCAGCGTGCCGGTCGACTCGTTGATGAACTGCGCCGTGTCAGGCCCGGAATAGCCAAGCCACCAACTGGCGGTCTGGTCGA
Source organism: Acetobacteraceae bacterium (assembly GCA_035504175.1). Classification (GTDB taxonomy): domain Bacteria; phylum Pseudomonadota; class Alphaproteobacteria; order Acetobacterales; family Acetobacteraceae; genus DATJSJ01. The sequence continues at coordinate 21,837 of DATJSJ010000268.1, forward strand.
CCGTCCCGCTGTTCTCGACGATCGTGCTGCCCTCAACGTAGTACGACCCGATCGACGTGCTGCCGGACAGCGTGATCGTGCCGCTGCCGGTCACCGCGCCGCCGTCGAAATGCGCCGGCCCGGAAAGCGCGAGCGTGTTGCCGCCCAGCGCCAGCGTGCCGCTGCTCTGGTCCCACGTGCCCGCCTGGCTGAGATTGGCGGACAGGGTAAGGGTCGCCCCGCCCAGCTCGATGCGATGGACCGAGAGCGTCGCCGTCGATTGGAGGGTGTCCGAGCCGCTCGAAAAGTCGATCGCCGCGCCGTTGACGGCACCGGCGAAGCTGTTGCCGGTACCGGTCAGGGTCAGCGTGCCCGAGGTAATCGCAATGGTTCCCGCCGTCTGGGTCACCACGCCGCCCGCCGTGGAATTGCCACCCGCAAAGCTCAACGTGCCGGCACTCTGCGTCACCGCGCCGTAGAGCGTCGCGATTCCCAGCACCGACAGGCTGCCGCCGGTCATTGCCAGCGTGTCATTCGCGGAGGTGTAGAGCGAAGCGACGCTATGCGTTCCGGCGCTATGCGTGATCGTCTGGACGCTGGAGGTACTGATCGTGACGTCGTCACCGGCCCCGGGCACGATACCGGTCGACCAATTCGCCGCCGTATTCCAATTGCCGCTGACGTTGTTCTTCCACGATACCGAGGCCATGCTGCCGTTCCCCTCGCCGGATCGGAGGGGCATTAACACGTTGCGATATCGTCGTAAATACCGTCTCGATATCTTAACGATACCGTGACCGGCGAGGAGGGAGGCGCCGGCGCCGCCCTACCCCTCGAACGGGTCCCGCACCAGGATCGTGTCGTCCCGTTCCGGGCTGGTGGAGAGCAACGTGACCGGTGCCTCCACCAGTTCCTCGATGCGCCGCACGTATTTCACCGCCTGCGCCGGCAGATCCGCCCAGGACCGCGCGCCACGCGTCGAATCGCGCCAGCCTTCCATCACCTCGTACACCGGCACCGCCGCGGACTGCGCCCCGGGTGCCGCGGGCAGGCGCGGCACGCGCTCGCCTTCGATCTCGTAGCCGATGGCGATACGGAGCTCCGGCAGCCCGTCGAGCACATCCAGCTTGGTCAGCGCCAGGCCCTGGATGCCGCCCACCTTGACCGCCTGGCGAACCAGCGCTGCATCGAACCAGCCGCAGCGCCGCCGCCGCCCTGTCACCGTGCCGAATTCACGCCCGCGATCGCCAAGCAACTGCCCGGTCGCGTCGTGCAGCTCGGTCGGGAACGGGCCGGCGCCGACGCGCGTGCAGTACGCCTTGGCAATGCCGAGCACGAACCCGACCGCGCTCGGTCCCACACCGGCGCCGGAGGCCGCGGTCGCCGCGACCGTATTGCTGCTGGTGACGAACGGGTAGGTGCCGTGATCGACATCCAGCATCACCGCCTGTGCGCCCTCGAACAGGATGCGCGTGCCGGCGCGTCGCGCGGCGTCGAGCCGCTCCCAGACCGGCTCCGCGTAGGGCAGCAGCCGCGGCGCCAGTTCCACCAGGCGTGCGAGCAGCGCCTGCTTCTCGAACGTCTCCGCCCCGAGCCCGCGCAGCAGCGTGTTGTGATGCAGCAGCACCTCGTCGAGCTTCGCCGACAAGGTCGTCGGTTCCGTCAGGTCGGCGACGCGGATCGCCCGTCGCGCCACTTTGTCTTCGTAGGCGGGGCCGATGCCGCGGCCGGTGGTGCCGATGCGCCGTTCGCCACGCGCCGCCTCGCGCGCGCGGTCGAGTGCTGCGTGCAGCGGCAGGATCAGCGTCGCATTGTCGGCGACCCGTAACTGCTCAGGCTGCACGGCCAGGCCCTGCGCACGCACGCGGTCGATCTCCGCCAGCAGCGCTTCCGGATCGACGACGACGCCGTTGCCGATGACGCCGAGCTTGCCGCGCACCAGGCCGCTCGGCAGCAGCGACAGCTTGTAGGTCTGGCTGCCCACGACGAGGGTGTGGCCGGCATTGTGGCCACCCTGGAAGCGGACGACGATCTCCGCCCGGCTGGCCAGCCAGTCGACGACCTTGCCCTTGCCTTCGTCGCCCCACTGGGCGCCGATCACGGCGACATTCGCCATGGCACTACTCCGGCCGTGTTGCCTCGTTCTCCAGCGGCACCAACTCGTCGTTGCGCAGCACATGCGTGCAATCGAGCCGCACCGCTTCCGCCAGCGGATCGCCGGCGGCGCCCAGCGCCGGCACCGTGGCATATCCCGCCTCCCGGAGGGAGGCTGCGCGCGCCGGATCGGTTCCTGCGGGCAGAAACACGCGCCGCCGCGGTGCGCGCTTGGGCGCCGCGCGCAGCAGCGCATCCGGGAACAAGGTGAGTCCGGTCGCAGGCTCTGCTTCGCCGCAGATGTAGCGGCCGCCCCGGCCCAATTCCTCGTGCCGGCCGGGCGCGTAGACGGTGACGGAGATGCCAGTGTGATACTGGAAGCCACGGAACTCGATCGGATCGATGGTCAGTTTCAGCGTCGGCGCCGCAGCGCGGATCGCTGCGACCGCCGCATCCAGCCGCTCGCACAGCGCTGCCGCCGCCGGCGGCAGGGGCGCGCGCCGCAGCGCCGCGAGTGCGGGGTCTGCCGGCCCGGCGGCGAGCAGCAGCTCGGTGAGCGTCGCCGCCAGCCGTCCGCCGTGCGACGCGACCGAGGCCGCGTCCTTGCGATCGAGTGCGTGGATCAGCGCCGCGCGCTGCTCGCCTCCGATGTCGGCGGCGTCGAGCAAGATCGGCGCCAGCGGCGGCAGCGTCAGGTCGAAGCTCACGCGCGTCAGTCCGAGCGTTGCCAAGGCCGCCGCTCCGGCCAGCACGATTTCCGCGTCCGCTTCGGCCGAGTCGGCGCCGATCAGCTCGATTCCCGCCTGCGCCACCTGCCGGTCGGGTGCCAGTTGCGTGCCACGGACGCGCAGGCACTGCCCGGCGTAGGAGAGGCGCAACGGACGCGGCGCGTGCGCCAGCCGCGTCGTCGCGATGCGTGCCACCTGCGGCGTCATGTCGGCGCGCACGCCCATCATGCGGTGCGTGTCGGGGTCCATCAGCCGGTAGGTCTGCTCGGCGACGGCGGCACCCGAACCGGCGAACAGCGAGTCCTCGAATTCCAGCATGGGCGGCTTGACCCGCTGGTAGCCTTGCGCGGCGAAGGCGTCCATCAGCGCTTCCACTGACGCTGCCTCGGTTTCCGCCTCCGGCGGCAGCAGGTCGCGCAACCCCGCCGGCAGCAACGCCGGGCTACTCACGCGTACACGCGAAGCGGCCACATCGTGGCCGCTTCCCGAATGCCGGTCCAGGGCCGCTGCCCCGGCCAGCACGATTTCCGCGTCCGCTTCGGC
>DATJSJ010000269.1:0-22416 GCA_035504175.1 Acetobacteraceae bacterium
CTTCGCCGCCTTCCAGGTCGAGATCCTCACCTTCCTGCGAAGAACCGTCCCACAAAACTGGGCCGCATTCCGCGACGCCATCACCGACAACTTCCGCGTCAGAGAACCCGCAAAATTCCGCATCCTCAAGTGAGCGGAGTAAAAAAACTTTCATTCGTTTGGCGCCGAGCCTCGGGGCTGCCAATTGCCTAGAGAACGGATGAAAGTCTTTTTGCTTCTTTTTCTTCAGAAAAAGAAGACTCTTCTCTTCCTACACTTCCCCCTTCACCCCATATCTCGGCGCCGCTCTCGGATCGAGCGCCCGGGTAACGTAATCCTCCACCTGCGGCCTGTACACCTCCCAGAGCGCCGCGAGCGCGCCGACCGGATCGTCCGCGTGCCAGTCGACGCGCAGATCGATCAGCGGAAACGCCTGGTCGCGCACGACCAGAAGCCCGGCGGAGTGCACCGGTCCGGCCTCGCTGCCGGCTCGCAGCGCCGCGATCAGCCGGTCGGGCAGGTCGGCCTCGGGTTCCGCTTGAAAGGCGGCGAGCATGCGGTCCGGCACCGCGGCGTCGGCGAGCAGATTGCCCGCGGCGGCGGCGCCGTCGCCGGTGAGGGCCGCGTGACAGCCGAGTGCATGCGCGCCGGAGAACACCGCGGCTTCGCCGTTCGCGTCCAGCAGCGCGAGCTGGCGATAGTCGAGATGCGGCGCGGTCTCGCGCAGCCGCGCCAGCGCCGCGCCGGCGGAGAGGCCGGATGCCATCAGGTCCAACCCCTGCGCGCCGAGGCGCGGATCGGTGACGTTCTGGGTTGCCACCGCGCCGACATGCGCCCTGGCGTGGGCGCAGCGCGCCGCGACAGCTGGGCTCGATGAGGCGATCACCATGCCGAGCGCGCCGGTGCGGCCGCAGCGGCCGAGCAGGGAGAAGGTCATCGCCTCATGCCTCGTCGGGGATCACGGCGGTGGCGTCGATTTCCACCAGCCATTCCGGCCGCGCCAGCGCCACGACGACGAGGCCGGTGCAGACCGGATGGACGCCGCGGATGTACTCGCCCATGACGCGATAGACCGCTTCGCGGTGGCGGATGTCGGTGAGGTACACGACCAGCTTGGTCAGGTGTGCCATCGTACCGCCGGCTTCGGCGATGAGCTGCACGATGTTCTGCATCACCTTGTGCGCCTGCGCCGTCGGATCGCCGAGCCCGACATTGGCGGCGGTGTCGAGGTCCTGCGGGCACTGGCCGCGCAGGAACACGATCCGCCCGCGCGCGACGACCGCCTGGCAGAGATCGTTGTCGAGGCGCTGCTCGGGATAGGTGTCGCGCGTGTTGAACGGGCGGATGCGCTGGTGCACGTCTCTCTCCGATCGGGCGGCGCCGGCGGCGCCATCGCGGTGCCGCGACCGCGTAACGGGCGCGAGACCATTATAGTTCGCGGTTGACGGCGGCGGCGAGCGGGTCAAGCGCGGATACGCGGCGGTCCCGACCGGCCCGAGCCGCATCGGCGTGCCATAGGCACGGTTGGCATAGATCAGCGGCGCGCCGTCATCGGCGATGAAGATATCCTCGACCGCGCCGATGAAAACGTGATGCGTGCCGACGCGCTCGCCGCTGATCAGGCGGCAGTCGAAGGCGACCAGCGGATCGACGACGCGCGGCGCGCCGGTCTTCTGCACCGTCCAGCGGGCGCAGTCGAACCGCTCGCCGGGGCCGAGCCGGCCGGCGAAGCGCTCGGAGATATGCGCCTGGTCGTCGCGCAGCATGTTCACGCAGAACACGCCGTTGGCGAGAATCGCGCGCGCCGCGGCGCTGGCGTGGTGGACGCAGACGAGCAAGGTCGGAAGCGGCGAATCGGCCGAGACCGAGCTCATCGCCGAGACCGTCACGCCGGCGCGTCCGGCCGGCCCATCCGTGGTCACGACGTTGACCGTGCAGGCGGCCTGGCTCATCGCGCCGAGGAAGTCCTGGCGGAGTGCGGCGACCGGCGCCTCCACGACGCTACTCCGCCGCCTGCCGCACCGGCGGCGGGGCCGCGAACCACTGGTTGACCGCGGGGTCGCCGGGCGTCGGATCGACGCCGCGCATCACCCGCTCCGACAGCCCGGCGGCCTGGCGGACGAAGGCGAGCGGGCCGTCCCAATCGAAATTGCGGTAGACCGCGGCGAGATGCGCGAAGGGCGGCGACTGCGCGAAGAGCTGGAAGGTCAGCCGGTGTCCGGCATAGTCGGAATTGAGCAGGTCGCGCGCGAAGGCGAGCAGCTTGCGACGATCCTCCGCCACCCAGTCCTCGTTGACGCTGTAGAATTTCTCCATCCAGGGCCGCGTCTCCGGCGCCTCGAAGCAGGCCTTGTCCGGGGTGACGCAGATCTGGCCGCCGCAGAGCTCGCGCGCGATGTGCATCATCTCGTGCAACTGGCTGCAGGCCAGCACCCGCCCGGTGTAGAGCAACGACTGGTTCGGCATGCAGAGCCCGGCCGGGCTGCGCTCCGCCAACGCGATGGCGGCGGTCAGGTGCGCGTTGATCCCCTCGCGGTAGACCGCGAGCTGGGCGAGCTTCTCCTGCACCGCCTGCTGCTTGTCGAGGCCGGTCTGCCGCGCGTTGAACAGGGCGGCGCCGATCATCATGTCGGCGAGCTTGAGGTTGCGCTGCACGAAGGCGAAGGCAGAGTAGCGGTGCAAGGTGGCGCGGATGAACTGCGCCGCCTTCGTGTGGCGGTAGAACAGCACGTTCTCCCACGGGATCAGCACGTCGTCGAAGATGACCAGCGTGTCGACCTCGTCGAAGCGGTTGGCGAGCGGATAGTCCTCGGCCGGCGCGCGCCCGGCGAAGCCGGTGCGGCAGATGAACTTCAGCCCCGGGGAGCCGAGGTCGCACACGAAGCCGAGCGCGTAGTCGGAGTAGGCGGCGTTGCCCCAGTTGGCGATGGTCGGCTTGGTGAAGGCCTGGTTGGCGTAGGCGGCGGCGGTCTCATATTTGGCACCGCGCACGACGATGCCGGCATCGGTCTCCCGCACCAGGTGCAGCAGCATGTCCGGGTCCTGCTCCTGCGGCGGCTTGGAGCGGTCGCCCTTGGGATCGGTGTTGGCCGAGACATGGAACGGATCGGCGTGCAGCACATGCTGGATGTGCGCCTGGATGTTACGGGCGAACTGGGGGTCGACCTCGTTCAGCACGTCCTGGCCGTCGTAGAGCGACCACATCTCGCCGACCGTCTCGTCGCCGACCCGCGTCACCACGCCGCCGATCGTCTCCATCACGGTGTCGGTGGCGCGGCGCTTTTCCCACCAGTCCTGCTGCGCGTGCGGCAGCTTGTTGCCGATCGCGTGCCGCTCGCCGTCGGCGGCGTAGGACATCACCGGGGCGGTTACCGGATCGTGCGCCATGTCGTAGATGCGGGCCCGTATATCGACCAGCGGCTTGAACATCGGGTGGGTGGTGACGTCGCGCACGCGCTCGCCGTTGATGTAGATCGCGCGGCCGTCGCGGATCGAGTCGCGGTACTGCTGCCCCGTGCGGATCATGCTGTCATCCTCCCGTTCCGCGGTACCGCCGCGGGAATACCGGCCGCAGCGCGCGCCGGCGCGCGGCCGCGTCCGGACCTGAGCACCGGCGCCGCGCCGAGGGAAGCACGGGCTTCCGTATCGCTGCCTCGGAATGGCCGAGGCAGCGGTGGCAACGCGCCCTGCCAGCGAGGCGCCCTGCCAGCGAGGCGCCCTACCGGCGAGACGCCGGCCCGCGAGGGTCATCCCGGCGCGTCCGTCTCGGCCTGCACCTGCCGCCAGCAGCGGCAGATTGCCGCGGCCGACGCGCGAATGTCGGCGTCGGTGGTCGCGGCGCCGATGACCGAGAGGCGCATGACCCACTCGCCCCGCCAGAGGGCGCCGCCGGCAAAGCAGGTGGCGTCCGCCTGCACCGCCCGGATCGCTGCCTGGGTCAGCGCGTCCCGTGCCTGCGCCGGATGGTCGGCGCCGAACTGCACCAGGACCTGGTTCAGCACCACCTCGTTGCGGATGGCGATGCCGCGTTCCTCGCCCAGGCAGTCGGCGAACAGCCGCGCCTGGTCGCAATGCCGCCGCACCATCGCGGCAATGCCGTCACGGCCGAGATGCCGGATCATCGCCCAGGTGGCGAAGCCGCGGGCGCGGCGGGAGAGTTCCGGCACCAGATGCGACGGATCGCGCTCCCGGCCCGCGACCGGCGGCAGATAGCTCGCGGCAATGGTCATCGCCCGCCGGTGCGCCTCGGCGTCCTTCACGATCGCATAGCCGCAATCGTACGGGGTCTGCAGCCATTTATGTCCGTCGGTTGCCCAGGAATCCGCCTGCTCGACGCCGCGCGCGAGCGGCGCCCGGTCCGGACAGGCGCGCGCCCATAGTCCGAACGCGCCGTCCACATGCACCCAGGCGCCGGCGGCATGCGCCGCCGCCACGATCTCCCTGTGCGGATCGAATGCTCCTGTATTGATCTGCCCCGCCTGGGTGATCGCGATCGTCGGCCCGTGCGACGCCGCCACTGCGGTTGCGAAGGCATCTGCGCGCGTCGCCCCCTGCGCATCGGTCGCGATGCGGAGCAACGAGTCGCGGCCGAAGCCGAGATAGCGCAGCGCAGACAGGACCGTGGTATGGGCATCCTCGCCGATCAGCACGCGGATCGGCGGGGCGCCGAACAGGCCGCGTGCTTCGAGATCCCAGCCGGCGCGGCGGAGCACGTCGTCGCGCGCCGCGGCCAGGCCGACGAAATTCGCCATCGTCGCGCCGGTGACGAAACCGACCGAGGACTCGCGTGGCAGGTCGAGCAGGTCGAGCAGCCAGGCGGCGGCGGCGGTCTCGGCCGCGGCGGCGGCCGGGGCCGCGGTGTGGTTGCCCGCGTTCTGACCCCAGGCGGCGGTCAGCCAGTCGGCGGCGACGCCCATCGGGTGCGACCCGCCGATCACCCAGCCGAAGAAACGCCCGCCCGTGGTCGTGGCGAGCCCCGGTTCGGCGCGTCGGGCGAGTTCGTCCAGCACCTCCTCCGGCGCCATCCCGTGTTCCGGCGTGGGTGCCGCGAAGGCGGCGACGGCGTCGGCGTAGCCGGCGGTGACGCGGTGCAGATGGGCGGCGACGGCGGCCCGGAATGAAGCCGCGTGGCGGGCGGCGCGGTCGAACAGGGGGGCGATGTCGGTTTGGTCAAGCGGCATGGTGTCCTCGATCGGCAGCGAGTGCCGCGATCTCGTGTGCATTCGTATGGTGGCGCGGCCGGACGGGGCGGCCCGCGATCCGGCGGCGGCCGCGCGGCAGGCGGCTTGTTGCCCGGTCGGGGCGGCGGATGGCCCGCGCGCGAACGACCGGCGGTCGTCCTGCACCGCTCGCAATCGTGCCGGCCGGCGCGCGCCCGGGCAAGAGCGGCGCCGGCTGGACCCGCGCGGCCGGCTTTATCGTTTCTTTATGCGAGCGACCCGCAACTCGCATGGAATCTTTACGCGCGGCCATCCTATCTCCTGGTCCGGCGCGAGGAGGCGCCGTGCGATGACCGATGTGCTGGTTGCCGCGCTCGGCGTCGGTGGGCTGCTGCTGATGGCGGCCTATGCGGCGTTGTGCGAGCGCATCTGATGCTCGATCTGATCCTCGGCGGCACGGTCGCCGCGGCCCTGCTCGTCTATCTCGTCTGGGCGCTGGTGCGGCCGGAGGATTTCTAGACGCGGCGATCGCCGGCGGCGGGATCAACGAAGTCGCGCACCTCGCTGCGACAACGAGGCCCTGGTGCAACGTGCCGCCGCCGCCGCGACACCTTGCAGGCGATGCTCTCACAACCCTCCATGGATGAACCTCAATGACCTGGACCGGCTGGGCGCAGATCGCGCTTGTCCTGGCGCTGGTGACCCTCGCCGCGATTCCGCTCGGCGCCTATATGGCGCGGGTGGTCGCGGGCGAGCGGGTCTGGCTCTCACCCGCGCTGCGCCCGCTCGAGCGCGGCTGCTATGCCGCTTGCGGCGTCGATCCCGGGCGCAGCATGGGCTGGAAGGAATATGCCGTCGCGCTGATGCTGCTGCAGGCGGTGCATTTCCTGCTGCTCTACCTGATGCTGCGGCTGCAATACTACCTGCCATTCAATCCACAGCACATCGCCGGCATGTCGCCGCGACTTGCCTTCAACACGGCAATGAGCTTCGTGACCAACACGAACTGGCAGGCGTATACGCCGGAGACGCAGATCTCCTACGGCAGCCAGATGCTCGGCCTGACCGTGCACAATTTCCTCTCCGCGGCGACCGGCATCGCCGCGGCGGTCGCGGTCAGCCGCGCCTTCGCCGGCGGCGGGCTCTCCGCACTCGGCAATGTCTGGGCCGATCTGACCCGGATCACGCTCTACGTGCTGCTGCCGATAACGGTCCTGGGCGCGATCTTTCTGATCTGGCAGGGCGTGCCGGACACGCTCGCCAACTACGCCGAGGCGCACACGCTGGCCGGCGGCCACCAGACGATCGCGCTGGGACCGGTCGCGTTCCAGGAGGTGATCAAGCTGGTGGGCACCAATGGCGGTGGCTTCTTCAACGCCAACAGCGCGCATCCGTTCGAGAACCCGACCCCGCTGTCCAACCTGCTCGAGACCTGGAGCGAGATCGTCATCCCCTTCGCGCTGGCGCTCACCTTCGGCCATATCGTCAAGGACGTGCGGCAGGGCTGGGCGCTGTTCGCGGCGATGGGCGTGATCCTGCTCGCGGCGATCGCGGCCTGCTACGCGGCGGAGGCCGTCGGCAACCCGCTGCTGGCGCATCTCGGCGTCGATCCCTCCATGGGCAACATGGAGGGCAAGGAGGTGCGCTTCGGCGTGCCGGCCTCCGCCCTGTTCGCGGCGACGACCACCGGCACGTCGGATGGCGCCGTCATCGCCATGCATGACAGTTTCACGCCGCTTGGCGGCATGATCCCGATGGTGCTGATCCAGCTCGCGGAGGTGACGCCGGGCGGCGTCGGATCGGGCCTCTACGGCATGATCGGCTTCGCGCTGCTCGCGGTGTTCGTCGCCGGGCTGATGGTGGGACGGACGCCGGAATATCTCGGCAAGAAGGTGCAGGCGAAGGAGATGAAGCTGGTGATGCTCGCCTTCCTGATCCTGCCGCTCTGCATCCTGGGCGGTGCGGCGCTGTCGCTGGTGCTGCCGTCCGGCGTCGCGTCGCTCAACGATGCCGGGCCGCACGGGCTGTCGGAGATGCTGTACGGCTGGACCTCGGCCACCGGCAACAACGGCAGCGCGTTCGCGGGGCTCTCCGCCGACACGCCGTTGCTCGATTTCGGGCTGGGGCTCGCGATGCTGCTCGGGCGCTTCGCCTTCCTGATCCCGATCCTGGCGATCGCCGGCTCGCTCGCCGCCAAGCCGAAGCTGCCCGAGGGCGCCGGCACCTTCCCGACGCACGGGCCGCTGTTCATCGGCCTGCTGGTCGGCGTGATCCTGATCATGGGCGGGTTGCAGTTCATGCCCGCGCTCTCGCTCGGCCCGCTCGCGGAGCATTTCGCGATGCTGGCCGGCAAGACCTATTGAGGAGGCCGATCATGGCCCAGGCCGAAGCGATCGCACTGTTCGACCGAACCATCCTGCTGCGGGCGGCGAAGGACGCGGTCGGCAAGCTCAGCCCGGTGACGCTGATGCGCAACCCGGTGATTTTCGTCACCGAGGTGGTCGCCACGCTCACCACCGCGATCGGGCTGCGGAATCTGTTGGGGGGTGCGCCGGCGGCGTTCGCGCTGACCATCGCCGTCTGGCTGTGGCTGACGGTGCTGTTCGCGACCTTCGCCGAGGCGGTGGCGGAGGGCCGCGGCCGCGCGCGCGCGGAGAGCCTGCGCCGCTCGCGCAGCGACACGATGGCCAAACTGCTGGTCAATCCGCAGGACCGCGCGCTGTACAAGCCGACGCCGGCGCCGGACCTGCATGTCGGCGACCTGGTGCTGGTGGAAGCCGGCGACCTGATCCCCTCGGATGGCGAGATCGTCGAGGGTGTCGCCAGCGTCAACGAGAGTGCCGTCACCGGCGAGTCCGCGCCGGTGATCCGCGAGGCCGGCGGCGATCGCAGTGCCGTCACCGGCGGCACGCTGGTGGTTTCCGACTGGCTGGTCATGCGCATCACGGCGGAGGCCGGCAGCACCTTCATCGACCGCATGATCAAACTGGTGGAGGGTGCGGAACGGCGGAAGACGCCGAACGAGATCGCGCTCGACATCCTGCTCGCCGGGCTCACCATCATCTTCCTGATCGCCGTGGTCACGCTGGTCGGCTTCGCGCGCTATTCCGGCACGGTGCTGGGCGTGCCGGTGCTGGCGGCACTGCTCGTCACCCTGATCCCGACCACGATCGGCGGGCTGCTGTCGGCGATCGGCATCGCCGGCATGGATAGGTTGATCCGCTTCAACGTGGTCGCGACCTCCGGCCGCGCGGTGGAGGCGGCGGGCGACGTCGACGCGCTGCTGCTCGACAAGACCGGCACCATCACCTTCGGCAATCGCATGGCGGCGGGGTTTCTCCCGGCGCCAGGGGTGGGCGAGCAGGCGCTGGCGGAAGCGGCGGTGCTGTCCAGTCTCGGCGACGACACGCCGGAGGGGCGCTCGATCCTGGCCTTCGCGCGCGACCGCTACGGCATCACGCCGGAGCGGCCGGCGGATGCGGCGATCATCCCGTTCTCCGCCAACACGCGGCTCTCCGGGCTCGATCACGGCGACCGGGCCTGGCGCAAGGGCGCGGTCGATTCGGTGCTGCGGACGATCGGCGACGAACCGGCGCCGGCCCCGTTTCTGCAGGCGGTCGAGCGGATCGCCCGCTCCGGCGGCACGCCGCTGGCGGTCGCCGCGCGCGACGGGGTGTGGCGGCTGATGGGCGTGATCGAGCTCAAGGACATCGTCAAGCCGGGCATTCGCGACCGGTTCGCCGCGCTCCGGCGTATGGGCATCCGCACCGTCATGGTCACCGGCGACAATCGCCTGACTGCGGCGGCGATCGCGACCGAGGCGGGGGTCGACGATTTCATCGCCGAGGCGACGCCGCAGAACAAGCTCGATTACATCCGCCGTGCCCAGGCGGAGGGGCGGATGGTGGCGATGGCCGGCGACGGCACCAACGACGCGCCGGCGCTGGCGCAGGCCGATGTCGGGGTTGCGATGCAGACCGGCACGCAGGCGGCGCGCGAGGCCGGCAACATGGTCGATCTCGACAGCGATCCGACCAAGCTGATCGAGGTCGTCGAGATCGGCAAGCAATTGCTGATTACCCGCGGCTCGCTCACCACGTTCAGCATCGCCAACGACGTCTCGAAGTATTTCGCGATCCTGCCGGCGATCTTCGTCGCCACCTATCCGGAGCTGCAAGCGCTGAACGTGATGCACCTGGCGACACCGCAGAGTGCGATTCTCTCCGCCGTCATCTTCAACGCCATCATCATCGTGCTGCTGGTGCCGCTCGCGCTGCGCGGCGTGCGCTTCCGGCCGGTCGGTGCCGCGGCGCTGCTGCGGCGGAACCTGCTGATCTACGGGCTCGGCGGGCTGGTGGCACCGTTCGTCGGCATCAAGCTGATCGACCTGCTGCTCTCCGCTTTCGGCATCTTCGTCTGACGCGAGGACCCATGTCCAATCTCCGTCCCGCTCTGGTTCTGGTGGCGCTGTCCACGGTGCTGCTCGGGCTCGTCTTTCCGCTCGCCTTCGTCGGCATCGGCCAGGCGGTGTTTCCCTGGCAGGCGGGCGGCAGCCTGGTGCGCCACGACGGCCAGGTCATCGGCTCCGCCCTGATCGGCCAGGACTTCGCCGATCCGCGCTATTTCGCGAGCCGTCCCTCGGCCACCACCGGCACCGACCCGGCCGATCCCTCGAAGACGATCGACCTGCCGGACAATGCGGCGGCGTCCGGCGCGTCGAATCTCGGCCCGACCAGCAAGGCGCTGATCGATCGCGTCAAGGCGGCGGTCGCCAGACTGGGTCCCGGGCCGGTGCCGGCCGACGCCGTCACCACCTCCGCCTCCGGCGTCGATCCCGACATCTCGCCCGCCAACGCACTGCGGCAAGTACCCCGCATCGCCCGCTTGCGTCGTCTGCCGGAGGGCAAGCTACAGCAACTGGTCGAAAGCCAGGTGCGGGGCCGTACGTTCGGCATCCTCGGCGAGAAGCGGGTGAACGTGCTGGCGCTCAATATGCGCCTCGATGCGCTGAGCCGCGACCAGGGGCTTGCCGCGCGCTGATGCGCTTGTCGCGCGAGGCGCGCACCGTGCGCGCTCGACCTCGTCGCGCCTTCGGCGCGCAAGAGGGGGCGAGCGCACCCCAAGCCTTCGCCACGGGTCGGGAGCCAAGTCAAGGTCGAAGCCGCACTTCGCGCGCTGCGCCGCAGGCGCAACCTTGACTTGGCTCCCGGCCCGTGGCCCTCCGCATTGGTCGCCTTCGACGGTGTCGAAGGCGCATGCCTTCGCCGCCCGACGAGCCGACATCGTCGCCATGGACCGGGCTGGCCCGGACGCGCGATGATGCGCTTGCATGCCGGCTGAGGAAGCCCGTCCGGATCCCGACGCCCTGATCAAGGCCGCCCGGCGCGAAGGCCACGGGCGGCTGCGGGTTTTCCTCGGCGCCGCACCCGGCGTCGGCAAGACCTGGGAAATGCTGAACGCCGCGCGACGCCGTCGCGCCGACGGCATCGACGTCGTGATCGGCGTGGTCGAGACGCATGGCCGCGCCGAGACCGCGGAGCAGATCGGCGATCTGCCGGTGCTGCCCCGCCGCGCCGTGCTCTATCACGGCCACGCGCTGGAGGAGTTCGACCTCGACGCGGCACTCGCCCGTCGTCCGGGCCTGCTGCTGGTCGATGAGCTCGCCCATACCAACGCCCCGGGCAGCCGCCACAACAAGCGCTGGGAGGACGTCGCCGAGCTGCTGGAGGCCGGCATCGATGTCTGGGCGACGCTGAACGTGCAGCATCTGGAAAGCCTCAACGATGCGATCGCGCGCATCACCGGGATCCGCGTTACCGAGACCCTGCCCGACCGGGTGCTGGAACTGGCCGACGAGATCGAGCTGATCGACCTCAGCCCGGCCGAGCTGCGCGCGCGCCTGACGGAGGGTCATGTCTATCCGCGCGAGGTCGCTGCCCGCGCGCTCGCCGGCTTCTTCCGTGAGGGCAACCTGGCGGCGCTGCGCGAAATCGCGCTGCGGCGCGCGGCGCAGCGCGTCGACCAGGACGTGCGCGACTACATGCGCATGAATGCGATTGCCGGCCCGTGGCCGGCCGGCGAGCGCGTGCTGGCACTGATCGGCGGCGATGAGACGGCGCCGGCGGTGGTTCGTGCCGCCAAGGCACTCGCCGACGCGCTGCACGCGCCATGGATCGCGCTGCACCTGGAGCGCCCGGACGGCGCCGATGTGGCGCGCTCGGCGCTCGATCTCGCGTCCCGCCTCGGCGCCGAGGTGGAGATCCGCGCCGGCCTCGACGTGGTGCGCGCGGTGCTCGATGTCGCGCGGGCACGCAACGTCACCCATCTGGTGATCGGTCGCGGCCGGCCGCTGCTCTGGCGGCGCCTGTTCGGCCGCACGCTGGCCGCGACGCTGATTCGCGAGGGGCCGGATTTCGCCCTGCACGTGGTGCCGACCGGCCGCAGCGCGCCGGCGCGCCGGCGACTGCCGGCGGTCCCGCTGCCGCGCACCGCCTGGCCCTGGCTCGCCGCCACGCTTCTGGTCGGCGGGGTGATCGGCGCCGGCGAGCTGTTCGCCGCCTGGCTGGAGAATGACGCGCTCGGCATGCTGTTCGTCGCCGCGGTGGTCGGCAGCGCCGCGCTGTTCGGCCTGGCGGTGGCGCTGTACGCGGCGGTGCTGGGATTCCTGGCCTGGAATCTGCTGTTCATCCCGCCGCTCTATCAACTCACGATCTACGAGCCGCGGGACGTGGTGGCGCTGCTGGTGTTCCTCGGCGTCGCCGTCGCGACCGGCTGGCTTGCCAGCCGCGTCCGCCTCGAAGCGCGGGTGGCGCAGAGCCGCATCGAGAACCTGCGCCGCATCGCCGCCTTCAGCCGCCGCCTCGGCCAGCCCTCGACCGCGCTGGAATTGCACGAGGAGATCACCCGCCAGGCGGCGGATATCGCCGGTCGCGCCGTGCTGCTGACCGCGATCGGCGAGGATCTCAACATCCGCGCCGCGATGCCGCCGGCCGATACGATGGACGAGGGAAGCTGGGCCGCCGCGCGCTGGGCCTATGGCCGCGGCGACGAGGCCGGGCGCGGCACGGCGACGCTGCCCTCGTCGCCGTGGCGGTTCTTTCCGATGCGGGCGGCGCACGGCATGGCCGGCGTGCTCGGGGTGCGGCCCGAGGGCGGGCTCGATGAGGCGGCGGTGCAGGCGCTCGGCACGCTGGCCGATCAGGGCGGTGCCGCGCTGGAGCGGGTGCGGCTCACCGGCGAGGCGGCGCGGGCCGAGGCGCAGGCGGAAACCCAGCGGCTGCGCACCGCCCTGCTG
Organism: Acetobacteraceae bacterium; assembly: GCA_035504175.1. GTDB lineage: Bacteria > Pseudomonadota > Alphaproteobacteria > Acetobacterales > Acetobacteraceae > DATJSJ01. The sequence goes on from DATJSJ010000269.1 coordinate 12,433, forward strand.
AACGCGCTGTCGCACGATCTGCGCACGCCGCTCACCGGCATCCGCGGCGCCGCCGGCACGCTGCGCACCGCCTGGGAACGGCTGCCGGCGGCGACGCGCACCGATCTGCTGGCGACGATCGAGACCGACACGGTGCGCATGGCGCGGTTCATCGCCAACATCACCGAGATGACCCGGCTGGAGTCCGGCGAGATCACCCCGCGGCGCGAGCCGGTCGACCTGGCCGAGACGCTCGATGCCGCGCTCGCCCAGGTCCCCGCGATCGGCCCGGTCGCGCGCGTCCTGCCCGACGCGATCCCGCCGGTGCTGGCCGATCCCGAGCTGCTGTCGCACGCGCTGGTCAACATCCTCGAGAATGCGGCGAAGCACGCGCCTGCCGGCACGCCGGTGAGCATCGGCGTGCAGACGCTCGGTCCGCAGGTGCGGCTCGCCGTCGCCGACCAGGGGCCGGGAATTGCCGAGCACGACCTGCCGCACGTGTTCGACAGCTTCTACCGCGCCCTGCGCGAGGACCGCACCACGCCGGGAACCGGGCTCGGGCTTGCGATCACCCGCGCGCTCGTCGAGGCGATGGGCGGCACGGTCGAGGCGGCCAGTCCGCGGCCCAACGCGCATCCCGGGGAGCCGCCGGGGACGGAGATTCGCCTGACCCTGCCGGCGGCAGGTCCGGGCGGGCCGGGCGCGCTCACGCGGTGACCGCTGAGCGCATCCTGATCGTCGATGACGAGCCGCAGGTGCATCGCTTCCTGCGGCCGACCCTGGAGGCCGCCGGCTATGCGGTCGAGAGCGCGGACAGCGGCGCGGAGGCGCTGCGGCTGGGCGGCGCACGCGGCGATCCGGGCGCCGCGCCGGCCACGCGGTTCGCGCTGGTGCTGCTGGATCTGGGCCTGCCCGACATCGACGGGCAGCTCGTGCTGCGCCGGCTGCTGCAGGCGGTGAAACTGCCGGTGATCGTGCTCTCCGCCCGGGATCAGGTGGCGGAGAAAGTCGCGGCGCTGGACGGCGGCGCCAATGACTATCTGGAGAAGCCGTTCGACGTCGACGAGCTGCTGGCGCGCATCCGCACCGCGCTGCGCCTGGCGGCCGGCCATGAAACGCAGGCCGCGATCTATCGGCACGGCGTGCTGGAGGTGGACACGACGCGTCGGACGGTGCGGGTCGATGGCGCGGCGGTCGAAATGACGCCGCGCGAGTTCGAGCTGCTGGCGCTGCTGACCCGCGATGCCGGGCGGGTGCTGACGCACCGGCACTTGCTGGAGCGCGTCTGGGGACCGGCGCACACGGACGACGTGCAATATCTCCGCGTGTATGTCGGCCATATCCGGCAGAAGCTGGGGCCGGCCGGCAGTCTGGTGCTGACCGTGCCCGGGGTCGGCTACCGGCTCGCCGACCCGGCGGGCTGAGGCCGCCGCGGCGGCACCGGAGGCGGCCCGGCCGGCCCGGGTGACAACCTTTCCCGGAATGTGTACGATCCGCAATTATTCCGACGCCCGGGCCGGTCGGTGCTGACCGATATCCGCTGCAGCGCCCCGGCGAAGCTTGCGCAGGCGAGGGATTGCCCTATGGACGAACTCGTTCCCGTCATCCTCGGCGCCCTGTTCGGCGCGGCGATCTGGTACTTCACCACCGGTGTCTTGCGAACGGTGCTGAGCGTGCTGGCCGTGATCGTCGCCGGCGTCGCCGCCACGGTCGCGAGCGGCGAATATCATGAAAGCTGGATCTATCTGCTGCTCGATCTGGGTGAAGCGGTGCTCGGCCTCGTCGTCGGCCAGGTCATCGCGCACCGGGCGCTGCGCGCCCGGCTGACACGGGATGCCAAGGCGCGACGATAGCGCGCCCGCATCGCCAGCCGGAGGGTCGGCGTCGCACCTCTAGCAAGGGGCTTCGGACGCAATGGACATGGAAGAGGCGAGGCGCCTCGTCGATGCGGCCGGGTTCATCATCCGCGCGCGGATCGTGCCAGCGCAGCCCGGAGATGAGCACGGACTTCCGGCCGCCGCGGGCGAAGGGTTCACGGTCGCGATCGAGGCGGTGCTGCACAGCACGCCGGAATTGCGCGGCCTGGCGGGCAAGTCCGCGACGGTGCTGGGCCGGCACGCCGGCGAGCGGCGCGAGCACGCACCGCATATCCTGTTTACCCAGTGCATCAGCCTCGGCGAGCGATTGCTGCTGCGCGAGCTCGGCCAGGTCGAGGCGACCGAGGAGGCGATGCGCGCGGTCGAGCACGCGCTGCGCGAGGCTGCGGAGCGCCCATTGCGCGCGCGCATCGAGGCGGCGGCGCTGATCGTGGTCGGCGAGGTGGTGGCGAGCCGCAAGCTGGAGCCCGATCTCCCGCCGCGCTCGGAGCACGATCCCGACTGGTGGATCGCGCGCGTCGCCGTGCAATCCGTGCTCAAGGGCGCCAAGCCCAAAGGCGAGGTCGAGGTGCTGTTCGCCAACAGCACCGACATCGTCTGGTATCGCTCGCCCAAGCTGCACCGCGGCACGAGCGGGATCTTCCTGCTGCATCACGTGAAGCCCGACGAGGCGCCGCGCGAGCTGCCGCGCGGCGTGTATCGGGCGACCGACCCGCTCGATTTCCTCCCGGCCGGACGGCTCGCCGAGGTGCAGCGCCTGCTCGGTCGCGGCGGCGAGGAGGAGCGCTGAGATGTCGGACGTCCTCACCGTCGTCAACATGATCCCCAATCTGTCGAGCGGGGAGACCAATCAGGACAGCGAGCCCAATCTGGCGGTCAATCCCGCCAATCCGCTGGAGATCGCCGGCACCGCCTTCACGCCGAGCCCGAATTCCGGCAGCTCCAACTCGCCGGTCTTCTTCTCCTTCGACGGCGGCAACACCTGGAGCCTGCGCGACGTCATCGCCGGCACGCCGGTGCGCGACCAGACGCTGCGCTTCGCCACCAGCGGCGGCCTGCTCTATGCCGGCGTGCTGTGGGGTAGCGGCAGCAACATCGCGCTGATCAATTTCGACATCCTGCGCACCGGCGATTTCTCCGGCCTGACCACGATGACGGTGCTGGCGCAACGCCAGAACGACGACCAGCCGTTCATCCAGGCGGCGACCGTGCCGAGCGGGCCGGGCAGCGGCGATGATCGCATCTATGTCGGCAGCAACGACCACGCGCCGGCCAACATCCCGGCGACGATCGACCTGTCGCTGGACGCGGGCATCGCGGCGGCGACCACCAGCACGGTGGTGATCGAAAGCCGCGTTGTCTCGCGCGACGGGTTCCAGACCCGCCCTGCCGTGCACCCGGACGGCACGGTCTACGCCCTCTATTACGCGCTGGTCGCGGGCGGCTCGGACGTCGTCATCGTGCGCGACGACGACTGGGCCAGCGGTGCGACCCCGTTCACCGCGCTGATCGACACCGGCGACGGCAAGCAGGGCGTGCGCATCGTGACCGGGGTGGTCAACCCCTTCCTGTCGCTGTTCCTCGGCCAGCAGCGCATCGGCGGCGACCTCTCGATCGCGGTCGATCCGCGCGACAGTGCCACGGTCTATGTCTGTTACGGCGACCAGGCGGGTGGCACCTATACGCTGTACATCCGCAAATCGACCGATTCCGGCGTGACCTGGTCCGGCACGCTGCGCAGCGTCGCCAATGCGACCAACCCGGCACTCGCGATCAACGAACACGGGCGGCTCGGCTTCCTGTATCAGCAGGTGACCGGCGTCGCCCCGAACCAGCTCTGGCAGACCACGCTGGAACTGACGCACAACGATTTCGGCGCCATCACCACCTATATCCTCGCCAACACGCCGGCGAACACGCCGGGCAAGAGCTTCGACCCCTATCTCGGCGACTATCTCTACATGCTGGCGGTCGGGAGCAGCTTCTACGGCATCTTCAGTGCCAACAACACGCCGGATCATGCCAGCTTCCCGAACGGCGTCACCTATCAGCGCAACGCCGATTTCACCACCAAGACGCTGCTCGCCACCGACAACGTGACGCCGGTCGCGGTCTCGATCGATCCGTTCTTCTTCAAGCTGATCGCCGGCGTCGGCCGGGTCGTGACCGCGATCGTCGATGCCGGGAATTTCGGCTCCGTCTGCCTCGGTGCCTTCACCGACGAGATCCTGACGATCGACAATGGCGGCACCGGTCCGCTGCTGATCAGCAATATCCTCTCGTCCTCGCCGGACTTCCTGCCGCCGAGCGTGCTCGCCTACCCGATCAAGCTCGGCGTCGGCGACGCGATCGACGTCATGATCCGCTTCGAGCCCACCGGCCCGGGACCGAAAGCCGGCACCATCACCATCCTGAGCGACGATCCGGCCGGGCCGCACAAGGTCGCGGTCTCCGGCACCGGGCAGGTGCCGCGGCTCAGCCTGGTGCTCGCCGACAGCGGCGATTTCGGCCGGGTCTGCGTCGGCCGCTTCGCCGACGAGCCGCTGATCCTGAACAACAGCGGCCGCTGTCCGCTGTCGATCCTGGCGGTCACCTCGTCCTCGGCCGAGTTCCTGGTGCCGCAGGTGCTGTCCTTCCCGCTGCTGCTCGGCCCGGGCGACGCGATGCCGCTGCCGATCCGCTTCGCGCCGACCAGCTTCGGCAACAAATCCGCGACCATCACGGTGGTCAGCGCCGATCCCGGCAGCCCGCACAACGTGTCCGTGCGCGGCGAGGTGCCGTCGGGCAAGCTCGCGGTCACCGGCTCGCTCTGTTTCGGCGGCGTCAAGGCGTGCTGCCGCGCCGAGCGCACGATCTCGATCTGCAATGTCGGCGACTGCCCGTTGCACGTCACCAGCGTCGCGTTCAAGCGCAAGAACCCGCACTGGAAGCTCGTCAACAACCCGTTCCCGGCGACCTTGCATCCGGGCTCCTGCCTCGGCGTCGTGGTGCGCTACAAGGCGACCGAGAAATGCCCGATCGCCTCCGAGCTCGTCATCACCAGCGACGATCCGGCGATGCCGGTGAAGACGCTCGACGCCATGGCCTACACGATCTGGTGCGAGTGCGGCGGCAAGGAGGGCTGCGACGAATGCCGCAAGTGCTGCGACAAGGGGTGCTGCGACGGCGCCGCCGATGATTGCTGCGCCGACGAGGACGAGTGATTTCCGGCGGCGAGGCGGCGCGCGCGCGGTGACGGTGCGCGCCGACGGCGGGACCCCGGCTCAGGCGGCGCCTTCGACCACGCGCTCGGCCGTGGCGCCGGCATGACCGGGCATCGGGCCAAGCAGGTGGTCGCGCCCGAGTTCGCCGAGCTCGCGCAGGCCGAGCAGCGCCATGTCGCGATCGATCTCCTTGGTGATCAGCTCGATCGCGTGCAGCACGCCGGCCTCGCCGGCGACTGCGGCGGCGAACAGGAACGGCCGGCCGATCAGCACGAAACGGGCACCGAGCGCCAGCGCCGTCAGCACGTCGGTGCCGCGGCGGAAGCCGCTGTCGATCAGCACCGGCATGTCGCCCGCCGCCTCCAGGACATGCGGCAGGATCTGCAGCGGCGTCGCCGCCTTGTCGAGCTGGCGGCCGCCATGGTTGGAGACGACGATACCGTCGACGCCGTGATCCCGTGCCAGGCGCGCATCCGCCGGCGAGAGAATTCCTTTCAGTACGAAGGCGCCGCGCCAGAGCCGGCGGATCAGCCGCACATGCTCCCAGGAGAGGCTGGTGTGCGACGCGATCTTGCCGACCGTGCTCGAGAACAGGCTGGGGCCGCCGTCATATTCGAGATTGTCGATATGCGGGATGCCGCGCTTCAGCAGCGTGCGCGCCGCGGTCGCAAGCACCCAGCCCGGATGCAGCGCGCCGTCGCGGAGCAGCCTGGTGTTGAGCTGGATCGGCTGATGGAAGCCGGCGCGCGCATCCTTCTCGCGATTGGAGCCGACCGGCACGTCGGTGGTCAGCACGAAGGTCGAGAAGCCCGCGGCAGCGACGCGCTCCACCATGCCCTCGATCGAACGGCGGTTCGGCGACTGGTACGAGGCGAACCAGGCACCGGGATGGTTGCGCGCGACCTCCTCCATCGGGATGATCGAATTGCCGCTGAGCACGAACGGGATGCCGCATTGCGCGGCGGCGCGCGCCATCACGGTGTCGCCGTCGTAGGCAACCGCGGCGCTGCCGCCCATCGGCGCGATGCCGATCGGTGAGGCGTAAGTGCGGCCGAACAGCGTCGTCTGCTGCGACCGCTCCGTGACGCCGACCAGCACGCGCGGCACCAGCCGGTAGTCGAGGAACGCCGCATGGTTGGTGCGGCGCGAGGTTTCGTCCTCCGATCCGTCGGCGACATAGGCATAGATCGCGTGCGGCAGTTTGCGGCGCGCCGCGGCCTCGAACCCGCCCAGGTCGAGAATCCGCCGCAGCCGACGGGAGTGTCGGAGGCCGGCCCGCGCCGGTCGCTTCATCGCCCGCCTGAAGGGCGCGGTCGCTGCCATGGAATGCGTCGTCACCCGGACCTCCTTGCGCTGGTGCCTCCTTCCAGAGCCGCGTGTCGCGGCGCCGTCCCGTCGGGATCGGTGCCGCCCGCCCGCTCTGGCGGGATCGAGGGGATATCGTCCGCGCGGGCGCTCAGGTTCCGCCGCCGCTACCGGGGACAGAGTGCCAGTCGGGCGCGGCACGCATCGCGCGGGCATCGGAACCGTCAATCAGGCATTACAACATCCAGGTCCGATGCCGCGTCTGCGCGTATCGCCGGGTGGAACGCGATGGGCGGGTCGGTCCGGCGCGGCTCATCTTTCGTGACAGGGGAAGCCGGTGCCGGCCGGTTATCCGCGCAGCGCATGCGGCGGGCGACTTACCGCAATTTAATTGCGCCGGTTGCGCCGACTGCGCGACGCGAACCGGCCGGGGATTTTTCGCGCGGATTGCGCAGGTCACCTTGCATGCCGGTGGAGCGCGGACCGGCGCAGTGACGGGCGGTTGACACGAACCGGGAACACGAACAGCGCACGCTGCCGGCGCCATCACACGACCGACGCCGCCCGAACCACACTGGACAGGCCCGACATTCCGCGGCTGGACCCGATGGACGGGATCGCGTCGCACCCCGATGACCGGCCGGGCATGATCAGCAGCGAGACAAGGCGACAGGGTGCGTACCATCGACGCCGATGATCCGGCGATTCACAAGCAAGCGCGATCGTCAGGGCCCATATTCAGTGCAAATACGCAACGGCGCGGCCGAAACCGTGGATGTAGCATCGCCCGCCACCGGCGGTCGTCGCGCACCGCAGCCGCACGGACCGCTCGTGACCTGATCCGACACGATCCGGCGTCCGCCAACATATCCGGCCGCGGCGACGCGGTGGTCGGACGTCTCATGCCCCTGTTCAGGGCAGAGAGGGAGCGATTGACCTCGATCATTGCCTTTCGGCGGCGGCCGGGCCAAGTTGCCAACGTTGCATCGCCGGAATCGGATCGGCGCCCATTCGTGCGCGCTGGTCCGGACGGCGTCCAAGCCGGTCGTGCGAACCGGTTACCCAGGAGGAGGAGCCAGACCTGTGACCATAGCCTTCAAACGCTACCTGATTGTCGGATCGCTTTTTTCTGCCGTCGCGCTGGCCGGGTGCGGCGTGTCGCAAAGCGACTACGACGCGCTCAAGACACAGAACCAGCAGCTGCAGCAGCAGCTTGACGCCCAGTCGAAGGAATTGGCCGACGCGAAGGCGCAGATCACCCGCCTGCAGGGCGCGATCAAGTACACCGTCAACAGTGACCTGCTGTTCCCGTCGGGCAGCTGGCACATGTCGGCCGCGGGCAAGCGGATCATCGCCCGGCTGGCACAGAAGCTGGCCTCGACGCAGCAGAACAAGCTTGTCGTCAACGGCTACACTGACAACACCCCGGTCGGCCCGGGGCTGCAGCGGCAGGGCATTACCTCGAACGATATCCTGTCGCAGAAACGCGCCGAGGACGTCATGCAATACATGATCTCGCAGGGCGTGAAATCGGATCTGATCTCGGCACATGGCTACGGCGACGCCGATCCGGTGGCCTCCAACGATACGCCCAAGGGCCGGGCGCAGAACCGCCGCGTCGAGATCACGCTGGCGCCCGAAGGCAGCTGAACCGGCGCAACCGGACGGGGCGGGTTGCGGGAGCGGAATGCTCCCGGGCCCGCGCCGGACGGTCCGTCGCTCCGGATCGACGATCACGAAGACTGAAACGGGCTGGGAGACGGCCGCGATGCGATTCGGGATCGGACGGATGATGCTGGCCGCGGCACTGCTCGCGGCACCGGCGGTGCCGCTGCCGGCGGCCGAGACCACCACGACCGGGCAGCCGGGTGCGACCGCGGCACCTGCGCTGCGGCTCGACCCCGCCGCGGTGGCGCTGCTCAAGGCGATGAGCGACCGGCTGGCCGCAGCGCACAGCATGAGCTTCACCGCCATCGCCACCTACGAAAGCCCGGCACTGATCACGCATCAGCCGCTGGCCTACACCACCCTGTCGCAGGTCACCCTGCAGCGGCCCGATAAACTGCGGGTGATCACGCCGGGGGACGGCGCGCCGTCCGCCTTCTATTACGACGGCAAGCAGATGATGGCCTACGCGCCGGACAGCGGCCTGGTCGCGATCGCCGACGCGCCGCCGACCATCGACGCGATGCTGCAGCAGGCAGATCGCGTCGCGGCGCTCTATTTCCCGTTCACCGACGTCATCGTCGCCAACCCGTATCAGGACGTCGCCGGCGAGATCCGCCTCGCTTACGTCATCGGCCGCTCCCACGTCGTCGGCGACACCGAGACGGACATGGTCGGCGTGGTCACCGATGCGCTGCAGGCGCAGGTCTGGATCGGTACGGCAGACCACCTGCCGCGCATGATCCGCGCCACGTTTTTCGGCGAGCCGGGCCAGTTCCGCCACCAGGTCGAGTTCCGCGACTGGCAGCTCGACCCGACCCTCGCCCCTGATCTGTTCTGGTCGGCCAAGGCCGCGGCCGCGAAGCGGATCGAGTTCGCCAATCTCGACATGAACATCCCCAGCGTTCCCGGACATTGAGGAGGCCGGCGATGCAAGCAGCAGCACTCGGAATCCTTGCCAGCGTCGCGGCGGGGATGTCGGCGCAACCGGCCCTGGCGTGGTTTCACGCCGGCGGCATGGGCTATGGCGGCGGCACCCGCTCCTCCTGGCACTACCAGGGCTTCCGCGGCGGCAGCGCCTCGGGCGGCGGCGGGTCGTGGAGTGCGAGCGGCTATCGCGGCGGCTCGGCCTCCGGCACGGCGGGCCAGGGCTGGCACGCCAACGGAGCCTATGGCGGCACCGCCTCCGGTGAGGCCGGCCAGGGCTGGCACGCCAACGGGGCGTATGGCGGCTCCGCCTCGGGGGAGGCAGGGAGTGGCTGGCACGCGACCGGCGCCTATGGCGGCACCGCCAGCGGCTACGGCGTGCACCCTTATGGCGGCTACTATGCCGGGTACCACCCGCCGGCCGTGGTCAACGCCTATGGCGGCTGCGGCTATTGCGGCGGATGGAGCGGCGGGGCCGTCGCCGCCGCCGGCGTCACCGGGCTCGCCGCCGGTGCGGCGATCGGCGCGGCGAGCGCGAACGCGGCGGCGGGTAATGCCTACGCCGCCGGGGTTGCCGCCGGCGCCGCGGCCGCGCCGCCCGGCTATGTCATGTACGCCACCTATGCCGCGCTGCCGGCGGGCTGCGCCTACACGCCGATCGCCGGCCGCACGTACTATCAGTGCAACGGCGTCTGGTTCCAGCCGAGCTTCGCCGCCGGCGGCGTGGTCTACCGCGTCACCCCGGCACCCTGATCGACCCGCCGTCGTCCCGAATGTGAGGCGCCGCCGCCGGCTTCGATGTCGGCCGCCGCCGGATGACCGGCCCGGCCGGCATGACCGCCGCGGTCGAGTGGCCAGATCCGTTCGATGATCGCGAACATGAAGGCGGTGGTCAGGCCGAACAGCATCAGCCCGTCCAGCGCCTCGATCGTGCCGAGCAATTGCCAGTCGCGCGCGAGATAGATCGCGGCATGGCCATACGTGGTCACCGCGCCCAGCGAATAGAGCATCGCGTCCCGGCCGGTCGG
>DATJSJ010000270.1:0-4046 GCA_035504175.1 Acetobacteraceae bacterium
ATGCGCCAGCCGTCGCGACCCATGTCGTAGCGCTGCGTCAGCACGAAGCGGGCCGACAGCGGATCGTCGGGGCGGACGCGCAGCTCGCGACGCAGGCTGTGCGCGACCTCGGTGCCGATCTCCTCGAACCGGTGCGCGCCCTCGCCGAACAGGCCGCCCTCGGCTTCGGTCACGTAGGTGACCTCGCCGGTCACGTGATCCTGCGTGCTCTGCCGGCGCACATGGCCCGGGTTCAGCACGGCGGTGGGTGCCGACGGCGCCCGCACCGGCGGCGGGAAGCCGAGCGCCGCGTCGCCCGGATCCGCCGGCCGCTGCGGCAGGTCGAGCTGGCAATGCTCGAGCCGGACGGTCAGCGTCACCGGCGTCGGCGCCGGCCAGACCAGCGGCCAGTAGCTCGTCGCCACCGCCAGCCGGATGCGGTGACCCGCGGCGAAGCGGTGGCCGCAATCGTTGAGCGGCAAGCGCACGGTCACCGGCACGCCGGGTTCGAGCGGCGCCGGCGCGGCGTGGCCGTCGCGATGGGTGAGGTTGAGCACGCCGTAGCTCACCCGCGTCGCCCGCCCGTCCGGTGCGACGTCGCTGAGCCGGGCGCAGAGCTGCGCCACCGGCGCGTCGGCGCTCAGCGCCAGCGTCAGCACCGGCGCGCCCAGCACGTCGCGCGCGGCGTCGAGCGGCGGCGTGTCGAACACCAGCGCGCCGCCATCATCCAGCCGCTGATCGGTCGGCAGCTCGCCGCGGCAGCCCGTGCCCATCCATTCGCCGCAAGCCTGGCCGTGGCTGAGCGGCGAGCAGATCGCCAGTGACCCGCCCGCCCCCGGCGCCTCGCGCAAGGCGGCGCCGGGGTGCAGGTGCCAGCGCCAGGGCGTGATGCGCGGGCTGGGCCAGGCGCGCTCGCCGACCCACCGCCCGGGCGTCGCGGTGCGCGTGCCGTCCGGCGGCACCCAGTCCTGCAGCCAGGCGCGCAGCACCGGCTCGTCCATGATGCCGGTCGCGGCGCCTTTCAGCCAGTGATCCCACCAGCGCGTCGCCTCCTGCAGGAAGCCGATCGCCGGGCCGGGCGTGCCGTCCTGCGGGTAGAGATGCGCCCAGGGGCCGATGATGCCGAGCCGCGGCACGCGCAGGCCGGCGAGCAGGCGCGGCACGGCGTTGGTGTAGGCATCGACCCAGCCACCCACCGCCAGCACCGGGCATTGGATCGCATCCCAGTCCTCGCAGACCGAGCCCTGCCGCCAGTACTCGTCGCGCCGCTGATGCGCGAGCCAGAGCGCCGGGAAGAACGGCATCGCCTCGAGCCGCTCGCGCCACATCGCCCGCCAGGCCTCGCCCGCGATCGCCGGATCGGGCGGCCGCGCCTGGTAGGCGAGCATGATCGTGCCCCACCACAGATTGTCGTTGAGCAGGCAGCCGCCCATGTAATGGATGTCGTCGGCGTAGCGGTCGTCGGTCGAGCAGACCGTGATGATCGCGCGCAGCGCCGGCGGCCGCCGCGCCGCGACCTGCAGCGCGTTGAACCCGCCCCAGGACTTGCCCATCATCCCGACCGCGCCGCTGCACCAGGGCTGCGCCGCGATCCAGGCGATCACCGCGACGGCGTCATCCTGCTCCTGCGGCAGGTACTCGTCGGCGAGCAGCCCGTCGGATTCGCCGCTGCCGCGCTGATCGACGCGCAGCACCGCATAGCCCTGGGAGGCGAACCAGGCGTGCATCGGCTCGTCGCGGCCGCGCGTGCCGTCGCGCTTGCGATACGGAATGTATTCGAGGATCGCCGGCACGCGCGTGTCCCGCGCCTCCGCCGGCAGCCACATCCGCGCCGCGAGCCTGGTGCCGTCGGCGAGCGGGATCCAGATGTTCTCCTGCACCTCGACGGAATTCAGCATCCGGCCCCCGGGCGTTCGTCGGGCGCGGAGAGTGCCGCCGGCTTGCGCCGCCTGGCAAGATGGGCTTTTAGTCCGCGGCGATGCGCGCCTGCTTGCGGCTTCCTTGATGGCTATCTACGCGATCCGCCGGATCGTCCTGTCGGGACTGATCTGCCTCGTCGCGATGACCATCATGTTCAGCCTGGTCTACGTCATTCCCGGCGACCCGGCGGCGATCGTGCTCGGGCCGCTGGCGACCCCGGCGATGAAGCAGGCGCTGATCGCGCGCATGGGGCTCGACCAGCCGCTCGGCCTGCAGCTGCTGCACTTCTTCCGCAACGTGCTGGTCGGCGATCTCGGCACCGATGTCTGGTCCGGCCGCAGCGTCACCGTGATCGTGCTGGAAGCGCTGCCCTACACGCTGACGCTCGCCGTCGCGGCGCTGGGCTGGGCGGCGCTGCTCGGCATCCCGCTCGGCTGCCTCGCCGCCGTGCGCCGCGGCTCGCTCGCCGACCGGATCGCCGCCATCCTCTCCGTCGCGGCGCTTGCCGTGCCTTCCTTCGTGGTCGCGATCTACCTGCTGCTGGTGTTTGCCGTATCGCTGCACTGGTTCGGCGCGACCGGCGCCGGCGCGCCCGGCCATCCGCTGGACGAGCTCGGCCATCTGGTGCTGCCGGCGATCGCGGTCGGGCTCGGCTGGGTCGGCTATCTCGCGCGCCTGGTGCGCGCCTCGATGCTGGACGTGCTGAGCGAGCCGCATGTGCGCACCGCGCGCGCCTTCGGCCTGCCGGAACGCAGGATCATCTTCTCCTACGCGCTGCGCATCGCCGTGCTGCCGACCATCACCGTGATCGGCCAGGGCGTGGGCGGGCTCCTCTCCAGCGCGGTGTTCGCGGAGGTGGTGTTCAACCGGCCGGGGCTCGGCCGGCTCGTGCTCGGCGCGGTCAACACGCGCAACTACCCGGTGGTGATGGGCGCGGTGCTGGTCACCGTGCTGCTGTTCACGCTCTGCACGCTGATCGCCGACCTGCTGGTCGCCGCGCTTGATCCCCGCATCCGCGCCAGCCTCTGACGCCGCGCCGCCGCGCGCGGCGGTCCCGGCCGCCGGGCGGCTGGCGCCGCTCCGCCGCCTGCTGCGCGATCCGATCGGGCTGCTCGGCGTCGTGCTGGTGACGGTCGTGGTGCTGGTCGCGATCTTCGCCGATTGGATCGAGCCGTACGACCCGCTGCATCTCGTGATTCACGACCGGCTCGCGCCACCCTCCTGGGCACACTGGCTCGGCACCGACCAGCTCGGCCGCGACCTGCTCAGCCGCGTGATCAAGGGCAGCCAGTTCGCGCTCACCCTCGGCGTCAGCGCGACCGGGCTGGCCCTCGTCGGCGGCGTGCTGCTCGGTCTGATCGCCGGCTACGGGCCGCGCTGGCTCGACAGCCTGCTGCTGCTGCTGTTCGACGCGACGCTCGCGTTTCCGATCATCATGCTGGCACTGGCGGTGATCGCGCTGTTCGGTCCCTCGCTCGGCACCGTGCTCGGGCTGATCGTCGCGGTGACCATCCCCCGTTACGCGCGGGTGGTGCGCACCGGCACGCAGGGTGCGAAGGGCACCGACTACGTGCTGGCGGAACGCGCACTCGGCGCGCGGGCGCCGCGCATCCTGTTCGTGCACATCCTGCCGAACGTGATCGGGCCGCTGCTCATCATCGCCAGCATGGACATCCCGTCGGTCATCACGCTGGAGGCGGGGCTGAGCTTCCTCGGTCTCGGCGTGCCGCCGCCGGCGCCGAGCTGGGGCCGGATGCTGAACGAGGGCTATAATTTCATCCGCGACACGCCCTGGATCGTGGTCAGCGGCGGCCTGCCGCTGATCGCGACCACGCTCGGCTTCACCTTTCTCGGCGAGGCGCTGCGCGACCTGATCGATCCGCGCCTGCGGCGCAGCCGATGAGCGCCGCCCCGCTGCTCGACGTCACGCGGCTCGGCGTCGATTTCCTGACCCCGCGCGGGCCGGTGCACGCGCTGCGCGACGTCGATCTTGCGGTGCCGCGCGGCGGCGCCGTCGGCATCGTCGGCGAAAGCGGCTCCGGCAAATCCACACTGATCGCCGCGGCGATGCGGCTGCTGCCGGACAATGCCGCGATCCGCACCGGGCGGATCGGCTTCGAGGGCAGCGACGTGCTGGCGTTGCGCGG
>DATJSJ010000271.1:0-10202 GCA_035504175.1 Acetobacteraceae bacterium
GCATAGATCCGAATGCCATTGGCGGCGCCAAGCGCCGCCGCGAGCAGGCTGCCGTCCGGTGAGAAGGCGAGATGGAGCACGACGTTGGGCAAGCCGCCGATGCGATGGACCAGTTTGCCGCTCGCGCGATCGAACAGGTAGATCTGCTGCGGCTGGCCGGACGGAGCGGTGAACCCGCCGGCGGCGACCAAAGAGCCGTCCGGGCTCATCGCGACCGCATACACCATGCCCACACTTCCAGGCCCCGCCGGCAGGCGGATGGTGCGCACCGGGGCGCCGTCGCTCGGCGACCAGATCCGCACGGTCTTGTCGTCCGAGCCGGTGACCGCCCAGCGTCCGGCGGCGTCGGCGGACGCCCGATTGATCATCGCCGTGTGCATGCCCGGGTCGATCACCAGCGTCGGCCGGTCGTAGAGCCCGGCGGGCGTGGCGGGGTCCGCCGCGCGTGCCCGGGCGCCGGGCAGCGCCAGGATCAGGAGGAGGACGAGACCGAGGCGAAGGATGGCCATGACGTTGCCTCCAGCTCCGTCGCAATCGTCTTGCGCGCGGCCGCATTGTCATCCCGGATGCGCAGGTAGATCGCCTGCACCGCCTGGATCAGCGGGCCGACGGCGCCGCTGACGATCTCGTCGATCACGCCCTTGCTGCCGCTGTCGGCCGGGATCAGCGGCGACACACTGCCGCAGAAAGCGGCCCGCTTGGCGAAGCCGCGACGCAGCCGCGCCTCGAGATCGGGCAGGCTCGACGGCGGCTCCGCGCGCGCCAGCGCCACGTCCAGCCCGGCGATGATGCCGTCATACTCGGCCTTGGCGTCGGCATAGACGAGCGAGCCGCGATCGATCGCAGCCGCACTGCCGTATTTCTTCAAGAGCCGCACGCAGGCGATCGCCTGGGTGCGCTCCGCCGCCATCCGTGCCACCGCCTCCTGCCAGCCGATATCGCCGGCGCGAACCGGCGGCGCGAGCAGCAGCCCGGCAAGCAGCGGCAGGCACCAGCGCAGCTTGATCCGCATCACGGCAATTCCGATCGTTTCTTGGCGCGCACGCGGTGTCGCGGTCGTCCAGAACGATGCAACATCGTATCGCATTCGCGGTGGATGCGCCAGATTTTTGCGCGGGCGGCGGGCGCCGTCACCCAGAGGCGGGTCTACGGACCGCCGAGCGCCGCGTCGAACAGGGCGAGCGCATCGTGAATGGCGGCGGCGTGCGTGCCGGCGCGCGGGACGCGGGTGCGGCAACGGGCGAACGCCGCGTCGCCCGCCGGCGTGCACTCCGCGAGGAAGTCGTAATGCCCGACGCCCGGCAGGATCCTGAGCCGCGCGCCCGGGATCGCAGCCGCGGCGACCTCGCCGTTGGTCGCCGGCGGCGCGACGCGATCGGCGTCGCCGAGAATGATGCCGACGGGCAGGTGCAGGCGATGCAGGCTCGCCGGATCCAGGCTCTGGATCAGCGAGGGCGCCATGACATAGACCGCCGAGACGCCCGGGATGGCGCGATCGTCGCCGGCATGCGCCACCGCCTGCGCAATCGCGGGCTGGGCGACGAACCGGTCGACCTCCGCCTGCGTGACCGCGAACTCCTTCTGCGGCGCGCAGACGCCGTCGTCGGGATGGGCGGCGCAGAAGGCCAGGAAGCGCTTCAGGTCGACGCGCGCCCCGGAAGCGGTGAGGCTGGTGAACCCGCCCGCGGAGAAGCCGGCGACGCCGAGCCGGTGCGGGTCGAGATGCGGCGCGATCACCGGGTTCGCTTCGACGGCCGCGAGGGCGGCGGCCAGGTCTTTCGGCCGTTCCCAGAACATGACGGCGCCGCCCACCGTCATCGGATCGATCGCGTTGTTGCCCGGATGATCAACGGCGATCACGACGTAGCCGTGCCGCGCCAGCGCCGTGCCGAACCAGGCCATGATCCGGGCCGTGCCGCCGAAGCCGTGCGACAGCAGGATCACCGCGCGGCGACGCGCATCGGCGAAGGCGGCATCGGGCGCCGCCAGCGCCGCGCGGAAGAACGGCCCGATGGTGAGGGGCCGCTCGACCGCATCCGACGCCGCTTGATACCAGACGGTGACGCGCACCGTGTCGCGGTGCGCGGAATCGCGCAGCGTCGCGGCAGATTCGTACGCGACGAGATGGCGCTCGCCCACCGCGGCGGCGGCGGCCGGATGCGCGAACAACGCCAGGAGCAGGAGGGCGAGAAAGGGACGTCGCATGCGGCGGGGAGGATGCGCGCGCCAGGGCGGGGAAGGAAGCGCTTCTTTTTCTGTAGAAAAAGAAGCAAAAAGACTTTTATTCGTTAAGGGCGCGTGGGGGTGCGCTCCGTACAACCTGAAGTAATAGAAGTTTTTCGGGTTCTTTTTTACAAAAAAGAACCTCTTCCTTCCTTACGGCCGCACCCACCCCTAGGATCAAATTCCCTTGCCCAAACACCCCGCTACGCCGTAAGACGCGGTCCACGATGGCGGCTCGCGCAGGTGGGCCGCCTTTTTTCATGCGCGCGTCTCGCGCCTTCCCGACGGTCCCCGATCCATGAACCCGACGCCGCCGACCCCGCTGGCCGTGATGCTCGCTGTGATGCAGCGCAAGTGGCAGGAAGGCGATTACGACGCCGCCGCGACGCTGGCGCGTGCCGCCGCTCCCTATCTGCACGCGCGGCGCGCCAGCGCCCGCGATGCCGCGCCCGAACCGCAGCATTGGTCGGACGCGCAGTTGCAGCTCCTGCTCGGCGATGATGACGGGGAGGCGGGCTGAGTCAGGCCCGCCGATGCGCGAGGCGGCGCAGGCGGAGCTGCTGCTCCGCCGCGCGGTGCGCGCATCGCTTGCCGCCTGGGCAAGGCTTGCCTTGCCGTCCGGCCAGGTGCCGGCGGCGCATCATCTGGCGCTGATCGCGGCGCTGGAAGGCGTCGCGAGCGGCGCGACGCCACGGCTGCTGGTGCACATGCCGCCGGGCTCGGCCAAGTCGACCTACGCCTCGATCCTGTTCCCGGCCTGGTGGTTCGCGCAGCGGCCGCAGAGCGCGGTGATCGCCGCCTGCCACACGCTGGGCCTGGCCGAGCATTTCGGCCGGCAGCTCCGAGCGCTGATCGCCGAGCATGCGACAAGGCTGGGCTATGCGTTGCAGCCGGATGACCGGGCGGCGCGGCGGTTCGCGACCTCGACCGGCGGGCGGTATTTCGCGACCGGCGTGCGCGGGCCGGTGGTCGGGCGGCGCGCCGATCTGATCCTGATCGACGATCCGATCCGCAGCCAGGCCGAGGCCGACAGCCGCGCCCGGCGCGACGAATTGTGGGACTGGTACCGCTCCGACCTGCTGACGCGGCTGAAGCCGGGCGGGCGGGTGGTGCTGGTGATGACGCGCTGGCACCCGGACGATCTCGGCGGGCGGCTGGCCGATGCCGGCGGCGATCCGCCCTGGCAGGTGCTGCGGCTGCCCGCTGTTGCCGAGGAGGGCGACCCGCTCGGCCGCGTGCCCGGGGCGCCGCTCTGGCCGGAATGGGAGGACGGGGTGGCGCTGGCGGCGAAGCGCGCGGCGGTGGGTGAACGCGCCTGGGCGGCGCTGTATCAGCAGCGGCCGCGGCTCCGGCGCGGCGGCATGTTCGCGACCGCGCGGATTGCGGTCCTGGATGTGGCGCCGCCGGTGGTTCAGGTGGTGCGCGGCTGGGACCTGGCGGCGACGGCCGCGACCTCCGGCGATCCGGACTGGACGGCCGGGGTGAAGCTCGGCCGCACCGCGGATGGCACGTGGGTCGTCCTGGACGTGGCGCGGATGCGCGGCGGGCCGGGCGAGGTCGAGCGGGCGCTCGCCAGCCATGCGGCCGCCGACGGGGTTCCGGTGCTGGTCGGGCTGCCGCAGGATCCGGGGCAGGCGGGACGGGCGCAGCTTTCCTATCTGACGCGGCAGCTCGCGGGCTTCCGGGTCAAGGGCAGTCCGGAAACCGGATCGAAGGAAACCCGCGCCATGCCGGTCGCGAGCCAGGTCGAGGCGGGCAACGTCTCCGTGGTGCGGGGCGCCTGGAACCAGGCGTTTCTCGAGGAACTGGAGGCGTTTCCGCTGGGCGCCAAGGACGACCAGGTCGATGCGCTGGCACGCGCCTTCATGCTGCTGACCGAGGGCGCCGTGGCGCCGGCGCGGCGGGTGGCGGTGCCGGTGCTGGCCCGCTGAAGCGTGAAAGGTGGGCCGGGATCGCGCGGCGCCACGCCCGTGCGTGACTATGCGTGGTACGCGGGGGACAGTCGATCAGAACCAGTCGTAGGACGCTTGCAAACGCTCAATTCCGCGCCAAACTCCGCATCGAGGGCTTGCTGCACCGCACCATTGGTGTATATTCGCGCCCAGGTTGATAAGAGGAGTCGTGCGATGGCTACTTTGTATGAGTTTGTCGGTGCCCGGCCGGTCGGGCGTCCGCAGGGGTTCATCGCTCAGCTCGGCGCAGTGGTTCGCCAGCATCGGGCGGATGTCCGGGAGCGGCGGCGGATCGAGCGGGAGTTGAGCACCTACACCGATCGCGAGCTGGGTGATCTCGGCATTTCGCGGGAGGACATTCCGGCGATTGCGCGGGGCACGTTCCGGCGCTGACGGTGCGACCGGCCCGGGGGCGCGAGCCCGCGGGCCGGTGCCGCCGCCCGGTGTGACCGCGTTGACTTCCGGGCAACCGCGCCGGCACTATCTTATTGGTTCAGGAGGCGCTGCCATGACCCGTTCGTTGCCCCGCATCCCGGTGCTGGACATCACCGACCCGACCAAGGGCTGACCCGCCGCTCAGGCGGCGGTCTCGGGGAACTGGAAGGGTTCGAACCGGGCGACGTCGTGTTCCAGCCATAGCGCGTTGGCGAACACGGCGCGGTGGTGGTCGTAGAGGCCGCGGTCGCGGATTTCCTCGCGCACAGCCAGCATATAGGGTTTCAGCCGCTTCATCATCAGCGTGATGTTGCCGGCGAAGAACTCGTAGATGTCGTGCTTCACCCCGTAGTTCTGGCGGCACAGGACGCCTGCGTATTCGAGCAGTTCGATCACGGCCGTATGGTCGCGCAGCGCCTGTTCGTTGGTCTGCCGGAAGTGCAGCAGCACCCGCTTGATGTAGTCCGGCGCGCCGTCGATGTCCTGCATTGCCGGATCGGCGCGGTGTTTGTCGTAGAACTCCGCGAGGCCGCCGATCAGGCGGCGGGAGCGGACCATTTCGTCCTTCTGCCAGAGTTCGAGCAGTTCCGAGTAGATCGTGGCCGAGCGCGCCTGCACGGCGCCGGCGTTCTGGTGGATCAGCAGGGATGATTGCTCGCGCGCGAGGCGCAGCGCCAGCAGCGTGACCAGCGGCATCGCGCAGGTTGCGATGAAGCCCATCAGTTCGAAGAAGTTGCGGATCGGCGCGCGGCTGCCGATCACGCCGGCGAGGAAGCCGGTGCCGGCCATCTCGCGGCTGTCGGCGACCATGGCGAGGGTGAAATCGAAGACGGAGAGGACGAGTGCGATCCCGAGGATGGTGATCAGCACGTTCTCGCGGTGCAGCAGTTCGAGCAGCTTGTCGCGCCTCATCGGTCATTGCCCTCCCGGTTGCGGCGGTGCCGGCATGGTGGGGCGCGTGGGGAAGGCGCGCCATCCCGGGCCTCGGTCGTTTGGGGCTTGCACAGTTGGTCGCTGCTGGAGCAGAATGATCGGGTGAGAAATCGGGCCGGGGCGCGGGGGCGCCCTGGCCTATTTTTCTGTCCGGGCGCTGGGAAAATTATCCTTGCCCAAATGCCCCGGAATGGCCCAGACTCCTGTCCATGATGGCGGTTCGCGCCGAGGGTTCTGGCGACGTCATCGAGGCGAGGCGAGGCGTGGCGAGGACTCCGCCCTGAACGGCGCCCCATCGCGTTCGCGCGGTGGGGCCCTGCCGGCCCCTTAAGTCAATGGGGTCTGGGGCCTGAGGCCCCAGTGGGGTCCAGGGGCAAAGCCCCTGGCCTTTCTCTTACTTTCCCTAACCAGCGCGGCCCAGATGTTCCAGACGATCTGCGACCAGATCCCCTTGGATCCGGACTATCCGCCGCGCGCGCGTGCGCTGGACATTTTGCGCCGCGTCCTCGACGGCACGCTGTATGAGGTGCTGCCCTACGAATTCCACGAGGAGCGCACCTCCGCCGGCGAATATATTCCGCTGCGCAATCGTCGCCCGAGCGTGCGCTATGCGATGCCGCGCGTCGTGGTTGAGGACAGTGTTGCGCTGTTGTTCAGCGAGGGGCATTTCCCGGCGATCGTCAGCGCTGATCCGGCGGTGCGTGATGCGCTTGCCGACATCATCAAGGAAACCCGTCTGAACGAAGTGATGGTTCAGGCGGCGATCAGCGGCTCGGTCGGCTCGGTCGCGGTGCTGATGCGGGTGTTGCGCGGCCGGCTGTTTTTCGACGTGATGCAGACGACGTATCTGACGCCGGCCTGGCATCCCGAGGCGCCCGACGAGCTTGAGCGCGTCACCGAGAAATACAAGGTGCCGGGCACGGTGCTGGCGGCGCAGGGCTACGAGCTCGACGAACCGACGCTCGACTACTGGTTCATGCGCGTCTGGGATGCCGAGAGCGAGACCTGGTATCTGCCCTGGCCGGTCGGCACGCAGTCGCCGCCGGTCGTTGATGCCAATCGCACGGTGCGGCACGGGCTCGGCTTCGTGCCCCTGGTCTGGGTGCGCAATCTGCCCGGCCTGTCGGCGAGCGGCGATGCCGCCGAGGGGGCGTGCACGTTTCGCGCCGCGATCGAGACCGCGATCGAGATCGACTATCAGCTCAGCCAGGCCGGGCGCGGGCTGAAATACAGTTCCGACCCGACGCTGCTGATCAAGGAGCCGGCGGGGCTGGATGGCGACATGGTGCGCGGCGCCGGCAATGCGCTGGTCGTGTCCGAGAAGGGCGACGCCAAGCTGCTGGAGATCGGCGGCACGGCCGCCGCGGCGGTGATCGAGTATGTGCGGGCGCTGCGCGAGTTCGCGCTGGAGAGCGTGCATGGTAACCGCGCCGATGCGTCGCGCCTGTCGGCGGCGGCCTCGGGGCGGGCGCTGGAGCTGATGAACCAGGGGCTGCTCTGGCTCGCCGACAATCTGCGCGTGAGCTATGGCGAGGGTGCGTTGCTGGCGCTGGCGCGCATGGTGCTGCGCGCGCGGCAGCGTTATGCGATCCGCGTCATGGGTGCGACGCTGCCGGAGCTGGACGCGAATGCGCGGCTCTCGCTGGCCTGGCCGGACTGGTATCCGGAGACGGCGGACGATCGGATGCGCGATGCGCAGACGCTGACGACGCTGATGAATGCCGGGCAGATTTCCCGTGAAACCGCGGTGCGCACGCTGGCGCCGACCTACGACATCGAGGATGTCGCGGCGGAGCTGGCGCGCATTGCGCAGGACCGGGCCGAAGCGGCCGCCGCGGGCGACGCGGCGTCCAGCGGCGCCCGGCCCAGTGAGGCAGAAGCATGACCGAGACGATGGAACCGACCGGCGCCGAGCCGGACGAGGTGGCGACGCTGCGCGCCCGCGCGGACGCGCTGGAGCGGCAGCTGCGCGAGGCCATGGACAGCCAGCAGGACCGTCTGCTGCGCGCCGAGCTGAAGGCCGAGGCGGTGCGCGCCGGGATGGTCGATCTCGACGGGCTGAAGCTCGTCGATCTGTCGAAGCTGCGCGTGAGCGAGAGCGGCGAGGTCGAAGGGGCGGCGATGGTCATGCACAACCTTCGCCGCAGCAAGCCGTGGCTGTTCGGCGGTGCCAGCTCGTCGAGTGCGGCCGCGCCGCCGCCGAGCACGCCGCCGCGGCAGAAGCTCGCGACCGAGATGAACGAAGACGAATGGCGCGCGGCGCGCGCGGAGCTGCTGCGCCGGCGCTGACCTAGAGCATGATCGCTCTGACCGTACAGAGCGATCACGCTCCAGCGTTTTGCTTTCAGACCACGATTCACGCCTCCGGAGATTCCACCCGCGGCGACCGTGGTCTGGAACTCAACTCGGCTTCGATCCCTCGCTGCTGCGGATCATGCCGAGATGCAGGCTCAGTGCGCGCACCAGGCGTTCGACCTCCTGCGACGGCAGCACGAAGGCCACGGGCCCGAACTGCGGATGCAGGAAGGCGAGTGTCGAGCCCTCGGTCAGCGCGTCCGGCTGGGTGAGCCAGCGCGGATCGACGATCGCATCGACCCGCATCCGCTCGAGCGAATCCTGTCGCTCGGGATGCGCCTGGATCATCGCGGCGCGGGCGCGGCCGAGCGCCTGGATGAGGCCGGTGACCTGGTCGAACGTCAGGTCGATCGTCGCGGCCTGCTCGCCCGCCGGCGGTAGGGCGAGGGTTGCGGTGCTGCGCTCCGGGGAGAGCGCCAAGCTGATTCGCGATTCGTCCATCGTGCCCCCCGTGCCTTCGCCGCCCTCGCGGGATCGGTCCCGCTGCGGGCGGCCGGTCGAGAGTACAGCCAAGCCGGGCCGGCTGGACAGTTTTTCGCATCAGTGCCGGTCGGGCGGCACGCCTGACCGGCGCGGCGCCGGGCTCGGCCGCGCATGCGGCGCCGGCGCGGACCGCGACGTGACGAGACGAGCCTGAGACCGAGCAGGCAACGCGCGGGCGGGAAGACCCGCCCGAGCCGATCGTAAACCCAGCCGAGCGAGTGGCACTCGCAACCGGAAGATCCGGACCCGCAACGCGTCGGTGCGACGCGTCGTGGATCCGGCGCGCCTGAAGAGCAAGGAACACCATGGGTATCCAGAACTTTCCCGCCGCCCTCCAGCCGATCATCCAGCAGGGCTTCCTGGAGCGCGAGTTCCAGCAGGCGCTGCGCTCCAAGCTCGGCTACCGGGCCGTCGCCGACCGCGAGGAATTCGCCGTCGGCATCGGTGAGACGCTGACCAAGACGCGGGCCGGGCTGAAGCCCTCGGTGACGACGCCGACCGCACCGGCGCTGAACACCAGTCTCGACAACGGCCTGACGCCGACCACCTGGGGCGTCGAGCAGTACACGATCAGCATCAATCACTACGCGGCGACGACCGACCTCAACATGGTCACCAGCCGCGTCGGCATCGCCAGCCAGTTCCTGCAGAACGCCTACGTGAACGGCGAGCAGGCGGCGCGCAGCCTCGACGAGCTCGCCCGCAACGCGCTGTTCAACTCCTATTTCGGCGGCAACTCGCGCGTGCGCACCACGCTCGGCTCGGCCGGCCCGACGATCGCGGTCGACGACATCCGCGGCTTCCAGACCGTGTTCGTCAACGGCGTGCAGACCGCGGTCGGCGGGTCCTCCTCGCTCGCGGTGACCGTCGGCAGCAACGTCTACACGCTGGTGGGTGCGGCGGCGGATTCGACCAACGTCTCCACCACGCCGAACGGCGTCTCCGGCACGCTGACCTTCAGCGGCAACGTCTCCGTCTCCGACGGCACGGCCGGCAACGCGGTGCAGGCCTCGACGGCCTCGGTGATCGTGCGGCCGAATGCCCGCGCCACCGCCGCGGCGCTGACCACGACCGACACGCTGGCGATGGCGAACCTGCTCGACTGCGTGGCATCCCTGCGCAAGAACGCGGTGCCGGTGATCGACGGGGTGTACAACTGCTACCTCGATCCGGTGAGCGCGCGGCAGCTCTTCGCCGATCCCGACTTCAAGCTGCTGTTCCAGGGGGCGACCAGCTCCAACGCCGTGTTCAAGAACGGCGTGGTCAGCGACTTCCTCGGCCTGCGCTTCGTGCCCACCACCGAGGCCTACGTGCAGGCGCACCCGACCATCAGCGGCGCCTATATCCGCCGGCCGATCGTCTGCGGCCAGGGCGCGCTGATCGAAGGCGACTTCGCCGGCATGGCGGCGCATGACGTGGCGCCGGCCGACAGCATCGTCTCCATCGTCGACGGTGTCGCGATGGTGACGCGCGAGCCGATCGACCGCCTGGCGCAGATCATCGCCCAGTCCTGGTACTGGATCGGCGGCTTCTGCACGCCGTCGGATACGACCACCAACCCGACGACCATCCCGACCGCCACCAACGCGTCCTTCAAGCGCGCGGTGATGGTGGAGCATATCGGGTAACGACCCGCCAAGGGTCCGGGGCTCTGCCCCGGGCCGCGGCAGAGGGCGCTGCCCTCTGCACTCCCGCCAAAGGGTAGTCGCCCTTTGGAAACCCTTGACTGGGTCGGAGACGGAGGGGGCGCCACCGCGGCGGCGGGGCCGTGCTCGGCGCACCCCCTCCGTCTCCGACCCAAACGAATGGATGCCCAGAAGG
>DATJSJ010000272.1:0-32869 GCA_035504175.1 Acetobacteraceae bacterium
GGGTGGACGGGCCGGAGGGTCGCACCGGGGCTGCCGCGGACCTGGCGGCGCGCTACGGGCTGCCGGTGCTGCTGGTGCTGGACGTGGCGGGCCAGGCGCAGTCGGCGGCGGCGGTTGCGGTCGGGTTCGCCACGCACCGGACCGGGGTGCAGGTCGCGGGGGTGGTGCTGAACCGGGTGGGGAGCGAGCGGCACCGCGCGCAGGCCACGGGCGCGATCGCGGCGGCGGGGCTGCCGGTGCTGGGCAGCCTGTCGCGCGATGCGGGCGTGGCGGTGCCGGAGCGGCATCTCGGCCTGGTGCAGGCGCGGGAATTGCCCGAGTTGGCGGCGCTGATCGCGCGGCTGGGCGAATGGGTGGCGCGGCACGTCGATCTGGACGCGGTGGTCGCACTGGCCACGCCGCCGCGGGTCGAGGCGGCAGCCGGGACGGATACGGGCGCGCTGCCGCCGCCGGGCCGGGCGGTGGCGCTGGCGCAGGACGCGGCGTTCAGCTTCGTCTACCCGCATATGCTGGCGGGCTGGCGCGCGGCCGGGGCCGCGGTGTTGCCGTTCTCGCCGCTGGCCGACGAGGCGCCGCCGGAGGAGGCCGATTGCTGCTGGCTGCCGGGCGGGTATCCGGAGCTGCACGCGGCGCGGCTGGCGGCGGCGGAGCGATTTCGCGCCGGGCTGGCCCGCTTCGCCGCGTCTCGCCCGGTGCATGGCGAGTGCGGTGGGTTCATGGTGCTGGGCGCGCGGCTGCAGGATGAAGGTGGCACCTGGCACGAGATGGCCGGGTTGCTGCCGCACGCGACCAGTTTCGCGGCGCGGCGGATGACGCTCGGCTATCGCGCGGGCACGACGCTGGCGGACTCGCCGCTCGGCCCGGCCGGCACGCGGCTGCGCGGGCACGAGTTCCACTACGCGACGCTGACCGAACCTGGCGATGCGGAGCCGCTGCTGAAGCTGGCGGATGCCGCCGGGCGGCCGCTGGGCGCCGCGGGCAGCCGGCGCGGGCGCGTCAGCGGCACGTTTTTTCATGCCATCGCGGGAGAGGCAGCATGACGGCTCCGGATACGCTGACGGCGCTGCGGCGCATATTGGAGGCGCTGCCGGCGGGGGATCGCGCGGCCGAGGCGGCGGCGCGGGCGCGGCAGGGGACGCTGACGAAGCCGCCGGGGAGCCTCGGCCGGCTGGAGGAGATGGCCTGCTTCCTCGCCCGCTGGCAGGGCCGGGCGGTGCCGGCGCTGGATGCGGTCGCGGTGCTCGTTTTCGCCGGCAATCACGGCGTGGTGGTGCAGGGCGTCTCGGCCTATCCGGCGGCGGTGACGGCGCAGATGGTGGCGAATTTCGCCGCCGGCGGGGCGGCGATCTGCCAGCTCTCGCGCGCCGCCGGGGCGAGCCTGCACGTGGTGCCACTGGCGCTCGACCGGCCGACCGGCGACATCACCGAGGCGCCGGCGATGGACGCGGACGCATTCCTGGCCGCCGTGCGCGCCGGGTGGGATGCGGTGCCGGAGCGCTGCGACCTGCTGTGTCTCGGCGAGATGGGGATCGGCAACACCACGATCGCTGCGGCCCTCGCGGCGGCGCTGTTCGGCGGCGGCGGCGAGCGCTGGGCCGGGCGCGGCACCGGGCTTGACGAGACGGGGCTCGCGCGCAAGCGGGCGGCGGTGGATGCGGCGCTGGCGCGGCATCACGCGGCGCTCGGCGATCCGCTGGAGGTCGCGGCGGCGCTGGGCGGGCGGGAGCTGGCGGCGATCCTGGGGGCGACGCTCGCGGCGCGGCTGCGGCAAATCCCGGTGCTGCTGGACGGCTTCGTCTGCACCGCGGCGGTGGCGCCGCTGGGCGTGCTGGCGGCGGACGGGCTGGATCACGCGCTGCTCGGCCACGTCTCCGCCGAAGCCGGGCACCGGGCGCTGGCCGAGGCGCTGCGGCTCGAGCCGCTGCTCGATCTCGGCATGCGGCTCGGCGAAGGTTCGGGCGCGGCGGCGGCGGTGCCGGTCATGCGCGCGGCGGTCGCGTGTCATGCCGGCATGGCGACCTTTGCCGAGGCCGGCGTGTGCGACCGTGACTGATCGCGCTCGGGCGCGTTGATGCCGGAGGCCCCGCCGCCGGTCGGCCCGGCGCCGGGCGCGGCGCCGGCGGCCGGGCTGCGCGGCTGGGCGTTGGCGCGGCTGGCGGAGTTCGCGATCGCGGGACGCCTGCTGACCCGGTTGCCGCTCGGGTTCCTGGCGCACGGGCGGGGGGCGCCGGCTGCGGCAGTCTGGGCCTGGCCGCTGCTCGGGCTGGTGGTGGGCGCGCTCGGCGGCGCGGTGCAGGCGGTCGCGCGCGTCGCCGGACTGCCGCCGCTGGTGGCAGCACTCTGGGGCCTCGCGGCGATGCTGCTCGCGACCGGGGCGCTGCACGAGGACGCGCTGGCCGATCTCGCGGACGGGTTCGGCGGTGGGCGGACGCGCGAGCGCAAGCTCGCGATCATGCGCGACAGCCGGATCGGCAGTTTCGGCGCCGCGGCGTTGATCGTTTCGTTGCTGCTGCGCGCCGGCGAGGCGGCGGCGCTTCGACCGGGCTTCGCCATCCCCGCGCTGGCGGCGGCGGGCGCGCTGAGCCGGACGGCGATGCTCGGGCCGGTGCTGCTGCCGCCGGCGCGGGCGGACGGGCTCGGGGCGAGCCAGGGTCGGCCGGGGCAGGTCGGCATCGCGGTTGCGGTGGGGATCGCCGCGCTGGCGGCGTTCGGACTGCTGCCCGCGGGGATGGCGGCGCTGGGGCTGATTGCGGCGGCGGCGGGCGGAGCGGCGGTGGCGGGGCTGGCCTGGCGGCAGATCGGCGGCCAGACCGGCGATGTGTGCGGCGCGGCGCAGCAAGTGGCGGAGGCGCTGGTGCTCGGGGTGATCGCGGCGCTGGCGGCGCGCTGAGATTGCTCGGATCGAGAGCGAACGTCTCGCGCCACCTGCTGCTTGTGCTGCGCCCTCCCGGACAGCCTCCGCGCCGGCCGAAACTGGGGGTCAGGATTCTCTTGGGTGTGGTCGAGGTGATGGCGTCGTGCGGTTCCCGCGACGACGTCGCGCGGTCGCGAAATCTCCGCGTTTCGTGACTTAGGAGCAACTTAACGACTATCGATGAAAACTCCGACACTCGACCGAGCACCGCTCGTTCGCTCGCACCCGGTTCGTCGATGTGGGGCTTTCAATGGCATTGCGTAGGCTATCGATCCGGGGCGTGCTGATCGCGTTGGGCGGCGTGAGCATCTGCGTATCCGGCGCCCTCGCCGGTCTGGGCCTGTGGGCCGCCAGCTTGCAACTTCACGCGCATGAGCGCGTCGCGATCATCGAAAGGGCGGTACAGAACCACCGTATCGCAGACGCCCTGTTCGATGACGTGCGGGCCGATGTCAACCGCGGACTGCTGGCCGCGGTCGGCCTCAACAAGGTCGACTCGCGCCCACAGCTCCTCGAAGACCTGGCAGAACTGCGGACGAACATCGGCAAGAACCTCGCGGCGCCGCTTCCGGAGAACCTGCACCGAACATATTCCACCTTGAATGAGCGGGTGAGGGGTTTCGCCGCGGGCGCCAAGCACGTTCTCGAGCTGGCCGGTCTCGATCCGACGTTCGCAGCCCACAAGTTTGAAGCCTTCAACACAAAATTCGCCGATGCCGATGCGCTCATGGATGGCGCGCGTGATGAGCTGAGCGACGATGCATCGAGACTGCGTGCCAAAGCTGCGATCGTCTTTGTCGAGGTCCGCTGGATGATCATCGGCTCGCTGATGATCGGCGCTGCGATGCTGGTCCTGATCACGGGCGTCGCCGTCAGGCTGAGCGAGGCCATCACTGCAGCGCTCGCCTCTTCCCGCGAGGAGGCTCAGCATCTGGCCTTGCACGACCCGCTGACCGGGCTTCCCAACCGGGTGCTGCTTGCCGAGCGGCTGCGGGTGTCGCTTGCCGAGGTCAGGCGGAACAAAACGGCGCTGGCGATCCTGTGCCTCGATCTCGATCGGTTCAAACAGGTGAACGACACGCTGGGCCATCCGGTCGGCGACGAATTGCTGCGCGCCGTGGGTGGCCGCATCCGCCGCTGCGTGCGGGAGACCGATACGATCGCCCGGCTTGGCGGGGACGAGTTCGCCATCGTGCAGACGGCAATCGCGCGGGCCGAGGATGCCGGCGACCTGGCGCAGCGCATCATCGATCTCCTGTCGGAGCCGTACGAGATCGGTGAGCACCAAGTCGTGATCGGTGCCAGCATCGGCCTGGCTCTGGCCCCGGCCGACTCGATGGATCCGCTTGAGCTGCTGAAAATGGCGGATACGGCGCTTTATCGCGCCAAGGTCGATGGCCGCGGGATTTTCCGGTCGTTCAAGGCGGATATGGACGCGAGGCTTCAGGCGCGTCGCCTGCTCGAGCTGGACTTGCGGCGGGCGCTGCGTGTCGGCGAGTTCGAGTTGCACTATCAGCCCTTGATGGACCTTGCGTCGAATCGGGTCAGCGGCTTCGAGGCTCTGGTGCGCTGGCGCCATCCCGAGCGTGGTCTCATCCCGCCCTCCGACTTCATTCCCCTGGCCGAGGAGATCGGGCTGATTGAGCCGCTCGGTCATTGGGTCCTAGTCCAGGCGTGCCAGGACGCCGCGAAATGGCCTGGTGACGTACGAATTGCCGTCAATGTCGCCGCGGCGCAGTTCAAGGGATCCGGACTCGTGCCCGCGGTCGAGGAGGCCCTCGCCGCGTCCGGGCTTGCGCCCGAACGCCTCGAACTGGAGATCACGGAGACGGCGCTGCTGGAGCGGACGGAGGCAACCCTGTCGATCCTGAACGAACTCCGCTCCCGCGGCGTTCGGATCGCGATGGACGATTTCGGCACCGGCTACTCGTCGCTTGGCTACCTGCTCAGCTTTCCGTTCGACAAGATCAAGATCGACGCCTGTTTCATCCGGAATATCGAGACCCGCGCGGACAGCCGGGCGATCGTTCGGGCCGTCGTCGGCCTCGGCAAGGATCTTGGTATCACGACGGTCGCGGAGGGCGTTGAAACGACCGAACAGCTCTCCAAGCTGATGAGCAAGGGCTGCCAACAGATCCAGGGCTACCTGCTGAGCCGCCCCGTGCCGGTGCAGGACGTCGGCAAATTCTTCGACCCGCCGCCGGCGAGCGAGACGACCTCGCGTGAGCTGCTCGCTGCGGAAGCCGGCTAACAGGTTCCTCGGGAATACTGCGAGCGCGTCCAAGGATGGGTTCAAAGCAACGGACATCTCCTTCGCCTTCGGCTTCTGAGCTGGCATCCGCGCGGGCGAAAGCCGACATCGTGTGATCGCTCAAAGCTGAACTCTGCGCGACCCGAATGCGAATGCTTGCCGAGGATCGGACGCGGCAACCGAATCTGGTGCCCGATGTGATCAGGGGTAGCGACGTGATCCGTACCGCCTGACGCATACCGGGCGTGATCCTGGTACCGGCGAACGGGAGTTAACCCGGAAGTAGCCTCACTGCGTCAGGATTGTGGGCGTTGGATTGCGCACGGAGGCTGCCATGCGCCTCGACCGTTTCTTCACGCCGGAAGCGCTGGCACTCAGCGTCTCGACCTGGTCGCGGCCCGAAATCGAAGCGGCGATCGACACTCTGATCGCGCTGCTTGACACGGCCGATGGGATCGCGATCGAGGCGAGTGCGGAAGCCGGGCTGGCACCATCGACCGTCGGCGACGGAGTCTTCGCGTCCGACCGTACAGGCCGCCAGGATGCACCGGGCGAGGCCGAGGACTGAGCGGGCGCTCGCTTCCGCAACTGTTGCCGTTTTTGGCCTTCCCCGGTTCGAGAATGGCCCAGGATCTGTCGAGATCAGACATCGCCGGTGCCGGGCGGGCTTGAGGCAGCGCGACCGTTTGCCGCACCCGCATCGCCAGGAGACCAGAAGCGAACTGGCCGCGGATGTCACCCGCACCACAAGACACCGCATCGAGCGAGATGATTTCATCCCGCCCGATCATTCCCATGTTGCGTTTATTGGCAGGCATCTGCGAATGCCAAACCGGAGGTTCGGCCGGCTTCAGGTTGCGCGCCGGGCCGTGTAGCGGCAGCGTGCACAGAGCACCGAACGATTGCCCCTCTGGAAATGTGTGCTGCCCTTCAGGCTGATCGGCGGCGCGGCCGGGACGCGTTCAGCCTCACCGCCGCACGAATGAGCGACTTGAATGCTTCTTCGTCGATCGTCTCGCCTTCGTGCCAGTCGATGGCGCGCCGGGTGCCGCCGTCCAGACTGGCGTTGAAGAGACGGGACGGGTCGTCAAGGGCCGCACCCTTGGCAAACGTCACCTTCACGACGTTCTTGTAGGTCTCGCCGGTGCAGATCATGCCGTCGTGGTACCACACCGGAACCCCTCGCCATTTCCACTCCTCGACCATTTCGGGATCGGCTTGCTTGATCAAGGCGCGAAGTCGGGAGAGCGTCGTTCCCCGCCAGTCGCCCAGCTCCTTGATTCGCTCGTCAATCAGCTCGGATGGAGATTTTGCCTTCATGGATCCGCTCGTGGTCATGATGGCGCGCGCGGCGCCGCGTGTTTGCCGGACCAAGCGGGCTTCGGAAGCGTGCTCCGCCGATCGGCGATGCCGAGCCATCGACGCCGCATGCGCGTTGACATGGTCCGGCGGATTTCACTCCGTCCCGGACAAGAGCCGCTCCAGGGCCGCAAGGAACCGTGACCATCCGCTCCGGGCGCCCTGGTACGCCTGTTGCTGATCCGGCCGGAAGCCCGACTGCTCCATGCGCAAATGGGTTCCCGTGTCGGACGGCGTGAGCGTCCAGGTCACGACACTCTCGAGACCGTAGGCCTCCCACGTGTAGGACAGCGTCCTGCTCGGCTCGACTTCCAGCACCTGGCAGCCGACCGACCCCCAGTCCGCGCGAAAGTCGAACCGGTGACCCACGACAGGCTTGAAGTCGTTCTTCATCAGCCACGCCTCGATCAGGTGGGGTTGCGTGAGCGCGCGCCAGATCTTTTCCGGTGGATGCGGTATCTCCCGTTCGATGATCACGGAGAGCGTCCCGGCCGAGTTTTCGTTCACTGATCCATCCTGTTCAGCAGCTCTTCGAGACCGTCGAACCGGCTCTGCCAGAATCCGGCCATCCGGCTGGTCCAGTCGATCAACGGGGCCAGGGCGCTGCGCCGCGCGCTGTAGTGCGTTTGACGTCCCTCATGGCGGTCGAGCACCAGCCCGGCCTGCTTCAGAACGCCGAGATGCTTCGAGACGGCCGGTTGCGAGACCCCGGCCCGGGCCGTCAGGGACCCGACCGTCTGATCGCCCTCACGGCACAGCCGCTCGAAGATGGCCCGCCGGGTCGGATCGGCGAGCGTTCTGAAGAGCACATCGTGGGCGTTCTGCATTGATACGCATAACCGGCTGGCTATGAATGAAACCAATAACCGGAGAGTTATGCGTGGGTCAACCCGGACCCCCGCGCACGACGATCGCGGTCACGCGAGCCGTGGGACGACCCGCGGCGCCCGGGCGGCTTGTCCCGAGGCGCCGGTCAGCGGCCGCTCGACGGCTCCATTTGCAGCGGCGCGGTCATCAGGTCGGTGAAGGCGCGCACGGTCCCGGCAAAGCGGGGCAGGTGCGACAGCGTCGCCAGTGTACGCTCGGCGCCCAGGGAGAAACCGGGTGCCTGCAGCGCCGCCCGCGCTTTGGCGTCGTCATGCCGGGCCAGCGCCGCCGAGGCCGCGAACAGGGCGTCCACCACCTCCTGCGAGGTTGTCCCAGGTCGAACGCCGAGCCAGGTCCGGATCTCCCGTCGCAATATCTGCCAGTAGACCACGCGGGCCGGGCTGTAGGTGTCGAGCCCGCCGGTCAGGAACTCCTGCCCGGCCAGCCAGTCGGTCGCTGCCACGGCCCGCGCGGCCAGTGCAGGCTTGTCTTGCGCCACGGCCGGGTTTTCCAGCACCCAGGCGGCGAGGCCGATCGCCTCGTTCTGCGTCATCACCGGCGCGCCATGCGCGTCGAGCGGCATCTCCGCCGTGTCCGTGGCCGCCAGTCCGCAGCCGGCGAGAGCGAGGCCGAGCAGCAGAAGCAGCGCAAATCCGGTCCGCATGATCGGCCCTCCGGCACCGTGCGCCCGCTCTGTCGCCCCGCTGATGCCGGTAGCGGATGCGGGACGGGCGCTCCGCGAATGGATCGCGGCGGCGTGCCGGCAGAGATGGACGCGGGGCGTCGGCGCGCAAGTCGCGCCGTCCCCGGGGTCTGCGATATCGATCCCGCGCCCGACGCGTCGGCGCGGTCCTGATCGGGCAGGAAAGCGGCGGGCGTTACCGCCCGGTCCAGCGGCTGGAGAGCACTGCGGCCGGCGCGCCCTCCCGCGGGGGCGGCGGCGCGGGCATCTGGTCCTCGTGCATGCGCAGATGGTTGAGGATGAGCAGGAAGGCAACCGAGCTCATCATGGCACTCGGGATCCAGACGATCACCCCGCCGATATGCTGGTCGGCAAGGGCGTTGATGCCGGGCAGCAATCGGCCGCAGAGATCGTAGTACGAGTAGAGCGACCGCGTGGCGAAGGTGAGTCGCGCGCCCATCGCGATCTGCGGGAACATCACGAGAATGGTGACCAGCAGGCGCGCGCCGATCGAAATCCGCGCCGGCGGCGACGGCCGCGGATCCAGCACCAGGCACCAGAAGAACAGCCCGTCCAGCACCATGCTCCAGTTCATCACGTCGTAGAGAAACGGGTTGAGCATGGCGACGAAATGCACCGGCGGGATCAGCCAGAGATAGATCAGGCCGACGAACAGCACCGCCGCGATCGCCGGCTGCTGGATCACGTCCATGATCCGCCCGATCGCCGGATGGCGGAACAGCCGCGCGAGCGGCGCCGGCATCCCGCGCAGCAGCATCGCCCCCGGCCAGGACAGCGCCACCAGGAACGGCGCGAAATGATGCATCACCGCGTGCTGCAGCCGGTTCAGGAAGAACATGTGCTGCGCGACATACTCGAAATGCGTCAGCAGCACGGCGTAGAACCCGGCGATGCCGATCAGGAACGCGGCCTGCCGCCAGATGCCGGGCCGCTCGTCCGGCGGGCTCAACGCGACGCCGCGCAGATACCAGCCGACGGCCAGCACCGCGGCGAGGAATTCCGACCAGGAGAAATCCCACGGCGCCCAGACCGGCAGCCACACCGGATGCGCGGCGGAGAGCCAGGACACCAGCGCGGCGAGGCCGATCGCACCCGTCAGTACGCCAAGTCCTGAGCCATCCTGCGCGAAACGCGTCAGGGTGCTCCGTGCAGCGATCGATCCCGTCACTCCGCGCCCTCCATGCAGGCTCCTGCGCCGCGACGCGGCCGGCGTCAAGCCGCTTGCGTCGTGCGGGGTGCCGGATCGCTCACTGCGCCGCGGCGGATGCGGCTTTCTTCTCCGCCTTGAGATCGGCCAGAGTCGGCACGAAGGCATCGCGCTGCCAGGGGTCGAGCTTATAGGCCCAGCCATGCAGCCGCTTCTGCAGCGCCGCGCCGCGCTCGCCGCCGCTCGCCGCGAAGTTCGCCCAAAGCGCGTTCTTTGCGGTGTTCACGGTCACGGTCAGCACCATCCCGTCATTGAGCGTGAAGGCCGCCTGTCCGGCCGGCGCGCCGGGCAGGGTCGGCCCCATCTGCACATCCGCAAAGCGCAGATGATCGAGCGCGCGGCTGATATCACCCAGCTTGTCGGCATCGAGCGGCGGCGCGTTCGCGGGCTCGGTCAGCGCGAGCGTGTCGCCGTGTCGGGTGAACTGCAGATGCTCGCCGGCCGTCGTGACGCTGACGGATTTGATCGCGTCCGGCGCGATATCGACGATGTCGTGGTCCAGCCATTGGCCGGCATCGGCATCGGCCGCGACGCCGCCGGTCGCGACCCAGGCCTGGTTCGTGCCGGGCCGGCGCACGTAGATCGTCTCCGGCTGATCGCCGCCGACATATTTCTGATGGCCCAGCACCAGCGCCGCGATCGGCTTGCCCGCGGCGTCGAGCACGCGCAGCAGTGCGCTGTCCGTGCCGGCGGCATGCGGATCGCCGAGCCCGAGCTGCGGCAGTTGCGCCGGATCGTTCGTGAGCCGCGTGGTCAGGCGAAGCTCGGTCAGGCTCTCGAGCAGGCGGCGCAGCTTGTCGCCGCGCACCGGGTAGTCGCCGCGCTCGGCCACGCCCCAGACGGGGCCGTGCTTCTCGATCGTCAGCGTCTTGCCGCGATGCGTGATCTCCACCCGCGCCGCGTGCTGCAGCCCGGCGGCGAGGCCCGGGAAGGCGAGACGGCCCTCGGCGAAGGCGGCGGTTGCGGGCTCGCTTCCCGGCCCGAGATACCAGCCGCCGAGGAGCGCCACCACGGCGAGGGCGGCGAGGACGAGTGCGGTCTGAGGTCTCATGCCGCGACCCTGCGCGCCCGGGCGCGGCGTTGCCGGCGCATGATGCCGAGCCCGATCGCCGCCAGTGTCAGCAGCGCCGGCACGGCGGCGATGTCGAGGAGGCGCAGCTCCGCCTCCAGTTGCGCGATGTCGCGGCGCAGATCGTGCTGCACCGTCCGCAACCGGGCGCGGGTCTCGAGGATGTCGTCGCGGGCGGCGCTGATCGCCTGCCGCTCGTCCGGCGTGATCACCGCGAGCATCACGCCCTTCGGACCCTTCGCGTCGGAGCGCAGGGTCTCCAACTTGGCCTGCATTGCCTGCAGATGGGTCTTGAGCGCCTGCGCGGTGCGCTGAAACAGCCCCTGCGCGTGTGCCTGCATCGCATCGATCAGCGTGAAGGGCCGGTTGGTCGGGCCACGGCCGCGCAGTGCCAGAAGCGGATCGCCGCCGGCGAGCTGACCCACCAGGTCGAGCACGAAGGCACCGTTGTCGCTGAACGGGATCAGCTCCTGCCGGCCAAAGAAGTCCTGGCGATGCACCCAGAAGCGGTCGGCGAGGATGTCAGAATCGGCCACCACCACGAG
Source organism: Acetobacteraceae bacterium (assembly GCA_035504175.1). Lineage (GTDB taxonomy): Bacteria > Pseudomonadota > Alphaproteobacteria > Acetobacterales > Acetobacteraceae > DATJSJ01. The sequence continues at coordinate 10,916 of DATJSJ010000272.1, forward strand.
ATGCGCCGGGCCCTTGCTTTGGCTCAGATGCGCCGGCAGATCGGCGGCGGGCTTGACCCCTTTCGGCAGCGGCGGCGGTGCCGTGTAGGCGGAGTGCAGCACGCCGCTGATGCGCGCGGCGATGACGCGCGGGCCGCCCTGCGGCTTGAACGCGGCGAGGATCTTCGCCGGCTGCGGATCGCTGCGCAGTTCGCTCGCCGGGATCAGCCCTGAGCCGGCGCTGCTGGTCAGGATCGGCGTGAAGGTGATGGGCGCGCCCGCCGCCTTGGCGAGCGCCCCGGCCGCGGCGACGGTGACCTGAGACAGGTCGCCCACCGCCGGATCATCCTTGGCGATGCCGTGGGTGATGTTGAACCAGGCGACGAAGTCAACCGGCGGCGCCGCCGCGTCCGAGCTGGCGCGCACCAACCAGGCGCCATCGAGGTCGCCGACCACCTCGTTCGGGTCGTAGCGGATGCCCCAGGCCTTGAACAGCGGCGCCAGGTCGCTGCTGACGTCGGTGGGCGGCATGCCGGTCGCGCTGGGCGCCAGCGCCTCGGCTTCGCTGGCGGGATCGACCAGCGCCAGCAGCCGGCCGCCGCGCATCACGAACTGGTCGATCGCGTAGAGCGTGCGCGGCGGCAGGTGCTGTGCCTGCGCCACCACCAGGACCTGGATCGACGGGTCGATCCTCTGAACGTCGAGCCCGACCGTTTTCACGTCGAAGGCGGAGTGCAGCTCCTGCATGATGGTCCAGGGCCGGCCGGCATTGCCCATGCCGCGCATCTGCATCATCAGCTCGGGACTGCCGTCGAGCGGCAGCGAGCTCATCACGCCGACCACGGGCCGCTTCGGCCGCGCGAGCTGCCAGACGAGGCGGGTCAGGTCGTATTCCAGGAAGCGCTCGCGATCCGGCTGCAGGAAGGCGATCTGATGTTGCTGGTCGACCAGGTTGCTGCCGGCGATGCCGAAATAGACCTGGTCGCCGGCGGCATCGATCGGCACCGCCTGCATCCCGTCCGCCATCGCCTGGTCCTCGGTCGCGGTGTAGGGCTCGGGATCGAGGAATTGCAGCCGCACCATGCCGTGCGAGAGCGTCGCGTAGCGCCGCAGCATCTCGCGCACGCGGTCGGCGTAGGCGCCGTATTCGGGGAGTTTCGCGCCGAGCGCGGGCGAGTAGTAGAAGCGCAAGGTCACCGGCGCGCGCAGGCCGGCGAGCACGGTACGGGTGCCCTTCGAGAGAGTGTAGACATGGCCCTGCGTCAGGTCGAGCTGCGCCGTGGCCAGCCGCGTGTCGGCGACCATGTTGACGCCGGTCAGAATTCCCGCCACCGCGATAACGCCGACGATCGAGGCCCAGGCGCGGATGCGCATCACGCCGCCTTCGTGTGTTCGAGGATGATCACGTTCGCGAACAGCCAGAAGCCGATCAGGCTGGCGAAGTAGATCAGGTCGCGCGCGGGGATGACACCGCGCATGAAGGTCTGAAAGCGCGCCAGCACGCCGAGCTTCAGCGCGGTCGCCGCCAGCGCCGGCACCTGCGTGCTGAGGAAGTCGGTCACCACCTGCGAGCTTGCTGCGGCGAACAGGAAGCAGGCCGCCAGCGCCAGGACGAAGGCGATCACCTGGTTCTTGGTCGCTGCCGAAGCGGCGCCGCCGATCGCGAGATAGGCGCCGGCGACCAGGATCGCGCCGAGATAGCTCGCGGCGATCACGCCGTTATCCGGCGAGCCGAGCAGGTTGACGGTGATGACGAAGGGGAAGGTGAGGGCGAGGGCGATGATGCAGAACGCCCAGCCGGCGAGGAACTTGCCGAGCACCGCCTCGGTCTCGGTGACCGGCAGGGTGAGCAGCAGTTCGACCGTGCCAAGCCGGCGTTCCTCCGCCCAGAGCCGCATGGTGAGCGCCGGGACGAGGAGCAGCAGCACCCAGGGGATGAAGTTGAAGAAGGCGACGAGGTTCGCCTGGCCGCGCTGGAAGAAGTTGCCGACGCTGAAGGTCAGTGCGCCCTGCAGCACCAGGAAGATGACGATGAAGACGACGGCGACGGGGGTCGCGAAGTAGCCGGCGAGCTCGCGGCGCGCGATCAGCAGCGTGTTGCGCATCAGGCCGCCTGCGTCACGGGCTGCGGCGGCGCGGTGATCTGGCGGAACACGTCTTCCAGCCGGCCCGACGGGTGCAGCAGTGCGAGTTTCGCCGGCGGCGCGTCCGCGACCACGCGACCGTTGGCGATGATGATCGCGCGCGAGCACACCGCGTCCACTTCCTCGAGGATGTGGGTCGAGATCACGATTGCCTTGTCCGGCGCCATGCGGGCGATCAGCGTGCGCACCTCGTGTTTCTGGTTGGGATCGAGTCCGTCCGTTGGTTCGTCGAGCACCAGCACGGGCGGGTTGTGCAGCAGTGCCTGGGCGAGGCCGACGCGGCGCTTGAAGCCCTTAGACAGTGTCTCGACCGGCTGCAGCATCACCGTGCCGAGGCTGGTCAGTGCCACCGCGTGGTCAATCCGCTCCGTGCGCTCTGCGCCGCGGAAGCCGCGGATCGCGGCGACGAAGCGGAGGAAGGCGCCGACGGTCATGTCGGGATAGGTCGGCGCGCCTTCGGGGAGGAAGCCGAGCAGGCGGCGGGCGGCGAGCGGATCGCTTTGCACGTCGTGGCCGCAGATGCGCGCGCGTCCGGCGCTGGGTGGCATGAAGCCCGCGAGCATGCGCATGGTGGTGGATTTGCCGGCGCCGTTCGGGCCGAGGAAGCCGAGCACGTCGCCGCGCGCGACGCGGAACGAGACGTTGTCCACCGCGGTGAAATCGCCGAAGCGCCTGGTCAGCCGCTCGATCTCGATCAGCGCGTCCATTGCTCCTCGCATCCGGCTCTGCCGACCGAATAGCCAAATCGTGAGGCATTGCAATTCTTACGGCGCTTGGCTTGCGGGGAATTAACCTTGCAGCAAGATGCGTTACGCCGGCACGTCCGCGGTGTTGCACTGTTCGAAGTGCGTGGACAGCGGCCGCGCCATCACGTTCCATGCAGGGCGTGACGGCGACCGTTGCGCGTCGGTGCCGACGATGTTGCCCGCGACGGATATCGTCGTCGGGCGTGGCGGCTTCGCCCGGCATCGCGCCTGCGGCGGCGTCGCCAACGCGGAATAGTGTCGCCGAAGCTCCTGTGATCCCGCTGCGACGGCCCAGCTCCAACGCGACCTGTCCGATCTCCTCTCGGCGGCTCTGACGAGGGCAGGACAGGGCGAGCCGTCGACGGCATCACAGCCATCTTCTCCGATGCGGGGCGAGCGCAAGCCCCGAAGCCGTGCAGCGGGGCGCCGCAGGCGCCGGGCTTGTGCTCGGCCCGCATCGGAGAGACGATTCGGACATGCCGTCTGCGCATCGTTGCGCCGACGCCGCGCGGTCTGGCGGCAGCCGGCGGGCGTGCCACATTCCAGGCCATGCCGCACCCGCGCACCTGGTTGAAGCCCCTCCCGGAAGGTCTTTACTGCGAGCCCGGCGGGTTTTTCATCGACCCGGTGCGGGCGGTGGACCGGGCCGTGGTCACCCACGCCCATTCCGACCATGCCCGTCCCGGCCATCGCGCCGTGCTCGCGACGCCCGAGACGCTGCACCTGATGGCGGTGCGGCTCGGCGAGGACCGCATCGGCGCGCCGCAGGGACTGCGACCCGGCGAACGGCTCGGCGTGGGCGACGTCACGCTCTGGCTGGAGCCGGCCGGCCACGTGCTCGGCAGCGCCCAGGTGGCGATCGAGCATGCCGGCAGTCGTGCGGTGATCAGCGGCGACTACAAGCGCCAGCCCGACCCGACCTGCGCCGGCTTCGTGCCGATCCCCTGCGACGTGTTCGTGACCGAGGCGACCTTCGCGCTGCCGGTGTTCCGCCACCCGCCGCCGGAGCAGGAGATCGCCCGGCTGCTGGCCAGCGTCGCGCTGTTCCCGGAGCGGACGCATGTGATCGGCTGCTACGCGCTCGGCAAGTGCCAGCGGCTGGTCGCCCTGCTGCGTGCCGCCGGCTGGGACCGGCCGATCTGGCTGCACGGGGCCCTCGCGCCGCTCTGCGCCGCCTACGAGGCGCTCGGCGTGCCACTCGGCGACTTGCGGCCGGCGACGGCGGCGGCGAAGGGCGCGCTGGTGGGGGCGATCGTGCTGGCGCCGCCGGCCGCGGTCGCCGATCGCTGGGCACGGCGCCTGGCCGAGCCCGTCACCTGTCAGGCCTCCGGCTGGATGCGGGTCCGCCAGCGGGCGAAGATGGGCGGGATCGAGCTGCCGCTGGTGATCTCCGACCATGCCGATTGGGACGAGCTGAACCGCACCGTCGATGAGGTGGCGGCGCCCGAAATCTGGGTGACGCACGGGCGGGAGGAGGCGCTGATCCATGCCGCCGCGCAGCGCGGCATCGAGGGCCGGGCGCTGCGCCTGCTCGGCTATACCGAGGAGGATGACGAGGAGCTGCCCGGCGCACCGGCCGAGGAGGCGCCTACGCCGGCGTCGCCCGCCGCATGATCGCGTTCGCCGACCTGCTGGAGCGACTGGTCTTCACGCCCGGGCGCAATGCCAAGATCGCGCTGCTGCGGCGGTACTTTGCGACCCAGCCGGATCCCGACCGCGGCTTTGGCCTGGCCGCGCTGACCGGCGAGCTCGCCTTCGAGGCGGCCAAGCCGGGGCTGATCCGCGAGCTGGCGGCCAGCCGTACCGATCCGACGCTGTTCGCCTGGTCGTACGACTATGTCGGGGATCTGGCCGAGACGGTGGCGCTGATCTGGCCCGAGGCGCCGAGCGGCGAGGCGCCACCGGCGCTCTCCGAGGTGGTGCGCACGCTCGCGACCGCGCCGAAGGCGGCGCTGCCCGGGATCGTCGCCGGCTGGCTCGATGCGTCGGACGCATCGGTGCGGCTGGCGCTGCTCAAGCTGATCACGGGCGGGCTGCGGGTCGGCGCCTCGGGGAGGCTCGCCAAGATCGCGCTGGCTGAACTTGGCGCGGGGCATGGCGTCGGAGTGACCGAGGCGGACGAGATCGAGGAGGTGTGGCACGGGCTGGCGCCGCCGTACCGGCCGTTGTTCGACTGGCTGGAGGGGCGCGCGGCGAAGCCCGATCCGGCGGATGCGCCGGTGTTTCGCCCGCCGATGCTGGCGCATCCGCTGGAGCCGCCGGACCTCGCATCGCTCGACGCGGCGGCGTTCCGGGCGGAGTGGAAATGGGACGGCATTCGCGTCCAGCTCGTCGCAACGCCCGGCGGGCGGCGGCTCTATTCGCGCGGCGCCGACGATATCTCCGACGCCTTCCCGGAGATCATCGAGGCGATGGCGTTCCGCGGCGTGCTCGATGGCGAGCTGCTGGTGGTGCGCGACGGTGTCGTGGCGCCGTTCTCCGACCTGCAGCAACGGCTCAACCGCAAGCAGCCTGGTGCCAGGATGCTGCGCGATTTCCCGGTGCAGGTGCGGCTCTACGACATGCTGTTCGAGGGCGAGGAGGATGTGCGCCCGCTTGCCTTCGACGAGCGGCGCTTTCGGCTGGAGGCTTGGTTCGCGCGCGTCGGGCCGCCGCGCATGGACCTTTCGGCGCTGGTTGCGTTCGACAGCATCGAGCAGCTCTCGGCGATCCGCGACGGCACGCGGGCGGCGTCGATGGAGGGGCTGATGCTGAAGCGCGGCGACAGCCCGTATGTGCCGGGGCGGCCACGCGGGCTGTGGTGGAAGTGGAAGCGCGATCCGCTGACGATCGACGCGGTGATGATGTATGCACAGCGCGGGCACGGCAAGCGCAGTTCTTATTACTCCGACTACACGTTCGGGCTGTGGACGGTTTCGGGCGAGCTGGTGCCGGTCGGCAAGGCCTATTTCGGCTTCACCGATGCGGAGCTGCTGTTTCTCGACCGCTGGATTCGCAATCACACGGTGAACCGGTTCGGCCCGGTGCGGGAGGTGGAGCGCGGCCTGGTGCTGGAGATTGCGTTCGACGCGGCGCAGCTCTCCAACCGGCACAAATCCGGTGTGGCCCTGCGCTTTCCGCGCGTGGCGCGCATTCGCACTGACAAGCCGGCGGCGGAGGCGGATCGGCTGGAGACGCTGCTGGCGCTGGTGGAGAACAGGCCGGAGCGGCAGGCGGCTGCGGGCTGATCGCAACGTTGCGGGATTACCGCTCGCGCGATCGTCGGGCGGGGCGTAAAGGCGACAGCAGAGGCACTGTCGTTGCGGCCGCTCGGTGGCCGCCGCGGGCCCAAGCTTGTTCCGGTCGGGAGGTTGGGTCCGCTGGCGGACGTCAGCATCCGAGGTGATTCAATGCATCCATGTCGACCTTGGCAGGAGCAGGGCCGACCCGCGAATGCGCCGGGAACGCATCCGATCCGTACAGCCCGGCCCCATGCCCCGCATAAGACTCGCACCGTGCACCGTCGGCGGTCGAGATCGTCCAATCGCCTGTGGCGTTCCGCGAGAAATCGAGCTGGCACCGCTGGTCCGGATCCGGCGCGTTGATGTTCTCCCGATATTCCCATCCCCCGGGAGCGACCGAGGCGACACCGGCCACCGACATGCTGTTCCCTGCTCCGGTGAGTTCCTCGAATCCGAAAGCAAGTTTGCCATCCTGGTCAACCCGGACCAGCAGCATGTCGTAGCTGTGGCTGTAGCCCGTTTTGCAATACTGCCCGCCATCGTGATCGTCGGGGCCGCTGGTCCTGGCAACCCGGTGCGCCGCCTCGGCGGCGGCGGTCGACGGGAAATAGGCGAGCCGGCCGCAGCCATCCTTCGCGTCCTTGCCGAAATTGGGACCGGCAAAAGCGTTGAGCTGGACCATCTTGTCGCCGAAGCTGTTCATATGGCGCACGAGCAGGAAGGCGATCCCGCGTCCGCTGCAAAGCTTGTCGCCGTTCAGGAGAGGCGGATCGGCCGGCGGAGTGACCCTGTAGATGCTGGCGACGCCGCGGCCGCCCTCGTCGGCGTACGGCACCGTTCCGTCCGGGCTCAGCGGCAATGACTGGCCGTTCTCGAAGGTGATCGTGTCGGGCTTGAACGTGACGATACCGGTGAAGGCCGCAGCGGCTGTGCCTGCGGGATCCCAATACTCCGGGATAGGAGGCAACTCCGACGGGCGCGGCGCCGCGACCGCGGCGTGCGGCGGGTTCGGCGCCAGCGCGGCCATTGCCCAGCGCGGGACGTAGAATTCCGCCCCGGTCCCCGGCACGACATTGCGCATCAGCACCGTGCCGCCGCTGCGCGCGAGGAGTGTCCACCGGCTGGCGGGCGTAATCCGGGCGCACCTTCCGTCGCTCATCACGTAAGCGACCCAGTTGGGATCGTATCGCCGCGGATCGTTGGAGGTCAGGGCCTGTGTCGCCCGAGGGTTGACGCATCCAATCGTATTGCCGCGAGCGCGATAAAGCGTCTGCGCGAAGGCGCCATGGCCCGCGGTAACGCAGGCGAGGGCGACCGGCGCGACGATCCACAGCAGGAATCCTGGGATGGATCGGCGGCGGCGCGAGGCAGCGTCGGTCATGGCAGGGCCTCCCTTATGGGAGGCCAATCTGCCGAAATCGAACTGGCAACGCAACGGAATCCTGGCGGCCAGGCAGGCGGCGCAGGTTGGTCTAGGCGCCTTGCTTGAACTGCTTGATCTTAATCACGCGACAGACGCGGAAGTCCTTGTTGGCGGCTGCCACGCTGTTGAAGACCTGGCCCCAGCTGTAGATGTTGTTGCCGCGTCGGTACATGTAGTGGCACAAGCCGTCATACATCTGCATCGTGCCCTTGGTGACGCCGATGATGCCGTCCGCGACACCGCCGGACCCGCCGTTGACCACTTCGAGGTCGCATTCGGCCTGCCATATGTCGGTCAGATAGTCGGCCACCGCCTGGGGCGGCATGGCGATCGAGAAATTCGCGTCGCCGGTGAGCTGGGCATCGCTCTTGCCGTTGATGCCGTTGATGCGCTCGATATACGTGTCGATGGTGAATTTCCCGAAATCGCATTTGCCGACGACGCCGAAGGTCCGGGTGAACGCCTCGATCTCCTGCAGCAGTTTGGTGTTGCCGGCGGCTTTCAGCCCGACCAGGTACGTCTTGATATCGGCCAGCACGCGGGTGGGGATGGCGGCGTTGATCACCAGCCCGCGTATTCCGGGATTCTGCGCGTACACGGCGTAGAAGCTGCTGGTGAAGCCGCAGATGCCCCAGCCTTGGTTGAGGACCCCCAATGAGTCCATTTCTGCCTGCGATCCGGACATGAACCGTGCCTTCGCTGTTGTGAACGACCTGCACTGAGAGTGCGGCGTCGCTGTTCAGGACCGCTGTGAGTCGAGCCATACCGGGTGCAACTTGCCGGATCGGGCGCGATCCAGGCCGCAGCCCCGTGCCGCTTCATGAGCGGTTGATGAGATCGTCAGACGCGGTCGGGCGCTCGCCGCCAGCGCCGCGTCGTTGCGGGATGACCGCGACCCGCCCTCGCCCGGACCGCGGCGTGGCTCAGATCACGAAATCGCCTGCAGCGCGTCGCACAGCACGGCCGGATCGACGCCGCCGAGCGCCCGATGCAGCGCCGCCTGCGCCTGCCGCCAGGCGGGCATCGCCGCGGTCAGCACCGCCCGCCCGGCGGGGGTCAGCGCGAGCAGCCGCCCGCGCCGGTCCGCTGCATCGATCTGCACCTCGACCAGCCGGCGCCGCTGCAACGGTTTGACATTGGCCGTCAGAGTGGTGCGATCCATCGCCAGCAGATCGGCAACTTCGCCCATCCGCGGCGGCTCGGGCCGGTTCAGCGACATCAATAGCGAAAACTGGCCGCTGGTCAGTCCGACCGGACGCAGCGCTTCGTCATAGCGCCGCGCAAGCGCCCGCGCCGCGCGCTGCACATGCAGACATAGGCAGGAGTCGCGGACCTCGAGCGTGACGGCAAACGGTAATGCGTCGCGCTTTGACACCCGCGAATAGTGTTGATATCAACGTAAATGTCAAGGCCGGCAGCGCCGGCGCACGCCAAAGGGAGCAAGCGGCATGTCGAGCTTTTCCGGCCGGTTCGTCTGGTATGAGCTGATGACCACTGATCCGGCGGCCGCCGAGGCCTTCTACCGCCGGGTGATCGGCTGGGGCGCACGGGACGCCGGCAATCCCACCATGGCCTACACGCTGTTCACGGTCGGCGAGACCCATGTCGCCGGGCTGATGGCGCAGCCGGAACCGATGCGGCAGATGGGCGCGCCGCCGCTCTGGGTCGGCTACGTCGGCGTCGAGGACGTCGACGCCGCGGCGGTGAAGGCGACGGGGCTCGGCGCGCGGCAGTTCGTGCCGCCGACCGACATCCCGGAGGTCGGGCGCTTCGCCGTCGTGGCCGATCCGCAGGGCGCGCGCATCGTGCTGTTCACGCCGTCGCGTCCGGCACCGACTCCGCCGGCGGCCCCAGGCACGCCCGGCCACGGCGCCTGGCACGAACTGCACGCCGCGGACGGCCCGTCGGCCTTCGCGTTCTATGCCGCGATGTTCGGCTGGGAGAAGCTCCAGACGATGGATATGGGCCCGATGGGCACGTACCAGATCTTCGGGCTGGACGGCCAGTCGTTCGGCGGCATGTTCACCAAGCCACCGGCCGAGCCGGTGCCGTACTGGCTGTATTACTTCATGGTCCCGGACATCGACGCGGCGGTGGCCGAGGTCGGCGAGGCGGGCGGGGCGGTGCTGAACGGGCCGATGCAGGTGCCGGGCGGCGACTGGATCATCCAGGGTCGCGACCCGCAGGGCGGGATGTTCGCCCTGGTCGGCAAGCGCGCATAGCGCCTGGGAGGACGGCATGGCCGAACGTCTCCTGCTCCTGATCGGCACCCGCAAGGGCGCTTTCATCGCCGAGAGCGGCCCGGACCGACAGGACTGGGCCCTGCGCGGCCCGTTCTGCGCCGCCTGGCCGATCCAGCACATGATCGCCGATCCGGCGACCGGTGCGATCCACGCCGCCGGCGGCAATGCCTGGTTCGGCCCGGCGGTGTGGTCGTCGCCGGATCTCGGCGAGACCTGGACGCATTCCAGCGCCGGACTCGCCACCGCACCCGGGACGGAGCCGATCAAGACGGTGTGGAGCCTCGCCGCGGCCCACGACACGCTCTATGCCGGCGTCGAGCCGGCCGGGCTGTTCCGCAGTGCGGACGGTGGCCAGAATTGGCAGGAGGTCGGCGGATTGCAGGCGCATCCGTCCCGGCCGCACTGGCAGCCGGGCGGGGGCGGGTTGATCCTGCACTCGCTTGTGCCGCATCCCGATGATCCAGCGCAGCTCTGGGTCGGGATCTCCACCGCCGGTGTGTTCCACTCCGCCGATGGCGGGGCGAATTGGGAGGCGCGCAATCGCGGCACGCGGGCCGATTTCATGCCCGAGGGCCAGCGCTATCCCGAGCACGGACAGTGCGTGCACTGCGTGGTGATGGCGCCGGGCATGCCGGAGCGGCTGTACCAGCAGAACCACTGCGGCATGTACCGCAGCGATGATGGCGGCCGGCAGTGGCAGAGCATCGAGGCCGGGCTGCCCTCGGATTTCGGCTTCCCGGCGGCGGCGCATCCGCGCGATCCGGGGACGCTGTATCTGCTGCCGCTGAACGGTGCGACCGAGGGGCGCTATGTGCCGGAGGGACGGGCGGCCGTCTGGCGCACGCGCGATTCCGGCGCGAGCTGGCAGGATCTGCGGCACGGCCTGCCGCAGGAGAACGCGTTCTTCTGCGTGCTGCGCCAGGCGATGGCGACCGATGCGCTGGAGCCGGCGGGGGTCTATTTCGGTACCAGCGGCGGCGCGCTCTACGCCAGCGCCGATGAGGGCGAGAGCTGGCGATGCGTGGCACAACACCTGCCGCCGATCTCGTCGGTCGAGACGATGGTGGTGTCGCACTGAGCGCCGAGCTGGCCGCGCCGGCGGTCACGGTCGTGCTGCCGGCGGCGCTGGTTGCGCTGTTCCCCGGCTGTCCGCGGGAAATCGTGCTACGCGCTGCGAGCGTGCGCGACGCGATGGCGGCGCTTGACGCAAGCTGGCCGGGCCTGCGCGACCGGATCTGCGATTCCCGCCCGGCGATCCGCCGGCACATCAAGATTTTCGTCGACGGCGAGCGCGCCTGCCTCGACTCGGCCCTCACTGCCGGCGTGGAGCTTCTGGTGGTCGCCGCGGTCAGCGGCGGTTGACCTGACCCCCGGGGAAATCCCGCTGAACAGGGTTGGCGGGTGCCGGACGGGGCATCGGGCGGTGCCTATGGACGTCGTTCACGACGACCCGACTTTCTGGCGATTGGGGCGTTGACCGGCGCGGCGCGTCCGCGGCGCTGGTGGGTGGGGAAGAACGGGTGGATCAAGGGGGCGGAGCGTCAGCCTGCCACGATGCGCTCGAGCGCCGACAACGCATCGGCGACGCCATCCTCCGCGCGCATCGCCTCGCCCAGCGCGCGGGCGCGATGTCGCACCGGGGCAGCGGCGGCGAAGTCGAGAGCCCTGGAGAATGCCTCGGCGCGCGGCCGACGGCCATCCACGGCGGCGGGCGCGACGCCGGCCAGGCGCAGGCGTTCCGCCCAGAAGAACTGGTCGGCGGCGAATGGGGTGACAATGGAAGGCACGCCGGCGCGCGCAGCGGAGTGCGAGGTGCCCGAGCCGCCGTGGTGGATCGCCGCTGCGGTGCGCGGCAGCAGCCAGTCGTGCGGCGCGTCGCCGATGGCAAGAAAATTCTCCGGAAGTGCCTTCGGATCGAGCCCGCTCCAGCCGGGATTGAGCAGCGCACGTCGACCCGCCATCGCCTCGACCAACGCATCGAGCAGCCGTGCGGTGTCGAAGCCGGTCATGCTGCCGAAGCCGATGTAGATCGGGGCTTCCCCGGCGGCGAGAAAATGCGCCAGTGCCGGCGGCGGAATCCAGGCCGGGCTCGGCGCGAGCCACTGTCCGCACAGATGTACATTCGCCGGCCAGTCGGCAGGCCGGGGCAGCAGGCGTGGCGAGACGCCGTAAACCATCGGGCGGTCGGTCCATACCGCCCGACGCGGCGGCAGCTTGAACATCGCGCGCGCCGCGTTGGTCTTGTCGCGGAATGCCTTCCACAGCATGCCGTTGACGAAGCGGTGGCTGGCGCGATTGAGCATGCGCGGCACCCATCCGGGCGGAAGGAACGGCGAAGGGAAGGCGGCGGTCGGCGTGATCGGGATCATGCCACCGCCGATGCCCCTGATGCCCAGGTGTTCGGCCGCGGATAGGCCGACAAACGCGGCGAGCCCCGCCACCAGGATCGCGTCACAGCCTTCGCCGGCCTCGACGATGGTGCGCAGCCAGGATCCGGCGGTCTCATTGGCGATCCTCGCCAGCGCACGCGCGGTCGCATTGAAGCCGCCGCCCTTGCAGATGACGCCGGTGATGGCGTGGTCCGCACCGAGCGTGCCGCGAATATCGCCGGCGAGCGCAGTCGTCGGCACGCCGAGCGAGCGGGCGCTGCCGAGTGTCGCTGCGTCGGCGAGCAGTCGCGCGTCGTGTCCGGCATCCATCAAGCCGCGGCACAGCGCCGCGAACGGGCGTGCATCCCCCTCGGTGCCATAGGTCGCGACAATGAGCTTCACGCGCACCTCTTCGAGGTTTCCGCGGCGGCGTGGTCCCGAATCCGCACACGGGTGCGCCGGCAGACAGGCACCGCCTGACCGGAAGGTGGATATCGCAAGGATCGCCCTGCATTGCCTGCACCGTTCCATTGCGGAACGGCGTCGCGGCTCGAACCGCGCCAAGGACTGGGTCCGTCGTCGCGCGACAGGATCCGGTTGCTGCGCGGGAGCGGAATGCAAGCGCGCCCAGCGGTGACCGGGGGTTAGAGCCTCGCGCCGCGCCGGTGGCCGCGCCGCGCGCCGGCGGCTGATCGCTATTTGCCGGCCTCGACCTCGACCCGTGCCCAGGAGAGATCCGGGTTGAACGCGGTCATCGCCTTCACTCGCGCTGCGGTGCTCGGGCCGAGATCCTTCTGGAAGACGATCCCGTCCTGGTTCACCTGGAATGACATGATGCCGGACGCGCCATACCGCGCGGGCCACGCCACCAGCGCAAAGCCGCCGGACATCAGCCCGTCCTTGCCGACATAATCCTTGGCGCCCCCGGTGGCGTCGGGGCCCTGCTGCTTGAGGATGCGAAAGAAATAGCCCTGGTACGGCGCCGGATGGCCGGAGATGAATTCCCCCGGGTAGCCCTCGTCTCGCGCCTGATCGACCAATGGACCGAGCGGGCTCTCCGGCTCGCCGGCCTCCGCCGGCCAGTAGAGCCCGTTGTAGCGGCCGGGAGAACTGATCAGGCGCTGCGCGTAGCGCGCACCGCTCGCCAGGTCGGAGCTGCGCTCGTAGTAATCCTGCTGCGCGTCGACATAGGCGAGGCAGGTGCGGATCGCGGCGATCTCGTTGCGTCCGATCGTCCGGTCGACGATCTCCTGGGCGCCCTCGGTCGCGTCGAATTGCCAGTGCCCATCGGTCTTTTCGATCGGGATCGGCAGGGGCCAGTCGTGCTCGCCCACCACGAACCGCACCTGGTCCGGCGTTTCCTGCACCAGCGAGTGCTTCTCGGCATAGGCGGTGAGGAACCGGTTGCGGTTGTTCCGGTCCTCGGTGGGATCGCCCGAGTTGACGAGTTTTTCGGCCCCGGGCCCCAGCACGGCCTGCAGCTCGGCACCGCCGCCCGCCTTCAGGGCGGCAACCAGCGCCGCGGCCGCATCATCGGGGGTGGCAAAGCTTCTGTGTTCGACCGGCCCGGCGGTCGTGCCGGTCTCGGCGGCGAGCGCGCCGCCGGCCGACATCGCGAGCGAGGGGATTGCCAGCAGGACCAGGGCGGACGCGGCGGCGAAACGGAAGGAGGATGTCATTGGCATGGTCCCGTCAGCGTCGATGCGCGCGAGGAGCGCGGCCGCCACCGCCGCCGCCGCCGGCTCGCACGCCGCCGCCTCCCCGATTGCCGGCCCAAGCGCCGCCGCCGCGGTCGGCACGCTGGATCTGCCGGCTCTGCGCGCCGCGGGCGCCGAAATTCCGCGCTTGATTGCCGTCCCGCATGCCACTGAGCGCACCCTGATTGTAGCTTGGCCGGGTGGCGGGGCGGCCGGCACTCGGCCGATTCGCGACCTGGCCCCCACCGGGCCGACCGGCGAAGTTCTGGCCGCCGCCCGGGCGCTGCGCGGGGCGCTGACCGGCCCCCGGTCGATTCGCTGCTCCCTGGCCGGCGCCGCCCCGACCCGCGAGGTTCTGGCCGCCGCCCGGGCGCTGGGCCGGCCGCCCGGCACCACCCGGGCGTTGTCCTGGCGTCCCGCCGGTGCCGAGCTTCGGCCGGTTGGTCCCAGAAGGTCGCTCCGGCCGGTTCACCGCCGAGGCCGGAACCCGGACCGAAGGCCGGCCGATCGCGTTCGCCGGCAGCCCCTGGCTCCGCACGGGGCGCCCGACCGGTCCACCGGGCGACCGTGCCGGGCGCGCGGCCATGCCGTTGGCTCGCGCCGACTGCCACCGGTCGGACTGGATCTGGGTGCGGTTGACGTTGATCTGGTTGTAACGATTGACGTTCACGTTGGCATAGCCGCGGCCCCAGTTCGCGGTGCCGAGATTCCAGAGCCCTGCGGTGATGGCGATACCGGTGCCGAAGGCGAGGCCGGTCAGAAGGGCGTTGCCGACCGCGTAGCCGGGCGGCGGCGGCCAGGCGACCGGAGGATAGGACGCGTAGGGCCACGTGCCATAGGCGGTCGTCGGATTATAGCTCGGCACGTACACCACCTGGGGGTTCGACGACTCGATATAGATCGTCTGCGGGGCACCTTCGGCCGCAAGCGTCTGGTCGGTGGCCTCGGTCGGGGCGGCGGCCCCCGGCGCGGGCCCGGGCGCGACGGCCGGCGGCGCGGTGGGGGCGGGAGCCGCAGCCGGCTCCGTCCTGACCACCATGTGATCATTCGATTTCAGCGTCCCCGCCTCCTGCGCCTGCAGCCGCAGCCGCTGCACGGAGGCAAGGACATCGGCCTGCTGGTTGGCGAAGGCGTAGCCGAGCTGCTCCGTCCAGTCGGCATGGTCGCTCATCGTGGCGATGACCTGCGGGAAGGGGACCAGTGACTTCACGCTCGGATCCCAGGACTGGCTCTCCAGCGCCTTCACCAGGGCATCGCCGGTGAGTTTCTTGTTGGCCTCATTATCCAGCCAGCGTGCCGCCTGGACGATCTGCACCGGGTAGGTCGAGGCCATCAGCATCTGGGTCAGCAGGGTGTCCGGGTAGAGCGCGATCGGCGCCAGCAGCGCATCGAGCTGCTCGGTGCTGAACGCGTCGGCGCCCGGTTCGGTCTGCACCGCGGCCGGCGCGCTGGATGGCGGCGGCGCGGCGGCGGGTGCCGGAACCGGCATGACCAGCGCCGCGGACAGGGCGAACGCCAACAGTCGAGTGCCCGTCATTTCCTCCCTGTCTCCCCGGCCAGCGACCGGACCGGATGACGCCGCATTCCGCCGCTTGCATCCGTCCCGGGCGGCGCGAATGCCGCGTGAACGTCAGACTACAACAAAAGCCGATTGCAGCCATGGCGGCGCCGGCGATTGCGGCACCGCGATGGTTGCAGGAATGTCACGCCGGCCGACCCAGATCGTTCATGGCTGGAGCTGCGGTGGTGGGCGCCGTCGCCACGACGTGAAAGCCGCCGCTGCTCATGACGGGAGGTCTTTCCCGGCTTGTTCCCGGACGATGTAGTCGGCGTACCAGTCGGGCCAGTTTGCATCGCGCGCGCCGCCGGCCCGCTTCTCGTGCTCGCCATGCGCGGCGGCGGCGCGTCGGAGTGCCGATGCGAGCTCCGTCGACGAGGCGAATGTCGTCGCGCCCTCCTCCACGCGCCCCGGCAATCTCCGGGTGACCTCCTGCAGCAGGAAGCTGTTGCCGGCGGGGTCGCTGAACGAGGCCCAGGAGGCGTAGCTGCGCCGGCTCGGCTCCGGGCCGCTCACCCGGACGCGCCGGTCATCGTAGTGGTAGACCTCGCTCGCCCGGACACCGCGCTCAACCAGCTCCGCCTGCGCCGCCATGATGTCGGAGACGACGAGATAGAAACCCGGCTTCACGCCGGCGCCGAAGATGATCGAGCACGGCGAACCGGGCGGCGTGAATTGTATCACGCGGAACCCGTCCCCCTTGATGTCGGCGTCGAGCCGCCATCCGAGGTCGCCATAGAATTGCTTGGCGCGGTCTACGTCCGATACCGGAATGACGGCAACCTCGAGCTTCATGTCGGCCCGTGGCGTCGTGCGGGCCCCGCTTGCGGCATCGCCGCGCGCTTCAGCGCTGTTCATGGGAACCTCCCGTCGGTGTCTGGCCGCCTTGGCAGTGGCTTTGCATCGGAGGCGTGAATCGGGGCAGGGATGACCCGCGCCATCGGGCGTGTGACGTGGCGACTCCTGGCCGGACCGTGATCGTTCCAACCGGCCCGATCCAGCCCGTTGCTTTCAGACGATGACTGCCGCCTTCGGAGCTTCCACCAGCAGCATCATGGCCGGGTGCCGGCTTGCACGGAAAGCCGGCGCATCGTCGCTCGTCCGAGCAGTCGATTCACGCGCCAAAGCGAAGCCGCCCCGTGCCTCCGGCGTCCCGGCGCTCGGATCCTACTTAGACGGTCTCATGCCGTCGCTGCAATGATGGCCGACCCGGCATCATGGTGCGGCCGTCTGCGCCGCGCTCCCGGCGAAGCGAATGAAACCGGCGACCCCCACCGCAATCATCGCCAGCGCGCAGCCGGCGACCACGACCCCGAGCGGCAGCATCTGGAGCAAGGGTGGCGCCACCGCCATGGCGACCAGCAGCCCGGCATTGTTCACCACCAGCACGGCGCGCATCGCCGCCGGCACGTCGCCGAGCGGCAGCTCGGTCTGGCGCAGCACCGCGAGCGGGATGTCCTCCATCGGGCCGCCGATCGCCGAAACCCCGGCCCCGAGCACCAGCGCGGGCAGCAGCCAGCCAGGCGGCACCGGCAGCGCCGCGGCGAGCGCGACCACCAGCGTGCCGGTGCCAAGCACCACCGTGCCGGTGAAAATCAGCGGTGCCGGGTGCGCCGGCAGTTGCCGCCCGCCGATCGCCAAGTTGGACAGCAGGTTGGTGCAGCCATAGGCGGAAAGCACCAGGCCGTAGGCGCCGAGCCCGCTGCCACCGGGTCCCTCGATGCCATGGCGTGCGATCAGCAGCGGCAGGGCGAGGAAGAACGCGGCAAACCAGGTGCCGATCACCACGCCGCCGGTCCAGAGGCAGAAGCCGAGCAGGCGATGCCGATGCAGCACCGCGAAGCCGCGGCCGATGCCGCGCAGCCCCCGCCCGTCTACCCCTGCGCGGCGCAGCGCCGGCAATGCCCGCAGCCGCCCGATCGCGAGGAGTGCCGCGGCCGAGAGCACGAAGCTCGCGGCATCGAGCGAGAGAAAATGCATCGCCGGCAGGAAGGCGGCGAGCAGGCCCACCAGCCCGGGCCCGAGCAGCCGCGCGATCCGGTCGGTCGCGTCGAACAGCGCGTTGGCGGCGGGCAGCATCTCGCGATCGGGGGTGAGCGCCGGCAGCAGGCGTTGCAGCGCCGGTCGGAAGACCGCCTGGCCGCCGGCCAGCACGGCGACTGCGATGATCAGGCCGGTGGCTGGTGGGTGGCCGATCGCGGCCCAGGCCGCGACCACGACTGCCAGCACCGCGGCGCGGACCAGGTCGGCGCCGATCATGGCGCGTCGCTGCTCCCAGCCATCCGCCCAATGGCCGGCGAGCAGCGCGGTCAGCAGCACGCAGGCGGCACCCAGTGCGTTGAGGTAGCCCGCGGCGGCGCCGAACACCTGGACTGCGATCCAGGTCAGCGCCACGGTGTAGAGCTGGTCGCCGAGGGCGGAGAGCGACAGCGCTCCCCAGAGCAGCGCGACCGCGCCGTCGCGTAGCGGCGATAGCAGGCGCACCCCAGGTCCGCGGCGGTTCCGGCCCGCTTCCTACTCGGCGGCGCGCGCTTTGTGCTGCGCCAGCGTCAGCCGCGGCATGTCGAAAAGATCGGAGGTCCGGGCGTACCACCCGCGGCCGTGCATGCGACCGATCAGGCCCAGGCGCGGCGTGTCGATGGTGCATCGCGCGGCGTCGAGAACCGCGTCATCGCGCACGTGCATCGCCACGACGCGGCCGAGCACCAGCGCACGCTCCTCCGGCAGGTCGATGATCTGCAGCCGCTCGCACTCCATGGCGACCGGGCTCGCGGCGATGCGCGGCGGACGGACGCGGACCGAGGGCGCCGTCGCCAGCCCGGCCTCTGCCAGTTCGTCGACGCCAGGACCGAAATCGATGGCGGTCACGTTCATGTTCGGCGCGACGTCCTCGGAGACCAGGTTCACCACGAACTCGCCGGTCGCGCGGATATTTTCCGCCGTGTCCTTGGCGGCGCCGGAATCGCGTCCGCCGATGCCGATGCAGATCAGCGGTGGCTCCTGCGCGAAGGCGTTGAAGAAGGAGAACGGCGCGGCGTTGCGCCGGCCTTGCTCGTCCTGCGAGACCACCCAGGCGATCGGCCGCGGGACGATGGTCGACACCAGCAGCTTGTAGCGGTTGCGCGGCTCGAGACCGGCGAAGTCGAACAGCATGCGGCGCTCCCTGTGGGCGGGGCCGCGCCCCGCCGTGGTGATGTAGGCCCCGCGGGACGCGTTGCCCACCGGTGCCCGCGTTCGCTCAGCGCCAGAGCGGGTCGATCGGCGGCCGGCCGCCCAGCACCGCGGCGATGTTATCGAGCGCGCGGAAGCCCATGGCATTGCGGGTCTCGACCGTGGCGCTGCCCATGTGCGGGGTGAGAAAGGCGTTCGGCAGCGCCGCCAGGCGGCGGTCGAAATGCGGCTCGCCGCGGAACACGTCGAGCCCGGCGGCAGCGAGGCGACCCGATCGCAGCGCCTCGATCAGGGCCTCCTCGTCGACCAGGCTGCCGCGGGCGGCGTTCACCAGCACCGCGCCGGGTGGCAGCCGTGCCAGCGTGTCGCGATTGATGATCGCTTCGGTGCCCGGTCCGCCAGGGGCGTGCAGGGTCAGGATCTCACAGTGCGGCAGCATCTCCGCAAGCGTGGGGAACCAGCGCGCACCTTGCTCCAGCTCCGGCGGCAGGCGGCGCGGATTGCTGTAAAGGATCGTCATATCGAAGCCGCGGGCGCGCTGGGCGACCGCGCGGCCGATGCGGCCCATGCCGAGAATGCCGAGCCGGCGCCCGCTCACGCGCAGGCCGAGCATGTGCTTGAGCCCGAAGGAGCGGCCCCAGCCCTCGCGCATAATCGCGCCGTACTCGCCAGCGCGGCGGCAGGCGCCGAGCAGCAGCAGCATGGTCAGATCGGCGGTGCAGTCGGTCAGCACGTCCGGCGTGTTGGTGACGATCAGCCCGCGCGCCTTCGCCGCCGGAACGTCGACATGCTCGTAGCCGACGCTGCAGGTCGCAGCGATGCGCACGTGCTCCGGGATGCGTGTGATCGCCGCGGCGTCGAGCTTGAGGTTGGAGGAGAAGAACAGCGCGTCGGCGCGGTGCTCGCGCAACCGCGCCAGCACCTCCTCGAGATCGAGGTCGCGGTCATCGGAGACGAGCGCATCGAATTCGCGCTGGGCGCGTTCGGTGACGGCTGGCGGCACCGGCCGCGCAACGACGAGGCGTGGTGGCACCGCGCTCTCCTTCGGTTCGTGAGGGCGGGCATCATGGCCGCGGTCCCGGCGGGGCGGAAGCCCGTTGCCGAAACCGGGGGCGCTTGGCAGGGTGCCGCGCCATGGCCTTGACCCCGGAGCCCGATCTCGCGCTGGCCGAGCGCCTGTTCGCCGCACTGGCCGCGCGCAGCCGCGATGGCGAGGGGGTGACGCGGGAGGCGTATGGGCCAGGCGAGCGGATGGCGCATGCGCTGGTGGGCGAGGCCGCGGCCGCGCTCGGGCTCGAAGTGCGGCCGGACCACGCCGGCAATTTGCATATGACGCTGCCGGGACGGGACCGGGCGGCGAAGCGGATCGTGCTGGGCGGTCATCTCGACAGCGTGCGGCAGGGCGGCAATTACGACGGCGCCGCGGGCGTGCTGGCCGGGCTCGCGGTTGCCGCAGGGCTGCGGAGCGCCGAGATTGTGCCGCGCTGCGACCTGACCGTGCTGGCGATCCGGGCCGAGGAGGCGGGGTCCTGGTTCCCGTTCAGCTTCCCCGGCAGCCGGGCCGCGCTCGGCATCCTGCCGCCGGATGCGCTCGGCGTGCGGCGGCTCGACACCGGCCGCACCCTGGCCGAGCACATGCGCGAGGAGGGGTTCGACCCGGAGGCGGTTCGCGCCGGGCGGCGCAGCCTCGGACCGG
This sequence comes from Acetobacteraceae bacterium, assembly GCA_035504175.1. Lineage (GTDB taxonomy): Bacteria > Pseudomonadota > Alphaproteobacteria > Acetobacterales > Acetobacteraceae > DATJSJ01. Next base: position 31,163 of record DATJSJ010000272.1, read on the forward strand.
ACACCGTCGCCGCCTTTGTCGAGCTGCATATCGAGCAGGGGCCGGTGCTCGATGCGGCGGAAATCCCGGTCGGGATCGTGACCGCGACTCCGGGATCGCGCCGGTTCCGGGCGGCACGGGTGCAGGGCGAGTACGGGCATTCCGGCGCGGTGCCGCGGGCGCTGCGGCGCGATGCGGCGATCGCTGCGGCGGAGCTCGCTTTCCGGCTGGACGAGGCGTGGGCCGAGCTGGAGGCGGAAGGTCACGCGCTGGTTTGTACGTTCTGCGTGCTCGCCACCGGCGAGGCGGCCGGCTTCACCAAGATCGCCGGCGAGGCGCGGTTTCAGCTCGATCTGCGCAGTACCGACCCGGACAGCGTCGATGCGCTGCGCGGCGCGCTCGACCGGCTGGTCGCGGAGATCGCGGCGCGACGCGGCGTTACCTTCGAGCTCGGGCCGGAGAGCGGTGCCGAAGGCTGCGCGATGGATGCGGGCGTGCAGGCGGGATTGAAGGCGGCGGCGCGATCGCTCGGCATCCCGGCGCGGTCGATGCCGTCCGGCGGCGGTCATGACGCGGCGTCCTTCATCGCGGCCGGCATTCCGGCCGGGATGCTGTTCGTGCGCAACCAGAACGGCAGCCACAACCCGCGCGAGGCGATGCGGCGCGAGGATTTCGCCGCTGCCTGCGCGGTGCTGACGCGCTGGGTGATGCAGGAAGCCGGGTGAGGCCGCTGCCATCTCGCAATTCTCTCTCGGCGGAGCGCGCATCACTGCGCGCTCGACACCGTCGCGCCGGAGGCGCGCGCAACAACGGGCTCGCGCACCTCAAGCGAACGCCATGGGCCTGCGGCGCTGTCAAGGCCGAAGCCGCGCTTCGCGCGGTGCGCGCAGAGCGCGCAGCCTTGACAGCGCTGCAGGCCCATGGCCAACAGCAATGGTCGCCTTCGACGGTGTCGAAGGCGACTGCCTTCGCCCCGAGCAAGGGAAAGGCACCCGCACGGTGAGCGGCCGCACGGTCATCATTGGCGGTGGCATCGTCGGGAGCTGTACCGCCTGGTTCCTGGCTGAGCGCGGCTACGTCGGCGAAATCGTCGTGCTGGAACGCGATCCGACCTATCGCACCGCCTCCACCACGCTCTCCGCCGCCTCGATCCGCACCCAGTTCACACTGGCGGTGAACGTGCGCATGTCGCTGTTCGGCGCTGCTTTCCTCGAGACGCTGCAGCGCGAGCACGATATCGGCCTGGTGCGGCGCGGCTATCTGACGCTCGCCGGCCCGGCTGCGGTCGAGACGCTGCGCGAGAGCCACGTCATGCAGCTCGCGGAAGGTGCCAGCGTCGAATGGCTCGATCCCACCGCGCTGGCGAAGCGCTATCCGTGGCTCGCGGTGGACGACCTCGCCGCTGGCACGTACGGACTCGCGCATGAGGGCTGGTTCGACGCCTACGCGCTGCTGCGCGCCGTGCGAGCGGAGGCGATCCGGCGCGGCGCGCGCTTCCTGCACGATGCAGCCACCGGCCTGGAGCGCGCCGGCAACGCGATCGCCGCGGTGTGCACGGAAGCCGGCGAGCGCATCGAGGCGAATCACGTGGTGATCGCCGCCGGCGCGGCATCGGGCCATGTCGCGGCGCTGGCCGGCGTGGCGCTGCCGATCGAGGCGCGCAAGCGCACCGTCTTCGTGCTGCGCGCTCCGCTTACGGCGCCGGATATGCCGCTGGTATTCGACACC
>DATJSJ010000273.1:0-23982 GCA_035504175.1 Acetobacteraceae bacterium
CGCCTCGCCGCCATGCTCGGCCCCGCCGCGGAGACGCGCCCGGGCCAGGCCGACTACGCCAGTGCCGCCAGCGCCGCCTTTGCCCCACGCGAGCACCGCGGCCACCCGCATGCCGTGCTCGCCGAGGCCGGCACCGGCACCGGCAAGACGCTCGGCTACGTCGCCCCGGCCAGCCTCTGGGCGGAGCGCAATCACGGCGCCGTCTGGATCAGCACCTTCACCCGCCACCTGCAGCGCCAGGTGGAAACCGAGCTCGCCCGCCTGCATCCGGAGGCGGCCGAGCGCCGCCGCCGCATCGTCGTGCGCAAGGGGCGGGAGAACTATCTCTGCCTGCTGAACTACGAGGAGCAGCTCGGCAGCCTCGTCCCGGATCGCGCGCCCTGGGCCGCCATCCCGCTCGGCCTGATCGCCCGCTGGGCCCTGGCGACGCGCGACGGGGATTTGCTGGGCGGCGACCTGCCCGGCTGGTTCGCCGAGCTGTTCGGCCCGGCCGCGATCGGCGCGCTGGCCGACCGGCGGGGCGAATGCATCCACGCCGCCTGCCGCCATTACCGGCGCTGCTTCGTCGAAACGACGATCCGCCGCGCCCGCACCGCCGATCTCGTGGTCGCCAATCACGCCCTGGTCATGGCACAGGCGGCCTACGCCGCCGCCTTCGGCGGCGGACTCGACGACGACAATGTCCCGACCCGCTACGTCTTCGACGAGGGCCACCATCTGTTCGACGCCGCCGACGGCGCCTTCGCCGCCGAACTCTCCGGCACCGAAACCGCAGAGCTGCGCCGCTGGCTGCTCGGCGCCGAGGGCGGCCGGTCGCGCGCCCGCGGCCTGCGCCGCCGCCTCGACGACCTGATCCTCGGCCGGCCGGAGCTGGAGGCGCCGCTCGACGCGGCCCTGCTCGCCGCCCGCGCCCTGCCGGCGCCCGGCTGGGCGCTGCGCCTCTCCGGCGCGGCGCCGGAGCTGGGCGGGCTCGACACCGGCCAGCCGAACCCGACCGAGGCCTTCCTCACCCTGCTGCGCCACCAGATCCTCGCCCGCACCGCCGGCGCCGATCCCGACCCGCGCGCAGGGCTGGAATGCGACCTGCACCCGGTCGCGCCCGGCCTGCCCGAGGCGGCGGCTCGGCTCGGCCGCGCCCTCGGCCGCATCGCCGAGCCGCTCGCCACCCTCTCCGCCCGCCTCGCCGCGCGGATCGAGGCCGAGGCGGAGACGATGGACACGCCGACCCGGCTGCGCATCGAGGCGCTGCACCGCTCCATTGCTCGGCGCGCCCGCGCCCGGCTGGCCGCCTGGCAGGTGATGCTGCAGGCGGTCGGCGCCCCGCCACCGGAGCCCGGCGCCCGCCCCGACCACGTGCTGTTCCTCCGCCTCGACCGGCGCGAGCCGCCGCCCGGCCGCGCCCCGCCGGGCACCGACGTCGGCGAGCGCGATGTCGGCCTGCACCGCCACTGGCTCGATCCCACCATTCCGTTCGCGGCAACGCTCGCCGTGCCGGCGCACGGGCTGCTGGTCACCTCGGCGACGCTGCGCGACGCGGGCGAGACGGACGCGGAATCCGCCTGGTCGGTCGCGGAGCAGCGCACCGGCGCCGTGCACCTGCCGCGCCCGGCTTTGCGCGCCGCGGTCGCGAGCCCGTTCGACTACGCGGCGCAGACAAGGGCCATGGTGGTGGTCGACGTGGCCCCCGACCTGGCGGCGCTGGCGGCTGCCTATCGCGCGCTGTTCCTCGCCGCGGGCGGCGGCGCGCTCGGCCTGTTCACCGCCATCCGCCGGCTGCAGGCGGTGCATGAGCGCATCGCGCCGGCGCTGGAGGAGGCCGGCATCCCGCTGCTCGCCCAGCATGTCGACGCGATGGACAATGCGACCCTGGTCGACGTGTTCCGCACCGAGACCGAGAGCTGCCTGCTCGGCACGGATGCGATGCGCGACGGCGTGGACGTGCCCGGCCGGGCGCTGCGCCTGGTGGTGTTCGACCGCGTGCCGTGGCCGCGGCCCGACATCCTGCACCGCGAGCGCCGCATCCACCTTTCGGGCGGCGACACGCGCAGCTATGACGACCGGATGGCGCGGCACCGGCTGCGCCAGGCCTTCGGCCGGCTGATCCGCGGCGCCGGCGATCGCGGCGCCTTCGTGCTGCTCGACCGGCGGACACCGTCGCGCCTGCTCTCCGCCTTCCCCGCGGGAGTCGCGGTGCGGCGGCTCGGCCTGGCGGCGGCGGTCGCCGAGGTGCGCGATTTTCTCGGCGCCGGCCAGGGGTTCGATTCCGGGTCTTGATGGTGCGTGCGGTCTTTCCGCGTGAGTGGAAGGAAGCGCCAGTGTCCGTCGATGTCGCGTCCGCCAAATCCGCTGACGGTCGCACCGAGCTTTGATCTCGAGGCCACACGGCGACAGATTCCGCCACCCATGCGGCCCAGGATTCACGCTGTCGGCAATTGCGGTCTTCCTATTGTAACGTAGGCAGTGATATGCGCATAATTACGCGCACACCTATGAACAGAATCGGCGGGATCCTCTTGGCCAAAGCCAACAAACTGTCGGATAGCAGAACACACGAAGCGTTCCTCGAGACGCCCGGGCACTTGCTGCGCCGCTGCCACCAGATCGCGGTGGCGATCTTCCTTGACGAGTGTCAGGAGTTTGACCTCACGCCGCTGCAATATGTGACCCTGTCGGCGCTCGCCGTCCAGGCTCCGATGGACAAGGCCACGATCGGCGGCGCCGTGGCGCTCGATCGAACGACGGTTTCGGTCGTCGTCAGGAATCTGGAGGCGCGAGGCCTGGTGACGACGCGGCCGTCCGACCGTGACCGACGCTCCAGGCTCGTCAGAATCACCGCCAAGGGGCTGCATCTCGTGTCGTCGATGCAGACCGACGTCGCCAACGCTCAGGAACGAACGATCGCCCCGTTGACGCCCAAGGAGCGGGCGGAACTTCTGCGACTGCTCGGAAAAATCGCTGAGGAGAACAACTTGCTGAGCCGGGCGCCCCACCGTGCCCCGCGTGTCGTCGGCGTCGCCCGGGCGATGAGAGGTCAGGCCTGACACCTCGCCACCCGCCCCTTCCCTCGAGGCGTCGCGGTTTCACCAAACATCCTCGCCGCTCAAGCCTTCTCGCATTGACATGTGCACAATTATGCGCATGCTGGCGTGCACAAGTGTGATGAACCTGTAGCGCCGTGGGCGTGAAGGCACCCGGCGTGTCATAGCGACGGGGGGAATGAGATGAACGAACGCGGGAAGGGCAAAATCGCGCTCGAGGAGCATTTCTATTTGCCATCCTTCGAGGCGTATGGCGCGGACGGCTCCGCGCTCGACGGAGCCGGCAAGGCGCACAACTACCTTCCGGACTTCTTTGCGTCCGTCCAGAAGGGACTGAGCAACATCAAGCTTCGGCTTGATGAGATGGATCACGGCGGTATCGAACGCATGGTCCTGTCGCTGACGCAGCCCGGCATTCAGGGCATACCGGATCGCAGGATCGCGGTCGACACCGCGAAACGCATGAACGACGAGCTGGCGCTCATTCTGCAGGCGCATCCCCGGCAGTTCCTGGGCTTTGCGGCCCTGCCGCTGCAGGACGTGCGCGCCGCCTGCGACGAGCTGGATCGCACCGTCTCCACGCTGGGCTTCAAGGGCGTGATGATCAACGGCTATTCGAACATCGGCGACATGAACACCGCGCAGTATCTCGACGAGGCGCCGGTGTGGGATTTCTGGGCCCGCCTGGAAGCGCTGGACGTGCCGATCTACTTGCACCCCCGCAGCCCGTTGCCCAACCAGCGGCGCGCGTACGAGGGCTATGAAGTGCTTGCGGATTCGCCGTGGGGCTTCGGCGCCGAAACGGCATTGCACACGCTTCGCCTGATCCTGAGCGGGTTGTTCGATCGTTTTCCGCGGCTCCAGGTCATCCTCGGCCACATGGGCGAGGGACTTCCCTTCCTTTTGCCACGCGTCGAGCATCGCCTGCGTCACATGAGCGCGGACGTGCGCGGCAAGCAGCAGAAGCCTGTCACCACCTACCTGCGCGAGAATTTCTACATCACCACCGCCGGCCACTTCCGGACTCAGGCGTTCATCGACACGCTGCTCGAAGTGGGATCGGATCGGATTCTCTATTCCGTCGACTATCCCTACGAGACGGTGCAGGAACAGAACGACTGGTTCGACAAGCTGCCGATCAGTGAGATCGATCGCCGCAAGATCGGGCGGGAAAACGCCGCCGCACTGTTGCGGCTCGACCCCGCAGAAGCGGCCAGCACGCAGGCCTCCCACCAGCGCCTGGAAGCGGCGACGTAACACAGACTGGAAAGTTCCGGGGGAGAGTTCCGGGGGAAAGTTCCGGGCGGTTTCTGACGCGAAGCCAGGAACCGTCCACTTTCCTCAGGTCGCGCCAGAGAGGGCGGCCGTTGGCGTCATCGGACATGGACGAGCCGGTTCATATCGCGATCACCCTGCGCGTGCGCCGATCCCGTGTGGCGGAGTTCGAGCACGCCCTGACCGAGTTTGCGCGTCGGTCGCTGGCGGAGCCCGGGGCGACGGGCGTCTACTGTCTCTATCCGCCGCCCGGCTCCGATTCGGCGGAATATGGGATCATGCGAAGTTTTGCCGGCGCCGCCGCCCGCGACGCCTTCTACGAGACGCCCCTCTTCAGGGATTGGCTGTCCCGCATCGAGCCGATGGTCGAAGGCAAGTCGACCCGCCGGCAATTGGTCGGGCTCGAAGCCTGGTTTCGCGATGGTCATGAGCCGATGCCATCGCGCTGGAAGATGGCTTTGCTGACCTGGATTGCGGTCTGGCTCGCCAGCATGCTGGTGCGGGCGATTCTCACGCCCACCCTCGGACCAGGCGTCCCCAAGCTTGTTCAGGCGGGGCTCGTCGCGGCCGGCGTGGTCGTGATCCTCACATGGATCGCCATGCCCGTCCTCGTCAGGATCGCTCGCCCATGGCTACGCCCGGAGAAACCCTGACGATCTCAAGGCCGATCCCGCCCGCGGAAGGTCTGCGACGGCCGCCGCGCCGGGGACGCTACAGGTCCGCATCCCGAAGCGGCAGGCACTGCGGCTACGCCCTTCCGCGAGCCGCGCACGACATCCCGGAAGGCGCTCGCCGCGGTGATTCGGGAAGCATGGATCGGCGGCCTCTCGACGCGGTGGCCGGGCGGACGCCTGCGCGCCGGCGATCCCCCTCGGACCCGCCCGGGGGATCATCACTTCCCCCGGAAGCGCCCGGCCCGACCCGGGGCGGAAGCCCGCCGGCGCTTGATCTCCCACCCGGCTTCCCGCACGGTCCGGCGCAATAGCGGCCGGGCAACGCGCAGCGCGGCCAGGCAGAAAGGAGACGACGATGCTTGCCCGAACGGGCCTCGACCCCCAGGAGGCGCTGGTCTGCACCATGGTGCTGGTCGCCGCGGCCGATGGCGGCATCACCGACCGCGAGATCGGCGTGATGTCGGCGCTGGTCCAGACCCTGCCCGCCTTCCATCACTTCTCCTCCGAGCGGCTGGAGGCGGCGACCGAAGCCGCCGTCGCGCTGCTGCGGGAAGAAGAGGGGCTGGCTCATGCGACGCGGCTGATCCGCCAGGCGCTGGAACCGCGGCTGCGCGAGACCGCCTACACGCTCGCCTGCGAGGTGGTGGCGGCGGACCGGGTGCACACGCAGCCGATCCTGCAGATGCTCGAATACGTGATGAACGAGCTGCATCTGGATCCGCTGGTCGCCTCGGCGATCGAGCGCGGCACCCGCGCCCGCTACCAGCGCGTCGAGGGGCGGGAAGGCCCGTAACGCAGGACCAGGCCGGCGCGGATCGCCCGCGTCGGGGAAACATCTCGCCGGATCAGGGCTATGACCTGACCGGCGCGGAGGCGGCCGCGCGGCCATGCCGCCTTGTGCCCGGCGCCGCGGCGGAACGTCCGACCCGGGCCGGCGTTGCCCCGTGATGAGGCAACGGAGGCAACAAGGCCATGCCCAGCGACAGGTCGACGATCGCCGGCAGCGATGAGGCCGGCCCGGCGCTCGACAGCACGATCCACGAGGTGCGGGCGCTTTTCCCGAGCGACGCAGCGCTGCAGGAGGCGATCGGCCAGTTGACCGTGGCGGGTTTCGACCGCGCCGATCTCAGCCTGCCGCGCCTGGCGCCGCCTGCGCGCGAGGCGACGCCGGAGCAAGGGGCCGAGAACCCGCACACCGACATCGACAATCGCCAGATGCGCACCATGCACGCCAGCATGGCCGGCTCGGCGGCGGCGCTGCTTGCCGCCGGGGTGGTGATCGGCACCGGCGGCGTCGCCGCGCCGGCAGTGGGTGCGGCGGTCGGCGCCGGCCTCGCCGCCGGCGCCCTGAGCGAGGCCGGCAGCCATGCGGCCGACGCGATGCAGCATGACGAGCGCCAGGCGCTCGCGCGGGAGGGACGGCTGGTGCTCTCGGTGCGCACCGCCTCGCCGTCGAAGCAGGCGGACGCCCAGGCCGTATTGGAGCGGACCGGCGCCACCGAGATCGTGGCGGTCCGTCGCGTCGACAACGCGATCGATTCGTCACGCTGGACCGGTTGAGCGAGCCGGCGTCCGGTCTGTCGGCGCCGGACGCACAGCACGGCCACCGGCGCGAAGCCGGCGGCCGCCTCCGGTCAGGTCAGGCGGTCAGGCCAGGCGCAGATTCGTCGCAGCCGCCTTGCCACGCTCCATCGCCACCTCGTAGCTAACCTTCTGGCCGTCATTGAGCCCCTTCAGCCCGGCGGCCTGCACGGCGGTGATGTGGACGAACACGTCCTTCCCGCCATCCTGCGGCATGATGAAGCCGTAGCCCTTGGTCGCGTTGAACCACTTGACGGTCCCGGTGGGCATCGACGTCAGCTCCTCTCTCGTCGCGGTCGAACCGCAGCGTTTCTGTATGCAGGTTTTGTCTCGCTGCGTCGGCGCCCGATGCGGTGCGAACGTCGCAGGAGCGGCTTGGCCGCCGTGGGCGATGCCGCGGCGGCCGATCCGGTCGGGGCGGTCAGAAGCTCAGGCAAGCTTCAGATTGGTCGCGGCAGACTTGCCGCGTTCCATCGCCACGTCATAGTTCACTCGCTGGCCCTCGTTCAGGCCGCGCAGGCCGGCAGCCTGCACCGCGGTGATGTGCACGAACACATCCCGCCCGCCATCCTCAGGCATGATGAAGCCGAAACCTTTGGTGGTGTTGAACCACTTTACGGTGCCAGTCGCCATAGTCTCTCAACACTCCGTCTCGTCCGCCGCACGACGCGCGGACCTCAGACAACCGGGCCTTCAGGCGACTTGACGGCGACCGGGGAGACGGCAGCGTGAGCCAAGGCAAGCCGAAAAGACGATTGCCGAGGTAGTGGCGCAGAAACCCGCCCGGCTGTCAATTGCGTCCTGATGACATGCAGGTTGCGGCCGGTTCACCCGCGGCCCGGGGGTTGCGGGCGAACGCGCGGCCGGATCGCAGCGTCGGGCCGCGCCGGACACCGGCGCCGCGGCCTGCTCCTCTGCCGGATACGGCGGAGCCGGGCACGAAAAAGGGCGGGCCGTGCGGCCCGCCCTTCCGTTCTCTGCCGACGCAGAGCGACCGGATCGGGAATCCCCGATCGGAAATCCCCGATCAGAAATCCCCGATCAGAAATCCATGTCGCCCATGCCACCGCCGCCCGGCGGCATCGGCGGCGCCTTCTTCTCCGGCTTCTCGGCGACCATCGCCTCGGTCGTCACCAGCAGGCCGGCGACGGAGGCGGCGTTCTGCAGCGCGCTGCGCACCACCTTGGTCGGGTCGATGATGCCGGCCTTGACCAGGTCCTTGAACTCGCCGGTCTGGGCGTCGAAGCCCCAGGCGTGCTCTTCCTTGTCGAGCACCTTGCCGGCGATCACCGCGCCGTCCTCGCCGGCATTCTCGGCGATCTGGCGCAGCGGCACCTGGATCGCCTTGCGGACGATCTCCATGCCGAAGCGCTGGTCGTCATTGTCGCCCTTGAGCTTGGCGAGGATCAGCGACGCGCGCGCCAGCGCGACACCGCCGCCCGGGACGATGCCTTCCTCGACCGCGGCGCGGGTCGCATGCAGCGCGTCGTCGACGCGGTCCTTGCGTTCCTTCACCTCGACCTCGGTCGAGCCGCCGACGCGGATCACCGCGACGCCGCCGGCGAGCTTGGCCAGCCGCTCCTGCAGCTTCTCGCGGTCGTAGTCCGAGGTGGTCTCCTCGATCTGCGCCCGGATCTGGTTGCACCGGCCCTTGATGTCGTCCTTCTTGCCGGCGCCCTCGACGATCGTCGTGTTCTCCTTCTCGATCAGGACCTTCTTGGCCTTGCCGAGCATGTTGAGCGTGACGTTCTCGAGCTTGATCCCGAGATCCTCGGAGATCACCTGGCCGCCGGTCAGGACCGCGATGTCCTCGAGCATCGCCTTGCGGCGATCGCCGAAGCCCGGCGCCTTCACCGCCGCGACCTTGAGCCCGCCGCGCAGCTTGTTCACGACCAGGGTCGCGAGCGCTTCGCCCTCGACATCCTCGGCGATGATCAGCAGCGGCCGGCCGGACTGCACCACGCTCTCGAGCAGCGGCAGCATCGGCTGCAGGCCGGAGAGCTTCTTCTCGTGGATCAGGATGTACGGCTGATCCAGCTCGGCGACCATCTTCTCGGCGTTGGTGATGAAGTACGGCGAGACATAGCCGCGGTCGAACTGCATGCCCTCGACGACGTCGAGCTCGGTCTGGATGCCCTTGGCCTCCTCGACCGTGATCACGCCCTCGTTGCCGACCTTCTGCATCGCCTCGGAGATCATGCGGCCGATCTCGGCGTCGCCATTGGCGGAGATCGTGCCGACCTGGGCGGTCTCGCCCGGCGTCGTGATCTTCTTGGTCTTCTTCTTCAGCTCCTCGACCACGGCGATGACGGCCTTGTCGATGCCGCGCTTGAGGTCCATCGGGTTCATGCCGGCGGCAACCGCCTTGCTGCCCTCGCGCACGATCGCCTGGGCAAGCACGGTCGCGGTGGTGGTGCCGTCACCGGCGACGTCGCTGCTCTTGCTCGCGACCTCGCGCACCATCTGCGCGCCCATGTTCTCGAACTTGTCGGAGAGCTCGATCTCCTTGGCGACGGTCACGCCGTCCTTGGTGATCCGCGGCGCGCCGAAGCTCTTGTCGAGCACCACGTTGCGGCCCTTCGGGCCGAGCGTCACCTTCACCGCTTCGGCCAGCGTGTCGACGCCGCGCAGCATCCGCTGACGCGCATCGCCGGCGAAGCGAACTTCCTTGGCAGCCATGTGTGTGTCTTCTTTCCCTGTGCGTGTCGCGTGCGGATCAGGCGGCTTTCTTGTGGGCCGCGCCGCCTTCGATGATGCCCATGATGTCGCTCTCCTTCATGATCAGGAGTTCCTCGCCATCGAGCTTCACCTCGGTGCCGGACCACTTGCCGAACAGGATGCGATCGCCCGCCTTGACGTCGAGCGCCACGATCTGGCCCTGCTCGTTGCGCGCACCCGGACCGACCGCCACGACCTCGCCCTCCATCGGCTTCTCCTTCGCCGTGTCGGGGATGATGATGCCGCCCGCGGTCTTCTCCTCGGCAGTCAGCCGCCGGACCACGACCCGGTCGTGCAGAGGACGGAACTTCATGCAGTTCGCTCCTGAAGTGATGTCAGCCACAGATCATCGGTGACGTTTGCGCTACGCCAGCCGCCGCGGCGTGCGTGCGTCCGCGGCGGCGTGTTAGCACTCCCCTTGTGAGAGTGCCAGCGATCTAGTGCCAAGCCGGAAGCCTGTCAAGCGGCCCGGCAGCACTCCCGCGCGGTGAGTGACAAGATGCTGAAATCGCTCACAAAAATGCTTGCGCCGGACGACTTGTTCTGCCGCAATGACGACAATCCGGCGACAGACCGGGTGGACGGGAAGGCTGGCCGGAGACGCCGCGATCGGGGCGATACCCCCATCCCTACGGAGGCCGCATGAGCCTGGCGCTGCAGATGAAGCACTACCGGCTGACCACGGCCGAGATCCTCTATCACCTGCCCGACCACCCGCGACTGCTGCAGAGCTATGTCTGGCAGGATTTCGATCTCGCGCCGCGCTTTCCCGAGCTGCGCCGGTTCCTCGATTTCTGGACCCGCGAGCTCGACGGCAAGCTGCATTCCGTGCGAGTCGCCTCGGCCGGGCTGATCGCGCCAGGGCGGTGGCGGCACATCGGCCATTCGATGCGGTTGCAGTAGTCGGTCCACTCCGGCAGGGCGAACGCGGGGCGGGCGGTCAGGCGGGATCGGGCCGGATCGCCACCACCGCCGCGCCGCCGGCGAGGCGACCGCGCCGCAGCAGCCACAGGCCGAGCAGCGTCGCGGCGACGAAGAGGGCAATGCCGAGCGCAAGCTCGGTGCCGCGATCGACCCGCACCCCGCTTCCGAGCAGCGCGAAGACCACGCTCTGCGGCAGGTAGCCGAGCAGGGTCGCGGCGAGGAACGGGCCGGCGGCGACGCCGCTCGCGCCCGCCAGCAGGTTCAGCGCCAGATTGTTGCCAACCGGCAGCAGCCGCAGCGTCAGCGTCGCACTCGCCGGATGGGCCGAGAGGAAACCGTCCAGCCGCGACAGCCGTCCGCCCCACGCGGTGGTGCCGATCCGCGCCAGGTAGCGCCGCACCCAGGCCCGCGCCAGCAGCCGCGCCCAGAGGAAGTTCGCGGCGCAGCCGAGCATTTGCGCCAGCATCGACCAGGCCAGTCCCTCGCCGAGACCGAAGGCGTAGCCGCCGGCGAAGGCGACGGCCTGGCGCGGCACGCCGACCGCGCAGAGCAGGGCGCCGACCAGCACGAACACGCCGTCGCCGGTCAGCCCATGACCGATGACCGCCTCATCCAACAGCGCCGGATCGAGGCCGGCCGGCAGTTCCCGCACCGCCGCGCCGGCAAGCAACAATCCGCCCAGCAGCAGCGCGGGCTTGAGCATCACCCGGGCGTCCACGGCCGGCCTCCCCATCGGCTTATCCGCCTCCTTCCGCATCCAGGCCCGGCCGCGCCGCTGGCGGACCCGGCTCCGCCTCCGGCGGCTCGACCTCCGGCCGGCGCCAGCGCCGCTGCAGCCAGTAGACGCCGATCAGATCGAACAATCCGACCCACAGCCGGTCCAGCGTGCCGTAATTCGACCGCCCGGCATGGCGCGGACGGTGATTGACCGGCACCGAGACCACCCGGCCGCCGGCACGCAACACCAGCGCCGGCAGGAAGCGGTGCATATGATCGAAATGCGGCAATTCCAGGAAATCGGACCGGCGGAAAAGTTTCAGACCGCAACCGGTATCGGGCGTCGCGTCGCGCAGCAGCCGCGCGCGGACGCGGTTGGCAATGCGCGAGGAGAACCGCTTGACCGCGCTGTCGCGCCGCCGCGTGCGATGCCCCGCGACCAGCAGCGGCACGCCCGGCGCCGTCGCCGCATCCTGTCGCGCGCGGGCGAGCAGCGCCGGGATGTCGGCCGGATCGTTCTGTCCGTCGCCGTCGAGCGTCGCGATCCAGACGCCATGCGCCGCCCGCACCCCGGTCACCACCGCCGCACTCTGGCCGCAGCTCGCACGATGCCGGCGGCGCACCAGCGGCAGCCCGGCGGCGGTGAGTTCGCCGAGCACGGTCCAGCTGCCGTCGCTGCTGCCGTCATCGACATAGACGATTTCGTGCGGCGTGCCGGCGAGTGCCGCCTCGATCTCGGCGACCAGCGGCCGGATGTTCGGCTCCTCGTTGCGCACCGGCACCACGACCGACAGCTCGATCGCGGGCGCGGCGCGAAACCCGGGGTCAGGCGCGTTCATCGGCCCCGCGGGTAGCATCGGCCCCGTCACGCGGCAAGCGCCGGCGACGCGACGACCGCCCGGCAACGATGGTTGCCGCCGGTCGGGGGGCGCGATACGACACCACCATGCCGTTCGATGTGCGCGACTTCCCGGCCGCCGACGAACCGGCGGGCGTACAGCGCCAGCGCCGCCTCGTCGCCGTCTGGCTCTTCACCGTTTGCGGCATGATCCTGGTGATGGTGGTGCTCGGCGGCGCGACCCGACTCACCGGCTCGGGCCTGTCGATCATGGAGTGGGAACCGCTGCGCGGCGTGCTGCCGCCGCTGTCGCAGCACGACTGGGAAAAGCTGTTCGCGCTGTACAGGAAAATCCCACAGTACACGCTGGTGAATCACGGCTTCGGCCTGGCCGGGTTCAAGCAGATCTTCTGGCTGGAATGGATCCACCGGTTGTGGGGCCGGCTGATCGGGCTGGCGTTCCTGCTGCCGCTGCTGCTGCTCTGGGCACGCGGCGCCATCTCGCGACGCCTGGTGCCGCGCCTGCTCGTGATCTTCGCGCTCGGCGGGCTGCAGGGCCTGGTCGGCTGGTTCATGGTGGCGTCGGGCTTCGAGGCCGACAGCACCGCGGTATCGCCATACCGGCTGGTGATTCATCTCTCCCTCGCGCTGGTTCTCTATGTGGCGATCCTGTGGACCGGCCTGTCCGTGCTGCGGCCGGTGCCGCAGGCAATCCCCGGCGCAAGGGCTGCGCGCAATGCGACCGGATTGGCGTGCGGCTTGCTGGCGCTGACCATCCTCGCCGGCGGCCTGGTCGCCGGCACGCATGCCGGGCTGATCGACAACACGTTCCCGCTGATGCAGGGCAGCCTCGTGCCTCCGGACTATGCGCGGCTGCATCCGCTGCTGCGCGACCTGACGCAGAACCTGCCCGCGGTGCAGTTCGACCACCGGCTGCTGGCGACGCTCACCGCTGCGACGGTGCTGGCCACGCTTGCGCTGGGGTTGCATGCCCGGCTGCCGCGCGGGCCGCGCCTGGCGGTGGCGGCGCTGGGCGCTGCAGTGCTCGTGCAGTACGGGCTCGGCGTCGCGACGCTGCTGAACGCCGTGCCGCCGGCGCTCGGCATCGCCCATCAAGGCATGGCGGTGCTGCTGCTGACCGCCGCGGTGGTGGCGCTGCACGCGCTGCGCGGCGGCCGGCCGTGGCCGGCCCGGCCGCCCGTGCCGGGCCGACCCGCGCCGGTCCGGCTGGAACAGGCCGGCCCGGGCTGAGGCAGGGCCGACCCGCGGCGGGCAGATTGCCTGGCGACGTCACGGAGTCGCTGCGCTGCGGGTGGGGGTAACTATATGGGGTAACTATATAGAGGGCGGATATCGAGGCTGGGCGCGAAGCGGGCCGGCCGGACGGCACCCTATGCGAAGGAGGGCCAGGCATGACCCCGCTGATCGTCACCGACAGATTGTTCTTCGAGCGCGAGGACGCGCGGCTCGGTCGCGACGACGCCGAGCGCATGCTGGGGGAGGCGCTCGCCGGCGCCGATGATGGCGAGCTGTTCCTGGAATACCGCGAGAGCGAGCATCTGAGCCTCGAGGAGAGCCGCATCCGCGCCGCCGGCTTCGACACGGCGCTGGGTTTCGGCCTGCGCGCCGTCGCCGGCGAGGAGGCGGGCTTCGCGCATGCCGGCGAGATCTCCGAGGATGCGCTGCGCCGTGCCGCCGCCACCGTCGCCGGCGTGCGCGCCGGGCGGAGCGGCACGATGGCCGAGCCGCCGCGCGACAGCAATCAGCGGCTCTACTCCGACGCCAACCCGTTGCAGGAGATCGAGTTCGCCGAGCGCACCCGCATCCTCGCGGCGATCGACGGCTATGCCCGCGGCAAGGACGCGCGGGTGCGGCAGGTGATGGCCTCGCTCGCCGGCGAATGGCAGGCGGTGCAGATCCTGCGCGCCGACGGCCGGCGGGTCGCCGATCTGCGGCCGCTGGTGCGGCTCAACGTCTCGGTGGTGGTGGAGGCGAACGGACGGCGCGAGACCGGCAGCTTCGGCACCGGCGGGCGTTTCGGCTATGGCCGGATCCTGCAGGTGGCGGTGTGGCGGCACGCGGTCGACGAGGCGCTGCGCCAGGCGCTGGTCAACCTCGAGAGCGTGCCCGCCCCCGCCGGCGAGATGGCGGTGGTGCTCGGCCCTGGCTGGCCCGGCATCCTGCTGCACGAGGCGATCGGGCACGGGCTGGAGGGGGACTTCAACCGAAAGAAGACCTCGGCCTTCTCGGGGCTGGTGGGCCAGCGCATCGCCGCCCCGGGCGTCACCGTGGTCGATGACGGCACCATTCCCGACCGGCGCGGCAGCCTCAGCGTCGATGACGAAGGCACGCCCTCGGGCCGGACCGTGATGATCGAGGACGGGATCCTGCAGGGCTTCATCCAGGACCGGCTGAACGCGCGGCTGATGCAGGTGCGGCCGACCGGCAACGGGCGACGCCAATCCTACGCGCATGCGCCGATGCCGCGGATGACCAACACGATCATGCTGGCCGGGCGGCACAGCCCGGAGGAGATGATCCGCTCGGTCAAGCGCGGCCTCTACGCGGTGAATTTCGGCGGCGGCCAGGTCGACATCACCTCGGGCAAGTTCGTCTTCTCGGCGAGCGAGGCCTATCGGATCGAGGACGGCAAGGTCACCGCGCCGGTCAAGGGTGCGACCTTGATCGGCAACGGGCCGGATGCGCTGACCCGGGTCAGCATGGTCGGCGACGACATGGCGCTCGATCCCGGCATCGGCACCTGCGGCAAGAACGGCCAGGGCGTCCCCGTCGGGGTCGGCCAGCCGACGATCAAGCTGGACGGGCTGACGGTGGGCGGCACCAGCGCCTGACCGCGGCTGCCCCCGGGCTCGGCCGGGGCGCGATCAGCGAACAGGAAGCCGCCAGGTCTCCTGGCTGCTCGGAGGGCGCCGCAGCCCGGCGACCGGATGCAGCGGTTCGTCGGGCCGGGGATATCGCTCGGGACCCGCGCGCCGAGACGACCATCGCTGCAGGCGGTGCCGCCGAAGGCGTGACCCGGGACTGAAGGCAACGGACCAGGCCGGGACCGCTCGACACGCGGTCGGCGCGATCCCCGGCGTCCGGGATGTCGCACCCGCACCATTCTCTCGATCCAATCAGGAAACGGTACGGTATCGCATCAGCAATGCGCTTGCATTCGAAAGGCTGGGCGAGCCGCCGCGCAACACAGTCGTTGTTTTAACGGTATACTGACGTTAATTCGACGGTGTTCCAGCGTGAATATGCCATCTTCACCACCGTTCTCGCGCGGTAATGCCCCCAGCAACACGAGCGGGGCAAGCCGGACCAAATACCCCAGGAGGTGGTTCTGATGATCGATACGACGACCTATGCCGTGACTTGCGGTGGTACTGCGGATGCGGGGAAGGTCCGCCTCGGCGGGCACGCTCCCACCCTGCCCGGTAGCACGGCTGACAGCGGCAAGGTCCGGCTTGGCGGCCATGCCCCGTCGCTGCCCGCCAGCACCGCAGACGCCAGCCGCGTCCGGCTCGGCGGCCACGCCCCGACGCTGCCCGCCAGCACCGCGGACGCCGGCCGCGTCCGCCTCGGCGGCCACGCCCCGACGCTGCCCGCCAGCACGACGGACGCCGGCCGCGTCCGTCTCGGCGGCCACGCCCCGACGCTCCCCGCCAGCACCGCGGATGCCGGTAAGGTCCGCCTCGGCGGCCACGCCCCGACACTCCCCGCCAGCACCGTGGACGCCGGCCGCGTCCGCCTCGGCGGCCACGCCCCGACGCTCCCCGCCAGCACCGCGGACGCTGACAAGGTACGGCTCGGCGGCCATGCCCCGACGCTGCCCGCCAGCACCGCGGATGCCGGCCGCGTTCGGCTTGGCGGCCACGCCCCGACGCTCTAAACGACGCGACAGACCGGCGGCCGGTTGGGTCACGTGGCGCCCATCGGCCGGCCGGCCCTCCTCTCCGGCAGCGAGGGCGCCGTGACCGACAGCGACAGGCCGGATGTCCCGCTGATCAGCTTCT
Organism: Acetobacteraceae bacterium; assembly: GCA_035504175.1. Lineage (GTDB taxonomy): Bacteria > Pseudomonadota > Alphaproteobacteria > Acetobacterales > Acetobacteraceae > DATJSJ01. The sequence goes on from DATJSJ010000273.1 coordinate 15,788, forward strand.
TCCGCTTCGTGCCGCAGGCGCGGTTGCCGCAACGGGCCGACCGTTCCGCCGCCGGTTCGCTTCCGACCCGCGCGTTCCGCTATTGCGACGCGGTCGTGACCGCCTCGGCCTTCGGCTACTACGTGTTCCCGCCGATGGATTTCAGCCTGCGGTGGGACGGCTACGAGGTCTCGTGGACCTGGCCCGGCGCGGAGGGATGGCAGCGTCTCAAGGCTGCCCAGTTCCCCGGCTTCGCCGCCGCCTTCGATGCCGTCGCGCCGGAGGAGGTCAAGGGATTTTCGCCGCCGTTCCTCGCGGCGCTGCAGGAGCCCGGGCTGGTGCAGCTCTGGAGCGGCCTGGTCGCACGCACCGCCCCCGGCTGGAGCCTGCTGCTCCGTGCCCCGGCCAATTTGCCCCGCAGCATCGGCTACGAGCCGTTCGAGGGCGTCATCGAGACCGATCGCTGGTTCGGCCCGCTGTTCAGCGCCATCCGCCTGACCCGCACCGGCGAGCCGATCGATTTCCGGGCCGAGTATCCGCTGTTCCAGGCGCAGCCGATCCCGCGCGACGTCTACGCGGAGGCGACGCTGAACAATTACGAGCTGGTGCCCGGGCTGCGGCAGCTCGAGCCGGCGGACTGGGCCGCCTATCGCGACACCGTGGTGCGCCCGAACGTGCAGGAGCACCGGCCGCGCGGCCAGTATGCCGTCGATGTGCGCAAGCGCCGCCGATCCGACGACGCGCCGGACGGGGCCTAGCGCCGTGCCGCGATCTCGCGCCGGCGCGGCACCGCCCGCCCCCGAGCCGCCGCGCCGGTGGCCCTTCCGGTCCGCCTGGTGGCTGGCCGTGCTGCTGGCGATCGCGACAGCCCCTGCGCCCGCCGTCGCGGCGACGCCGTGCCCGCCGGACCAGCCGGCTCCCATCACGCTGCCGCATCTGCGCCGCGCCCTCGCCGCGGGGGAGCAGCTCGTCATCGTCACGATCGGCTCCTCCTCGACCGAGAGCTGGCGCGCGTCCGACGGCGCGCATTCCTATCCGGCCGTGCTGCAAGACGCCCTCGCCGCAGCCCTGCCGACAGAACACGTCGCCGTCCTCAACCGTGGCGTGAATGGGGAAGATGCGCCAGAAGAAATTGCGCGTCTCGGCGCGGATGCGCTGGCGGTGCGGCCGCAGCTGGTGATCTGGCAGGTCGGCGCGAACGGGGCGCTGCACGGCCTCGATCCGACGCTGTTCGCCCGCCTGGTCGGCGCCGGCATCCGGCGCGTGCGCGCGGCGGAAGCCGATCTGGTGCTGATGGACAATCAGCGGGCGCCGCGGCTGCTCGCCGCGCGGGATGACAAGCCGATCGAGCAGACGCTGGCCCGGGTGGCAGCGGCCACGGGCACGCCGCTCTTCTCCCGCGACGCGCTGATGGCGCGGTGGGAGCGGCTTGGCTACCCGCCGGGCCTCTTCCTCGCGTCCGACCGGCTGCACCACAACGATCTCGGCTATCGCTGCATCGCCGAGGCGCTGGCGGCGCGGATCACCGCGGGACTGGCGCTGTCGGCGGGGATGCCGTTGCAGGCGGCGACGCTCAGGCCGAGTCCCGCGCTGGCGCCGCAGGCGCTCGCACCGCGCCCGCGGTCAATAGGGCCGCCGCCGGCGGCCGGTCAGTCGCCTTCGGGGATGCCCGCCAGGCGCAACCCGGCGGCGTAATGCTCCCGGTCCTCCGGCCGCTCGAACGGGCTGCGCTGCAGGTAGCGGCGGACGGAGAAGTCCGGCTCGATCGACAGCAGCCGCCGTCGCACCAGCGCCGCCTCCTGCTCGAAGCCGATATGGCCGAGCGCCGCCAGATAGTGCTTGCAGGTCGCCGACAGCATCGGGTTGAGCTCGCTGATCTGCCGGGCGGTCGCCACCGCGCTTTCGTAATTGTGCCGCAGCAGGTCGATGATCAGCGAGGCGCCGTCGAAGAAGAAGGCGTGCGGATCCATCGGTGACAGGCGCTTGTAGCGCAGGTAGCGCCGCTCCGCCTCGTCGAGCTGCCCGGCATAGGCGAGCGTGATCGCCGAGAACGCCCAGGCCATGGCGAGATTCGGGTTCTGCGACAGCGCCCGGTCATGCAGCGCCATGCCCTCGCGCAGTCGGTGGTGCAGGAAGGAGCGCACATGGCCGGCGATGGTCAGCGCCCGCGCATCCTGCGGATCGAGCGTGATCGCCCGCTCGGCGTGGCGCCCGGCCTGGACCAGCGCCTCGGACGGATGCTGCGCCCAGCCCTGGCCGACATTGAAGATCTGCCAATAGGCCGACCAGGCATGCGCCGCGGCGTAGTCCGGCTCCACCCCGATGGCGCGCTCGAGCAGCTCGCCCGCCTCCGCGAACTCCTCGCGGTTCAGCCGGTCGATCAGCGGCAGAGCGCGCAGCACGAGATCGTAGGCGTTCGCGTCCTGGGCGGTGCGATGCGCGGCGCGGCGGCTCTCGATCTGCAGGATCTCCGGATCGATCTGCGCCACCACCTCGGCGGCCACCTCGTCCTGCAGGGTCAGCAGGTCGTGCGCCTGACGGTCGAAGCGGCGCGCCCAGACCACCTGGTTGCCGGCCCGCAGATCGAGCAGGCGGAGGGTGATGCGCACCCGGCGGGCGGCACGCTGGATCGTGCCGTCGAGCAGGAAGTCGAGGCCGAAGGTGCGGCGGATCGCGGTCTCGTCGCGGGTCTGCTGCGCCATGCGGGCGAGCGAGGTCGAGGAGACCAGGAACATCCAGCGGAAGCGGGCCAGCGCCGAGGTGATCTCCTCGGCCAGGCCGAACGCGAGATGGCTCTCCGCCTCGTCGGTGCCGACGAGTTGCAGCGGCAGCACGCCGACCTTGGCGCCGCCCCGCGACGGCACCGCCGGCGGCGCTTCCATCCGCGCGCCCTCGGAGGGCGCGAAGGGAAGCTGCGGCGCCGCCTTGCCGGTGCGGATCTCGCCCAGCAGGCGCTGGGTTTCCGGCGACGGCGCGGCATCGAGCAGATCGGCCAGCACGGCGCGGCAGCGCTCATAGGTCTGGATCGCCATGCCGCGCTCGCCGCGCGCCGCATGCGCCCGCATCAGCGCCCGCCACGCGCCCTCATGCGCGCGGTCGATCGCCAGGAGCTGCTGCGCGGCGGTGATCGCCGCCTCGGGCTCGAGCTGCTCGCGCAGCAGCATCTCCGCCACGGTCCGGGCGCGGTCGCGCAGCCGCTCGCGCTCCACCGCCAGCCACGAATCGAACGCAGGATCGACGCCGTCCAGCTCCTCCAGCAGCTCGCCGTCGAGCAGCGCCAGCGAAGCCGGCTGCTGCGGCGTCGCCCGCAGCACCTCCTCGACATCGATCCAGACCGCGCCGGGCTTCAGCGCCAGGTGGTCGCGGTTGACCACCATCACTTCCGACTTGGCCGGCGACAGCGAGTCGAGCAGCCGGTGGATCTCCTGCCGCAGCGAAGCGCGGGCCTGCTCCTCCGGCCGGCGGCTCCACAGCATCTCGGCGAGCCGCGAGCGCAGCACCGGGCGGGGCGCGCTCAGCGCCACCACGGCGAGCAGCGCCCGGGTCTTGCGCCCGGGCGGCAACACGCTCTCCTGCGCGAGCGTCCACGCCTCCATCTGGCCGATCAGCCGCAGCCGCACCACGACGGCATTGGGTTCCGCTGGCATGTTCGATGGGGTAGGGCTCGACACCGGAGCCGGGGGCTGCGGCCGGGACAAGACGCTGCTCATCGCACCATCAGGATGAAGTTCCTACACGCAAAATCAATACTCGCCGGCCTCCGGCAACCCATTGCCCGGGATCGCATTCGTCACGTCGGAGAGACAATCACCATACGCTGACTCACACCTGCGCGTCACGCAAGATGTGACGCACATCTCCCGCCCACATTCCCTGGTATTGCTTCAGCCAGTGCTCCGCCTGGGTCGGCGCGCCGGCCACGATCGCCGCCAGCGGCGCCAGATAGCGTCGTTCGTCCCGCCCGGCGGCGTCGAGTCGCGCCCGGGCGCTGAGCCCCTGCTCGGCGATCGCCACCACCTCGCGCGCCAGGTCGCGCAGCCGGCCGCCCTGCCAGGGCGTCTCCAGCCCGAGCCGCGGCACCAGCGGCCGCAGTGCGGCATAGTCCTGCCAGGGCCGGCGCCGCACCAGCGCCCAGGCCGCCTCCAGCGCCGCCGGGTCGTAGAGCAGCCCGACCCAGAGCGCCGACTGCGCCAGCATCATCGCCGGGCTGCCGGCGTCGGCGCCGCGCATTTCCAGGAAGCGCTTCAGCCGCACGTCGGTGAACACGGTGGTCATGTGGTCGGCGAAATCGCCGAGCGTCGCCGGTCCGAGCGGCGGGCTGCCGGGCGGCGCCTCCAGCCGACCCTCGAGGTGCCGGCGGAAGGACTGGCCGGCCAGGTCGACATACTGCCCGTCGCGCAGCACGAAATACATTGGCACGTCGAGCAGCCAATCGACGTAACGCTCGAAGCCGAACCCGTCCTCGAAGGCGACGGCAGGGATGCCGGTGCGGTCCGGGTCCGTATCGGTCCAGACCCGCGCCCGCGCGGAGAGGAGACCGTTCGGCCGCCCCTCGGTGAACGGCGAGTTGGCGAACAGCGCGGTCGCGACCGGCTGCAGCAGCAGCCCGACCCGGAACTTGCGGACCATGTCGGCTTCCGAGCCGTAGTCGAGATTCACCTGCACCGTGCAGGTGCGCAGCATCATGTCGAGGCCGAGGCTGCCGCGGGTCGGCATGTAGCGCCGCATGATCGCGTAGCGGCTCTTCGGCATCCACGGCATGTCCTCGCGCCGCGCCAGCGGATGGAAGCCGAGTGGTGCGAAGCCGAGCCCGCGCGGTGCCGCGACCGCGCGCAGCGCCGCGAAATGCGCCGCCAGTTCGGCTTCGGTCGCGTGCAGGTCGGCGAGCGGGGCGCCGGAGAGCTCGAACTGGCCGCCCGGCTCGAGCGAGATCGAGGCGCCGTCCTGCGACAGGCCGATGATCCGGCCGTTGTCGGAAATCCGCCGCCAGCCGGCCTGCGCCGCCAGCGCCTCGAGCAGGTCGCGGATGCCGTCCGGCTCGTAGGGCGGCGGCGCAAGGTCGCTCTGGCGAAATCCGAACTTCTCGTGCTCGGTGCCGATCCGCCAGGTTTCCGGCGGTTTGCAGCCGGCGGCGATGAACTCGGCCAGCTGACGCAGCGAGGTGATCGGCGTCGCGTCGGCTTCTCCGGGGTTCGACATTCGTCCTCGAGGTCGGGCTGGTGCGGTCAGGCCGGGGGCAATGCGGCATTGCGCCCGGGTACGGTCTCCGGTCCCGGCGCCGCCTGCCCCCGCTCTGCCTGTGCCGCGCCGGACCACGCCGCCTGCAGCAGCGACAACCCGGCGACGACAGCGGTCTCGGCTCGGAGGATGCGCGGCCCCAGCGACAGAGGGACAACAAAGGGACGCGGCCTGAGCCCGTCAAGTTCTGCCGCGCCGAAGCCGCCCTCCGGGCCGACCAGAAGTCCGCCGGCGGCGACCGGCGCCGCCGGCGCGCCAGTCCGCTCCACCGCCACCGCCAGGCGCCGCCCGACCGGCCAGCGATCGAGCAGCGCCGGCAGCGGCAGTGCGGGGTGCAGCACCGGTACGCTCAGGCGCTCGCACTGCTCGGCCGCCTCGGTCGCGATCGCCGCCAGCCGCTCCAGCCGTAGATGCGCGGCGTTGGTGTGGGCGGTCAGCACCGGCTGGATCACCGCGGTGCCCATCTCGGTCGCCTGCCGCACCACGAGCTCGGTCGCATCCCGCTTCAGCACCGCGAAGGCGAGCCAGAGATCCGGCTCCGCCGCCTGTGGCCGCACCCGGCGCGATACCGCGAAGCTGCCCTGCTCGCGCCGCAGCCCGGCGATCGCGGCCTCCCACTCGCCCTCGCTGCCGTTGAACAGGCGCACCGCATCGCCGGCGCTGCGCCGCATGACGTGCGCGAGGTAGTGCGCCTGGGCGGCGGTGGCGGAAACGACGGCGCCCTCGTATAGCGGGGCGGCCACGAACAGACGGATGCTTCCGGCCATGGCGCAGGCAACGCTCCCTTCCGGGCCCGGCGCCGGGCCGCTTCCCCCCGGTGCCGCGCGCGGCCACACCGATATCGTCGCGCACGGCTGGGTGTCGCGCCTGCCCGCGTCGTGGCGGCCCTACGCGCTGCTCGCGCGGCTGGACCGGCCGATCGGGGTGTGGCTGCTGTTCCTGCCCGGCGCCTGGGGCATTCTGCTGGCCCGCCGGCCGGATGGCGAGAGCCTGCGGCTGCTGCTGCTGTTCGCACTCGGCAGCGTGGTGATGCGGGCCGCCGGATGCGTCGTCAACGATCTCTGGGATCGCGATCTCGATCGAATGGTCAGCCGCACCGCCGGCCGGCCGCTCGCCGCCGGTATGCTGCGGCCACGCCAGGCGCTCGCCTTCCTCGCCGCGCTGCTGCTGCTCGGGCTCGCGGTTCTGCTGCAGCTCAACCGGCGAACCGAGGTGCTGGGCGTCGCCTCGCTGCTGCTGGTGGCGCTCTATCCGCTGGCCAAGCGGGTCACCTGGTGGCCGCAGCTCGTCATGGGCTTCACCTTCGGCATGGGCGCGCCGATGGGCTTCCTCGCCGCCGGCGGCCGGGTCGGGCCGGCCTGGGCCGCCCTCTATGCCGCGGCGATCCTGTGGGATCTCGGCTTCGACACGATCTACGCGCACCAGGATCGCGAGGACGACGCGCTGGTCGGGGTGAAATCGACCGCCCTTCTGTTCGGCCCGGCGACGCGCCGGTTCCTCGCCGCCTGCTACGTCGCGACGCTGGCGCTGCTGGCCCTGGCCGGGGCGCTGGCCGGGCTGCGGCCGGCCTTCTACCCGGCGCTGCTGCTGCCGGCGGCGCTGCTCGCCTGGCAGGTGGTACGGCTCGACATCGACGACCCGGCCCTCTGCCTGCGGCTGTTCCGGCTGAATCGCGAGACCGGCATCGCCGCGGCCCTGGCGCTGCTGCTCGGCTGGCTGTGAGCGCCGCGGCAGCGGACGCGGACGCCGCGGACTTTATCCGCACCAACACGCGACCGGGTGCCGCGCCGCTGGTGCCAGAGATCACGCTCTGCCTCGCGAGCGAGATCACGCCGATCTGGCAGGCGAGCGAGGACTGGCTGCGCGCGCGCAACGTCGAGCCGCCGTTCTGGGCCTTCGCCTGGCCCGGCGGGCAGGCGATCGCCCGCCACCTGCTTGATCACCCCGTGGCGGTGGCCGGCCGACGGGTGCTCGACTTCGCCGCCGGCGGCGGCATCGCGGCGATCGCCGCCGCTCGCGCCGGCGCGGCATCGGTGGAGGCGGCGGAGATCGACCCGGTCGCGGCGGCGGCGATCCGGCTCAACGCCGCGACCAACCGGGTGGCGGTCGCGGTGACGGCGCGGGACGTGGTCGGCGAGGCCTGCCGCTGGGACCTGATCCTGTGCGGCGACGTCTGCTACGAGGCGCCGATGACCCGCCACATCCTGCCCTGGCTGCGGCAGATGGCGACGCAGGCGGCGCTGTGGCTCGCGGATCCGGGCCGCGCCTATCTGCCCGCGAGCGGTCTCGTGCCGTTCGCGGACTATCAGGTGCCGACCACGACGGAGCTCGAGGACCGGACGGAGCGGCGGGTGACGCTGTACCGGCTGCGGCCGTAGCACCGTCCGGGGTGGCAGCCCGGGCGCAGGTCCTCGGACGGACTGGCACTGATTGACTGCCAATAAGCCCGCCAGGCGCCGCGGCGCCTGGCGGAGAAAGAGCAGGAGACGCTCCCGTGCACGGCACCAGCCGGCTGTTTCTGGTCACGCGCCGATACGGCCCGCCGTACGATCCCGCGAAGCCGCTCGAAGCGCAGCCGGATTGGCAGGACCATCGCGATTTCATCAACCGGATGGACGCCGAGGGGCTGGTGCGACTGGCCGGGCCGCTCGGCGAGACCGGTCAGGTCCTGCTCGTGGTCCGGGCGACCGATCAGCCGCAGATCGAGCAATGCCTGGCGGCCGACCCCTGGACCCAATCCGGCCTCCTCACGACCACGAGCATCGTCGAGTGGCACTTGCGGCATGGCGAGGTCCGGTAGTCAGCGAGCCAGGCTCGAACCGGATGCCTGGACCGCGACCGCTCCGACGGCGTTGAGCGAACGCGGTCCGGCAGCCTGCTTCCACATCCTGATTTGCCCGTCCGGAGAGCCAGCCGGCGGTCATCGTGACCCGGCGGGCGGACGGTTCGGCCGGACCGTATTTCGCCCGGCCGATCGC
>DATJSJ010000274.1:0-17529 GCA_035504175.1 Acetobacteraceae bacterium
ACGCGGCACGAGGTGCGCGACTTCGCGCTCGACAGCGGCCCCGAGCTCGCCAAGATCCTGGCGGAGACCGGCGCCGGCGCGGCGGACGGGCTCGGCCTGTTCGTCCGGCTGGCGCTGCCGCCGAGCGGCGCGGTGTACGACCTCTCCGGCAAGTTCGGCGCGCCGGTCGAGGAGGCGGCAACCTTGCTGCGCGCGGCCCGGCCGCATGCGGCTCGGCTCGGCGTGTGCTTCCACGTCGGTTCGCAGTCGCTCGACCCGCTCGCCTGGCGCAAGGCGTTGCGCATCGCGGGCGAGGTGATCCGTGCCGCCGGCGTTGCGATCGACGTGGTCGATGTCGGTGGCGGCTTTCCCGCTTCCTATCCGGATTCGGCGCCGGCGCCGCTCGGCGCGTATCTCGCCGAGATCGAGGACTCGTTCGAGGCGTTGGGCCTGTCGCCGGAGGTGCAGGTCTGGGCCGAGCCCGGCCGGGCGCTGGTCGCCGGCGGCACCTCGGTTGTCGTGCAGGTGCAGGGCCGGCGGGACGATGCGCTGTTCATCAACGACGGCGTCTACGGCAGCCTGTCGGATGCGGGCGCACCGGGGTTCCGCTACCCGGTGCGGCTGATCCGGCCGGACGGGCCGCCGGCCTCCGCGGAGCTGCGGGCGTTCTCGTTCTTCGGCCCGACCTGCGACAGCGCCGACCGCATGCGCGGCCCCTTCCTGCTGTCGGAGGATGTCGACGAGGGCGACTGGATCGAGATCGGCCAGCTCGGGGCGTACGGCGCCAGCCTGCGCACCGCGTTCAACGGGTTCGACCGCGCGCGGCTGGTCGAAGTGCGGGACGCAGCGCTGCTCCCGATTCACAAGGTGGCGGCGGCGGCTGCCTGAGCGGGCGGCAGCACCGCCCGCCGTGCGCAGTGGATCGGAAGCTTGCGCGGCCGGTCGTCACAGGCGGCTGCGCACGGCGCACGGTTGGATCGGCACGATCCGGGTGGCGCACGCGAGACCATCGGAGCGGGCAACCGGAGGCCGCCCGGCCGTCACTCCGCGTAGGACGGATCCTTCGCGTCCAGGACCCGCTTCATCTCGTCGAAATGCGCGATCGACTGGTCCTTGTATTCCTCCCAGCTCCGCGCCGTGCGCTCGGCGAGCGCCGCCGGCATCACGTTGAGTGGCCGGCCGGTGGAATAGGCGAGGATCACCGTCTGGCAGGCCCGCTCCAGGTAATAGAGATCGTCGAACGCCTCGGCGACGGTGTCGGCGACCACCAGCACGCCGTGATTGCCCATCATCATCCGCCGCTTGTCACCCAGCGCCTGCGCCAGGCGCTCGCCTTCCGCGAGGCTGTCGGCGATGCCGCCGAATTCGAGGTCAATCGTCACCCGGTCGAAGAACCGTGCCGTGTTCTGGTCGATCGCGGGGATGCCCGGATCGGCCAGCGCGGCGAGGGCCGTCGCATAGGGCGGATGCACGTGCAGCACGCAGCGCGCCTGCGGCACCAGCGCGTGCAGCCGCCCGTGGATGCACCAGGCGGAAGGGTCGGGCGCGCCCGGCTGCTCCATCACGCCCGGGTCATTGGCGTTCAGCAGCAGCAGCTCGCTTGCCCGGATGCGGGAGAAGTGCCGCCAGCGCGGGTTCATCAGGAACCGGCTGCCGTCGTCGGACACGGCGAGGCTGAAATGATTGGCGACGGCCTCGTGCCAGCCATTCTCCACCGCCAGGCGAAAGGCGGCGGCCAGATCCACGCGCCCGGCCCATTCCGCCTCGTCCCGATTGCGCTCCGGCCGCAGCACGGTCATCGACATCCGTCTCTCCTCCGCCGAACCCGCCTCTATCTGGCACGCGGGCGCCGGTCTCGCCAGGGGCGGCCGCTTCCGCCGGCCCGAGGCTTGCCGTACGATCCGCCCGATCGGTGAGGAGGGCGACGTGGCATCGGCGAGCGTGGCGCGGGACGGGACGGCGGATGCGGCGACCCCGCGCATCGACGGTGCTCACCGGCCGGGACAAGGGCTGGCGCGGCCCTACTACACCGACCCGGCGATCTTCGAGCGCGACATGCAGCGCATCTTCCTGCGCCACTGGCTCTGCGCCGGGCATGTCAGCGCCATTCCGAACCCGGGCGACTACTGCACGGTGCGGGTCGAGAACGAGTCCGTCATTCTGAGCCGGGCGGCCGATGGCCGGCTGTACGCGCTGCTGAACGTGTGCCGCCATCGCGGTGCCGAGGTCTGTGCGCAGACGTCCGGCCACACCGAATTCTTCGTCTGCCCGTATCACGCCTGGACCTACGGGCTCGATGGCAGCCTGCAGGCGGCGCGGCACATGCCGGCAGATTTCGACCGCGCTGCGCACGGGCTGCGCCCGGTGCATCTGCGCGTCGCCGAGGGGCTGATCTTCATCAGCCTGGCCGAAACCCCGCTTGGCTTCGACCACGTCGCCGAGGTACTGCACCATTCCTGCGGCCGCTACGGCTGGGCCGAGGCGAAGATCGCCCACCGCGAGACCTATGCGATCGCCGCCAACTGGAAGCTTGCCGTCGAGAACTACGTCGAGTGCTACCACTGCGCGCCGTCGCATCCGGAATACTCCAAGCTGCACGCGCTGGAACAGCCGCCGGTACGGATCGAGCGACTGAACGCGCGCATGGAGGCGCGCACCCGCGCCCTCGGGGTCGAGGTGTGCAGCAGCGAGCAATGGCAGGGCTCGGAGGCGGGCGGGGAGGCGGTGCATGCCTTCCGCTACGCGCTGTACGACGGGGTTGCGACCGGCAGCCCGGATGGCGAGCCGGTGGCGCCGCTGATGGGCGCGTTCACCGGCTATGACGGCGGCGTCACTTCGATCCATCTCGGCCCGGCGAGCTTCCTCGTCGCCTATGCCGATCACGGGGTGATCTATCGTTTCGTGCCGCGCGGCGTCGAGACGAGCGAGATGGAGCTGATCTGGCTGGTGCGCGGCGATGCGCGCGAGGGCATCGACTACGACCGCGAGCGCCTGACCTGGCTCTGGCGCGTCACCAGCGAGGCGGACAAGCGCATCATCGAGCACACCGCCCGCGGCGTGCGTTCGCGCTTCTATGCGCCCGGCCCGCTGGCGCCGATGGAACACAACGAGCGCCGTTACATCGAGTGGTATCTGCGCGAGATCGCCTGAAGCCGGGATCGCGGGTCCGGCGAGGCTGAACGCAGAGGCGGCGTGCTGCGCGCCGCGCTGCGGCCGGATCCGGCCTGATCAAATCTGATCAACGCCCCTGTTGCCGCCGATTTTCATGGCGTGCTTTTGACCTTCTGGGGCGGAACCCGGTGGTTCCGAGCACCCGCAACGACGGTACGGGAGGGAACATGAGGCGCCTGTGCGCATTGGGTGCGGCCGCGTTCGCCGCACTGCTGCTGTTCGTCAATCCGGTCCTCGCCCGCGAGCGGCTGGTTTTCATCGGCCACTGGCCGGTATCGGACTCGTTCTTCAACGTCATCCGCAACTCCGCGCAGCTCGCCGCCGACGAGCTGCACGTGCAGATCGAGTTCCGCAATCCGCCGAGCGGCGATCTGGCGCAGATGGCGGAACTGATCAACCAGGCGGCGGCGTCCAAGCCGGACGGGATCATCGCCACCATCCCCGACATGGCCATCGTGGGCGACCCGCTGAGCAATGCAGTCGCCTCCGGCATCCCGGTGGTGATCGTCAATTCCGGCACCCCGGAGCAGGCCAAGAAGATCGGCGCGCTGATCTATATCGGCCAGGCCGAGTTCGAGGCCGGCAAGGCCGCGGGTGAGACGGCGCGCGCCGCCGGCGTCAAGAGCTTCGTCTGCGTCAACCACTTCTACCAGCACCCGGCGTCGCACCAGCGCTGCAACGGCTTCGCCACCGGCCTCGGCGTGCCGCTCGGCGACCAGGAGATCGACTCCGGCACCGATCCGACCGATGTGGTCAGCCGGACCGGAGCCTTCCTCAAGACGCACCCGAACACGCAGGCGATCCTGACGCTTGGCCCGACCAGCGCCGACCCCGTGATCAAATACCTCCGCGATCAGGGCCTGACGTCGAAATACTGGCTCGCCACCTTCGATCTCAGCCAGGACATCGTCCAGGCGATGAAGGACGGGATCGTCAAGGTCGCGGTCGATCAGCAGCCCTTCCTGCAAGGCTATGACGCGGTGCAGGTGCTGACCCTGTTCAATCGCTACGGCGTGCTGCAGGCGAACAACATCGCCTCCGGCCCCGGCCTGATCACCAAGGCCAACCTGGCCCAGGTCCTGGCGCTGGCCGGCAAGTATCGCTGAACCTGACTAACCTGACCGCGTCCCCGGCCGCTCGCGGCACGGGGACGCGGCCCTCGCCCTCCGGTCGCCGTCTGGACCGGATCCGGCGCGGAGGCGCGGCCGGCCGCAGCCCTCCGCTTCTTCACGACCCTGCAAGTCGGTCGATGAGGCACAGGACGGAATGGAGCTGACATGAACACGGAGACGATCTCGGCGGCAGCGGCCGCGACGGACGAACGGCTGCGCGCGACCTCGGCCCTGCGGAAATCGCTGATCCGGCCGGAGCTCGGGGCGATTTGCGGCACGCTCCTGGTGTTTCTCTTCTTCCTCGCGGTCGCCCCGAATTCCGGGATGTTCTCGCTGGAAGGGGTGATGAACTGGGGTGCCGTCTCGGCGCAGTTCGCGATCATCGGCGTCGGCGCCTGCCTGCTGATGATCACCGGCGAGTTCGACCTCTCGATCGGCTCGATGATCGGCTTCTCCGGCATGGTGATCGCGGTCTGCGCGACGCAGCTCGCGCTGCCGATGTGGGTCGCGATCCTGGTCGCCTTCGCGCTCGCCCTGGTGCTCGGTGCGCTCAACGGGTTCCTGGTCGTGCGCACCGGGCTGCCGTCCTTCATCGTGACGCTCGGCTCGCTGTTCACCCTGCGCGGGCTCACCGTCTACGTCCCGATCACGATCAATCACAGCACGATCATCGGCGGCCTGAAGACGCTGAGCGACGGTGACTGGCTGGCGCCGGTGTTCGCCGGCAAGATCCTGCATCCGCTCTTCGTCTGGCTCGCCAATGCCGGCGTGATCGAGCACTTCAAGGTCGGGCTGAAGGCCGGCCAGCCGGTGGTGTCGGGCATTCCGATGATGATGGTCTGGGCGCTGGTGCTGGTGATCCTGGCGCATATCCTGCTGACCCGCACCGTGTTCGGCAACTGGATCTTCGCCTCCGGCGGTGACGCCAGCGCCGCGCGCAACGTCGGCGTGCCGGTCTCGCGCGTCAAGATCCTGATGTTCATGCTGTCGGCGTTCTGCGCCACGGTCTTCGCCGCCTGCCAGGTGCTCGATTTCGGCTCCGCCGCGGCGGATCGCGGCCTGCTCAAGGAGTTCGAGGCGATCATCGCCGTGGTGATCGGCGGCACGCTACTGACCGGCGGCTACGGCACGGTGATCGGCGCGGCACTCGGTGCGCTGATCTTCGGCGTGGTGCAGCAGGGGCTGTTCTTCGCCGCGGTGGACAGCTCGCTGTTCCGCGTCTTCCTCGGCATCATCCTGGTCGTTGCCGTGCTGCTCAACACCTACATCCGCCGCCTGATCACCGGGGAGCGCTGAGCCATGACCGCCATTCTCGAACTCGTCGACGTCGAGAAGCATTTCGGCCGGGTGATCGCACTCGCCGGCGTGTCGATCAAGATCAACCCGGGCGAGGTGCATTGCCTGCTCGGCGACAACGGTGCGGGCAAGTCCACGCTGATCAAGACCATGTCCGGCGTGCATCAGCCGACGCGCGGTTCGATCCTGGTCGATGACCGGGAGGTCGTGCTCGCCGACGCGCGCGTCGCGATCGACCACGGCATCGCGACGGTGTTCCAGGACCTGGCGATGATCCCGTTGATGTCGGTGACGCGCAATTTCTTCCTCGGCCGGGAGCCGCATCGCGGCGGCATCGCGCGCTTCTTCGATTTCGGCCGCGCCGACCGGATCGTCATGGAGGAGATGCAGCGCATGGGGATCCGGCTGCGCGAGCCGACCCAGGCGGTCGGCACCCTCTCCGGCGGCGAGCGGCAATCGGTCGCGATCGCGCGCGCGGTCTATTTCGGCGCGCGGGTGCTGATCCTCGACGAGCCGACCTCGGCCCTCGGCGTCCGCCAGACGGCCAACGTGCTGTCCACGGTCGACCGCGCGCGCCGCAAGGGCGTGGGCGTCGTGTTCATCACCCACAATGTCCGCCATGCGATGGCGATCGGCGATCGCTTCACCGTGCTGAACCGCGGCCGCACGCTCGGCACCGCCGAGCGCGGCCAGATCAGCCAGGAGGAGCTGCAGACGCTGATGGCGGGCGGGCAGGAGCTGGTCGAGCTCGAGGACTCGCTGGGCGGCACCGTCTGACGCGATCCCCGGCGGAATCTGGCGATTCCGCCGGGCGGCCGGCCCGCGCACCGGATCGTTGCAGCCGTCCGGCCGCGATCAAAACCGATCAACGCCATCCTACGTCGCCCCGCGCGCCACGCCTATTCTACGCGCACAACGCAGTCAGGGAGTATTCGTCATGGACGACGCCCTCTACGGCACCCGGAACAAGCGCGGCGACTGGTCGCCGAACCAGCGGCTGCAATACGCGCCGCTCTTCGCCTTCCCGCCCCGGCCCGGCGCGCTGCTCAAGTGGATTCCGCACTATTTCCTGCCCTGGAACCTGCTCTTCGCCCTCTCGGCCGTGGCGTACTGGGCGTGGATCATCCCGTCGGTCGAGACGATGCGCAGTCTCACCTGGGGCTGGCCGCTCCGGCTGTACGCGGTGAACGCGATCGCCACTTTCCTGTTCTACGGCGCGTTCGAGCTGCATCTCTACGGGCTCAAGCGGCAGCAAAAGCGGTTCAAGTACAACGGCAAGTTCCCGTCGGAGCAGCGCAGCAAGGCGTTCTGGTTCGAGAACCAGAACATCGACAACATCCTGCGCACCTTCCTCTCCGGCGTCACGATCTGGACGGCGATCGAGGTGGTCGTGCTCTGGGCCTTCGCCCGCGGCTACGCGCCCTGGCTGCACTTCGCGCAGCATCCGGTCTATCTCGTCGCCCTCGCCCTGGTCGTGCCGGTGATCCACGAGTTCCACTTCTTCTGCATCCACCGGCTGATCCACACGCCGTTCCTGTACAAATGGGTGCATTCGGTGCACCACAACTCGGTCAATCCGTCGCCCTGGTCGTCGCTGTCGATGCACCCGGTCGAGCACCTGCTCTATCTCAGCACGATGGTCTACCACCTGATCATCCCCTCGAACCCGATCATCGCGCTCTACCAGCTGCACTACGCCTCGTTCGGCGCGATCCCCGGCCATGTCGGCTTCGACAAGGTCGAGCTGCGTGGGACGGCGAGCCTCGACAGCCATGCCTACGCGCACTACCTGCATCACAAGTATTTCGAGGTGAATTACGGCGACGCGCTCATCCCGCTCGACCGCTGGTTCGGCACCTGGCACGACGGCTCGCCCGAGGGCGAGGCCCGGATGCAGGAGCGCTACCGCCGCCGCAAGGAGCGCATCGCTGCCCGCAAGGCGGCCCAGGAGGCGGTGGCGCGATGAGTGGCTGGGTCACCGCCTGCCGGCTGGAGGACATCGAGCGGGAAGGTGTCCTCCGCTTCGACCACGGATCCCGGACGTTTGCGGTCTATCGCGGCCCCGACGACAGCGTGCACTGCACGGACGGGCTCTGCACCCACGAGGCGGTGCACCTCGCCGACGGCTTCGTCACGGATTTCGAGATCGAGTGCCCCAAGCATGCCGGCAGCTTTGACTACCGCACCGGCGAAGCGGTGCGCCTGCCGCCCTGCGTCAATCTGCGAACCTATACCGCCGAGGTGGTGGACGGCGACGTCCGGATCGCCATCGGATAGGTTCCCGTCGGGGCCACGGGAAAGGCCCGATCGATGGCAATCGAAGATCCTTCTTCCTTACGACCGCGCCGGCCCCGCCTGCACGATCTCGCCCGCGAGGCCGGCGTCGGCACGGCGACGGTGGAACGGGTGCTGAATGCGCGCGGCGGGGTGTCCGACGCGACCGCCCAGCGTGTCATCCTGGCGGCGCGCAAACTCGGCTACGATCGCCCGCTGCCGAGCCTGCACCACGCCCTGATCCGGTTCGAGGTGATCCTGGTGCGACCGGACGCCGCCTTCTTCGCCAGGCTGAACCGCGAGTTCCAGAAGCTCGCCGGCACGATCGACCCGCTCATCGTGCTGCACCGCAGCTTCGTCGAGGAGAGCGCGCCGGACGCGATCGCCCGGCGCATCCGCGAGGTCGCCGGTCAGCGCGCCGGCCTGATCGTCGTGGCGCAGGAGCACCCGGAGATCGTCGCCGCGCTGGAGGAGGTCGAGGCCCGCGGCCTGCCCGTCGTGCTGCTGGTGTCGAACCTGCGCGCCGGCGGCAAGGCGGTCTATGTCGGGATCGACAATGAGAGCGCCGGCCGCACCGCCGGCTTCTTCATGCGCCACCTGCTGCGTGGACGAAGCGGCAGGGTGATCGCGCTCTGCCACAGCGGCGGCTACGTCATCCACCGCCAGCGCATGCAGGGTTTCGCCCGCCATTTCGCCCGGCCGGGCGGATCGGTCGCCTTCACCCATTGCCTGACCGGCGGGGATGCGAACGAGTTGTCGCACCAGCTCGTGGCGGGGGTGCTGCGGGACTGCGGCGACGTGATCGGCATCTACAACGCCGGCGGTGCGCATCCGGGCGTCGAGCAGGCGCTGCGCGAGGCCGGGCGGCTGCGCACGATCACCTATATCGGCCACGAACTTTCGCCCGAGAGCCGGACCCTGCTGCAATCCGGCGGGATGATGCTGGTGATCGACCAGATGCCCGAGTTGCAGGTCCGGCGCGCGATCGAGGTGCTGGAGACGCTGATCGGGCTGCGGCCCGGCTCGGTCGACCGCTCGCCGATCTCGTTCCGCATCGTGACGGTCGAGAACCTGGACACGTGAGCGTCGCGATCGGCAGCGCGCGACGTCCCGCCCGTCGCGCGGCACCGGCGCGCCGCGCCGCCCGGCCCCGCCCGACGGCGGGCGGTGTCGGTCCGCGCCGCCGGACCTCCCTATCCCGCACAGGTGGAGAACGGCATGCTGCGGGCCCGGACCGATCGACGCCGGAAAGGGACGGCTGCGACGCGAATCAGATCGCCCTACGACACGCGCCCCGGCCGCGTCGCTGACAGGAGGAAGCCCGCATGACCGCCACGCGCACGATCATCGTCGGGGCCGGCCATTCCGGCGGCCGCGCGGCCGAGGCGCTGCACGAGGCCGACCCCGAACGCGATATCATCCTGATCGGCCGCGAGGCACATCCGCCCTATGAGCGGCCGCCGCTTTCCAAGGCGGTACTGACCGGCGCCGCCGGGTCGCGCGACTCCTACCTCCATCCGGCCGAATGGTATCCGGAGCACGGCATCGAGCTGCGCCTCTCGACCGGCGTCGCCGCGATCGATCGCGCGGGACGCGCACTGCTGCTCGAGGACGGCGCGCGCCTCGCCTTCGACACGCTGCTGCTGACCACCGGCGCCCGTGCCCGCACCTTGCCGGTACCCGGAGCCGCCGAGGCCGGCGTGCTCTATCTGCGCGACATCCCGGAGGCGGAAATGCTGGCCTCCCGTCTCGGCCCGGGCGTCACGCTGGCCGTCATCGGCGCCGGCTTCATCGGACTCGAAGTCGCCGCTTCCGCCCGCCAGCTCGGCGCCACGGTGCACGTGATCGAAATCGCGCCGCAGCCGCTCGGCCGCGTCGTCGATCCGGTGATCGGGCGCTGGGTCGGCGCACTGCACGCGCGCCACGGCGTCACCCTGCATCTCGGCCGCGCCGTGCGCGCGATCGAACCGGGAGGGACGGCGCACCGCGTGATCCTCGACGACGCATCCGCGATCGACGCCGACATGATCGTCGCCGGGATCGGCGCCGTTCCCAACACCGAGCTTGCCGAGGCGGCCGGCCTCGCGGTGCGGGACGGCATCCTGACCGACGAACAGGGACGCACCGACGATCCCGCGATCCGCGCCGCCGGCGACTGCACGCGCCACTTCAACCCGCTGCTCGGCCGCGCCATTCGCCTCGAATCCTGGCAGAACGCGCAGAACCAGGCGATCGCGGTCGCCCGCTGCATGGCCGGGATCGACCATCCGCACGCGGAAATCCCGTGGTTCTGGTCGGATCAGTACGACATGAACCTGCAATCCCTCGGCATCGCCGAGCCCGGCGCGCCGCTGTCCTGGCGCGGCGATCCGGAAGGCGCGGATTTCATCGCCTTCACCCTCGCCGACGGTCGCATCGCCGCCGCGACCGGTGTCAACCGGGCCAAGGAAATGGCGGCGGTGCGCCGGATCATGCAGCGCAACGTTGCGGTCGAGCCGGCGGTGCTCGCCGACCCGGCGACGCGGCTCGTCAGCCTCGCCAAGGGTTGATCGAGGCGATACGCTGCGCCTCGGACGCGAACCGCCGGGGGGCAGAATGGCAGGCAAATGGGTGAAGGCGGCGCGGGTCGCCGATGTCGCCGAGGGCGAGGTCGTCGGCGTGCGCGCCGGCGGTGAGGAAATCGCACTCTACTGTCTCGGCGGCACCTATCATGCGACCAGCAATATCTGCACCCATGAATATGCCGAACTCTCCGACGGCTTCGTCGAGGGCGGCGTGATCGAATGCCCGCTGCATGCGGGACGCTTCGACATCTGCAGCGGCAAGGCGCTCGGCGCGCCGGTCAGCGAAAACCTCGCCACCTATCCGGTGAAGGTCGAGGGCGACCACATCCTGGTCGAGCTGCCGGGATAGAGCGGGAACCGGCGAGGCGGCTGCGTCAGCGCCCGCGGAGCATGCGCGTGCAACCTGTCGGCGTGGAATCGCCCTGAAGCGTGATCACGGCGCGACGCCGATCCGCGCCGCCCGCCGCTCCGAGAACACCAGCAGCAGCCCGGCCGCCAGGATCGCCGCCGCCCCGGCGAACACGTTCGGCGCGGGCGTGTCGCCGAACACCACCCGACCGAGCACGAAGGCCCAGATCAGCGCCGTGTATTCGAAGCTGGCAGCGACGGCCGCGGGCGACCGGCCGATGCCCTCCAGCAGACAGAACTGGGCGAGCCCGCCGAACACGCCCACCGCGAGCAGCAGAACGCCCTGCCGCCAGTCCGGCACGTGCCAGGCCAGCGCCGTCATCACCCCGGTACCCGCGAGAAAGAACGCGTTGCTGTACAGCATCTGCAGCAGCGACGATTCGTCCCGCGCGATCCGCCGCATCAGCACGATGCTGGTCGCCCACAGCACCGCCGCCAGCAACACCAGCCCGGTCGGCAGCGACAGCGACATGCCGAACGGATCAGCGGCGATCACCACCCCGGCAAAGCCGAGCAGAACGGCGACGCCGCGCGCCGGCGTGATCCGCTCGCCCAGCATCCGCACCGCCAGCACCGTTACGATCAACGGTGCCGCGAAATAGAGGGTGATGAGCTGCGCCAGGCCCAGCCGCGCCGCCGCAGTGTAGTAGCAGAGCCAGGCCGCCAGCGTGAGCGCGCCCCGCGCCAGCAGCGGACGCTTGAGGCGCGTCGCACCGGCCCGGCGCAGCAGCGAGCGGCGACCCAATCCGAGACAGACCAGCAGCACCACCACGCTGCGGACGAACAGGATCTGCCAGGGCGGCAACGCGACGACCAGCCATTTGATCGTCGCGTCCTGCAGCGAGAACAGGAAGTAGGCCAGAACCGTGAACAGGATTCCGCCGAGCGGGGTGGCCGTCATTGGGTTGGGCGCACCGGAACGGAAAGCAAGGCCAGGGGCTCTGCCCCTGGACCCCGCCAAAGGCTCAGCCTTTGGAATCCGGGACTTTAGGCCGTCTGTTCGGCGGGCTGACGGGGCAGGGCGTCGGTGCGCGCGGCGTCGGTGATCATCTCCATCCGGCCGGTGATCTGGCCGCCATCCTCGACCTGCAGGCGGCGACAACGCGCGGTGCCCAGCACCTTGCCGGTGGCGCGGATGATCAGGCTGGTGCGCGCGGTCAACGTGCCGTCGATCGTGCCGGCGATCTCGGCATCCTCGACCTCGACCTCGCCCTTGAACACCCCACCCTGGGAAATCGCCAGCTCGGCCGCATGAATCATGCTGGCCTCGACCGTGCCCTCGACCACCAGACGCTCGGCATCCTGCACCGTGCCCTGCACGCTGATGCCCCGGCCAACCACCAGCGTGCGCCGCTCGCCCGGCTCGCGCGCCGTGGTGCGCGGCGGCAACGTGCCGGGGCGCGGTGGCACCCCTGCCGTCGCAGGCGGCGCAACCGGGGTGGGGGTCGGATTGGCGACGAACGGGGAACGGCTCATGGCTGGTGCCTCCTTCGGGGGGGCGGGACGGAAGGGGGGAACGCCGAGGCCGGTATCATCCGGACGCAACGGAGCTTCATAGCCCCGCAAAGCGACGCTGGAGGCCGTGCCGCCGCCCACAATGCCTTCCGACACACCGCCCATTGCCTCGGCATGCTCGCCGGAGTCGCTGGTCGGAGAACCGTCTGGCTTGCGTCGCTTGAACACGGAAACCCCCCAATGACGCCACGTGATGACTCGACGTGATCGCGGTTCGACAACGCGCCGGCCTAACACGGTCCCCAGGGGGCAACAACCCGACCGCCCACAACCGCCCGAACCCTCAGCCCGCCCGGCTGGACCCGCCGTGCAGCACATGCACCATGCAGGCCGTGCCCAGCACCGGCACCAGCAGGTTGAGTGGCGGCACCAGCGACAGCAGCGCCAGCGCGCCGCCGATCACCAGCACCGCCGGCCGATTCCCCGCATAGAGACGCTGCGCCTGCGGCCGCGGCATCCGCCGCATCGCCACCCCCACGAACAGCCCGCGCCCGAGCGCCCAGGCGGCGACCGCCCAACCCAGCACCAGCCCGATCCCCGGCAGCAGCAGCGCCAGCAGGGCGCCGAGCAGGCTCAACAGCAGCACGCGCAGTCCGATCGCCACCCCATCCCAGGCCTGCACCGCCAGCGGCGCGCCGCGCGGCGTCGCCAGCCACGGGTAGAAGCGGCGGTCGACCGCCGCCGCGATCCGGTCGATGTAAAGAGCGCCGATCACAACGGCGAGAGGCAGAAACAGCCACAGCGCCAGCAGCGCGGCGCCGATGCCGCCCGCGACGCCGGCCGCCCAGCCCCACCAGACATGCGGCGCCAGCGCCGCGTGCAGGCTCCAGACGCTGCCGGCCAGCAGTGCCGCGAAGGCGAGCGCCGACAGCGCCACGCTCCGCCATAGCACGCCCAGGAACACCGGGTCGTCGAGCTGGGCGAGGGCGCGGGCGATGGCGGCGAACGGACTCAGCATGGCGGGCACGGCATCGGGTAGGACAGATCCTTAACGACGCAGCCGGCAGGTGGGCCTGGGAGGCGCAACGCATAGGAGGGCCGCGCGGTCGCCTCGCCCGGTGGCGGTTGCCGGCCGGGCGTGCCGGATGCTACCGCCGCTCACCCAAACGCGAGGAGCACGCCCGCATGACATCGCCCCGCTTCGACCTGCTCGGCATCGGCAATGCCATCGTCGATGTGGTCGCCGCGGTCGGCGATGATTTCCTCTCGCGCCACGACATGCGCAAGGGGTCGATGGCGCTGATCGACGCCGACCAGGCGGCGCGGATCTATGCCGCCATGCCGGCCGGGCAGGAGAGCAGCGGCGGCTCCGCCGCCAACACCTGCGCCGTCGCCGCCGGCTTCGGCGCCCGTGTCGCCTATCTCGGCAAGGTCGCCGACGACCAGCTGGGCGGCGTGTTCGCGCACGACATCCGCGCCGCCGGGGTGCACTTCCCGACCGCGCCGCTCGCCGGCGGCGCGCCGACCGCGCGCTGCCTGGTGCTGGTGACGCCGGACGGGCAGCGGACGATGAACACCTTCCTCGGCGCCTGCACCAGCCTCGGCGAAGCCGACGTGCCGGAGGCGCTGGTCGCCGCCGCCGCCTTCCTCTACCTCGAGGGCTACCTGTTCGACCCGCCGGCGGCCCAGGCGGCGTTCCGCCGCGCCGCCGCCGCCGCCCATGCCGCCGGGCGGCAGGTGGCGCTGTCGCTCTCCGACCCGTTCTGCGTCGACCGCCACCGCGCCGCCTTCCGCGCCCTGGTCGCCAACGACGTGGACATCCTGTTCGCCAACGAGGCGGAGATCTGCAGCCTGTACGAATGCAACGACTTCGCCGATGCGGCCGCAGCCGCCCGTCGCGATGTCGGTCTCGCCTGCCTGACCATGAGCGAGCGCGGCAGCCTGGTGCTGCGCGGCGCCGAGACGATCGAGGTCGCGGCCGAGCCCGTCGCGCTGGTCGACACCACCGGGGCGGGCGATGCCTACGCCGCCGGCTTCCTGGCGGCGCTCGCCGCCGGCCGCCCGCTCGCCTCCTGCGGCCGCCTGGCCAGCCTCGCCGCCGCTTCGGTGATCGCCGATTGGGGCGCCCGGCCGCGCGGCGACCTGCGGGAGCTTGCCGCCCGCGCCGGCTGATCACGAGCGTCTGAACGCCCGGCCCGGCGCAACCCTGGCCGCCACGGATCGTTGCACCGGCACGGACCGCGCATGCGCGCGGCCATAGGCATTGAGCGTGCCAGGGAGATTGCAACCATGCGCAAGACGCTGCTGGTGTCCGCGACGATGTTCGCGATGGCGATGGCCTTGCCGGCCATGGCGCAGACCACTTCGTCGATGAACGATCCGTCCTACAACGGCTCACAATCCTGGCAGGGCCAGACCGGCGGCAACGGCACCTGGCGGCCTGGCCACGAGCCCGGCATCGGCCCGTCCGAGCCGAGCTCCAGCCGGGCCAGCAACATCGATCAGACCGATACGCGCAGCGAGATCGCGCCGCGTCTGCCGACCCCGGCGGTCGGTCAGAATGCCGATGCCGCGACGTTCCTCCACGCCGCCCAACAGGCTTTGTGGCATGGCCGGACCGGCGAGGCGCAGTCCGCCCTGGAGCGCGCCGAGACCGCGCTGTTGAACCGCGACGAGGTCGCCGGTCCGAATCCGACCTCTGACCCGGCGATCGGGCAGATCAACCAGGCGTTGCAGGCGCTGGCGCACCACGACATGGCGGGCGCGCACGGCGCGATCCAGGAGGCGATGCGCGTCAACAATCGCGGCCCGATGGTCGGCTCGAACCGGATGGAGAACGGGACGTACGGCACCGGCAATGGCGCCGGCATCGGCGCGGCGCCGGGCGGCAACTGGGGCGCCGGCGCGAGCAACGCGGGCCAACAGAACTATCCGGGCCAGCCGGGCTATCAGGGCCAGGGCTATCAGGGCCAGGGCTATCAGGGCCAGAGCTATCAAGGCCAGGGCTACCCGGGCGAGGGCGCGCAGTAACAGCGCCCCCGCCGACGCCCGCGCCGCGCGGGCGGATTGCCCGGGGAGACCGGCAGATCGCCCGACGACGCTAGCGTGGCGGCGGGGAGGTCTGAACGGGACGCGAGGCAGCACTGCGCGTGACCATTCTGCGGCGGCTGCCCCGCGCGCCCGATTTGGCTCGCATCGCTGGGCCACCTCGCCTATCTGTGCGGCGCACAGCCGCCGCCCCTTTGGTGCGCGGACGATTTTTCCGCCAGCCAGGGTTTCCGATGCAGATCCGCAACGTCGCCATCATCGCCCATGTCGACCACGGCAAGACCACGCTGGTCGATCAGCTACTGCGGCAGTCGGGCACCTTCCGCGAGCATCAGCAGGTGATGGAGCGCGCGCTCGACCGCAACGAGCTCGAGCGTGAGCGCGGCATCACCATCCTGGCCAAGTGCACCAGCGTCGTCTGGCGGGGCACGCGGATCAACATCGTCGACACCCCCGGCCATGCCGATTTCGGCGGCGAGGTCGAGCGCATCCTGAACATGGTCGACGGCGCCATCGTCCTGGTCGATGCGGCGGAAGGGGTGCTGCCGCAGACCAAGTTCGTGGTCGGCAAGGCCCTGGCGCGCGGGCTGCGGCCGATCGTCGTGGTCAACAAGGTCGATCGCGGCGACGCACGGCCGGACGAGGTGCACAACGAAATCTTCGATCTGTTCGCGGCCCTCGGGGCGACCGACGAGCAGCTCGATTTTCCGATGCTGTACGCCTCGGGCCGGCAGGGCTGGGCGGATGCGCAGCTGGACGGGCCGCGCCAGGACCTCGCGGCACTGTTCGATCTGGTGGTCCGCCATGTGCCGGCGCCGACCGTCGATCCCGAGGCGCCGTTCGCGATGGTCGCCTCCATTCTCGACTACGACAATTTCCTCGGCCGCGTGCTGACCGGTCGCGTCGAGCAGGGACGGGCGCGGCTGAACATGCCGGTCAAGGTGCTGCGCCGAAGCGATGGCGCGGTGGTCGAAACCGGACGGCTGACCAAGCTGCTGGCGTTCCGTGGTCTCGATCGCGTGCCGGTCGAGGAGGCCGAAGCTGGCGACATCATCGCCGTCGCCGGTCTCACCGAGGCGACCGTGCCGGACACGGTCGGCGCGCCGGAACTCGCGGCACCGCTCGCGGCGATCCCGGTCGATCCGCCGACGCTTGCCATGACCTTCCGCATCAATGACGGGCCGCTCGCCGGGCGCGAGGGCCGGAAGGTCACGTCGCGCCAGATCCGCGACCGGCTGCTGCGCGAGGCGGAGGGCAATGTCGCGATCCGCGTCACCGACAGCGGCGAGACCGAGGCGTTCGAGGTTGCCGGTCGCGGCGAGTTGCAGCTGGGCGTGCTGATCGAGCAGATGCGGCGCGAGGGTTTCGAGCTGACCATCGGCCGGCCGCGCGTGCTGACGCGCGACAATCCCGAGACCGGCGTGCGCGAGGAGCCGTTCGAGGACGTGCTGGTCGACGTCGACGAACCCTATGCCGGCGTCGTGGTCGAGAAGATGAGCCGCCGGCGCGGCCAGATGCAGGACATGCGCCCGTCCGGCGGCGGCAAGCTGCGGCTTACCTTCCACATCCCGAGCCGCGGCCTGATCGGCTATCACGGCGAGTTCCTGACCGACACGCGCGGCACCGGCGTGATGAACCGCCTGTTCGCCGGCTATGCGCCCTGGGCCGGGCCGATCGAGGGGCGGCGGAACGGCTCGCTGATCTCGAGCGAGGACGGCACCGCGGTGCACTATGCGCTCTATTACCTGCAGGAGCGCGGCACGCTGTTCGTCGAGCCGGGCGAGCGCGTCTATGTCGGGATGATCCTCGGCGAGCACTCGCGCGGCTCCGATCTCGAGGTCAATCCGGTCAAGGAAAAGAAGCTGACCAACATCCGCGCCGCCGGCAAGGATGATGCGATGCTGCTCATTCCGCCTCGCAAAATGAGCCTGGAACAGGCGATCGCCTACATCGACGACGACGAATTAGTGGAAGTCACGCCCGGCGCCGTGCGGCTCCGCAAACGCTGGCTCGATCCGCACCAACGCAAGCGTCACGAGCGCCGCGCCGAAAGCGAGGCGGCTTAACCCCGCACCGCCCCCGTCACCAGCCCCTTCACCAGCAAGCCCTGCGCGAACCAGACGAAGATCAGCACGGGGATCACCATCAGCACGCCCGCCGCCGCCATCGGCCCCCAATCGATCCCGTACTGCGTGACGAAGTTCGTCAGCCCCACCGTCAAT
>DATJSJ010000275.1:0-22220 GCA_035504175.1 Acetobacteraceae bacterium
CAGGACAGATACCTACGCGTTACTCACCCGTCCGCCACTGCCGGAGTTGCCCCCGACCGTGCGACTTGCATGTGTTAAGCATGCCGCCAGCGTTCGCTCTGAGCCAGGATCAAACTCTCAGGTTCATCTCACCCAACTACACCACCCTCACGGACAATGCAGCCAGGTTCAACGAACGGACCCACCCAACTCAATCCAGGTCCGCAGCACCAGCCTCGCGACTGGCCCCACGAAAACCCGGAAGCGTAACTGTCAACGCATATCCAGGATAAGCACGACAGCAACCCTTCCAGGCCCAGTCACCCGATCAAGCCAGACAGGCCTCACGGCCCCCGATCACTCTCACCAGATCACCCAAAGCCCAGCCATCCAGGCACAACCTCCCCGCACGCTTCACCGCACGGGAAACACCGCACCCCAAGGACGCCGTCCGCGTATCCCTTCCTCAGCTTATGTGAATGTCAAAGAACAGAACCGAACCCGCGCCTTCTCACCTCTGTGAGAAAACCCGTGTTCCGGTCGGATCGGCGCCTTCCGGCGCGAGGGGCGGAAAATAGTGACCGCCGCGCCGCGGGTCAAGTCGTTTGTGACCTCCCGCGATCGGAGAGCGACGCGCATCGCCCTTGCGGGTCATCCAGCCTCCCCGCCCGCGCGCTCCAGCCCGTGATAGGCGCGGAACCAGGCGACGAAGCGCGGCACTCCGACGTCGAGCGAGGTGCGGGGTGCGAAGCCGGTGAGAGCGGCAATGCTGCCGACATCAGCGCAGGTCTGCGGTACGTCGGCGGCCGGGCGTGGCGCGTCGCGGACGATCGCCCGCCGCCCGAGCCCTTGTTCCAGCAGCGCCACAAGATCGGACACCAACTCGCTGCGATTGTTGCCAATATTGTAGAGGCGCGGCGCCTCGCCCGCGCCCGGTGGCCGATCCAGACAGCCCAGCACGCCGGCCACGATGTCGTCGATATAGGTGAAATCCCGCCGCAGGCTGCCGCCGTCATAGAGCGTGATCGGCTGGCCGGCGGCGATGGCGCGGGCGAAGCCGTAATAGGCCATGTCCGGCCGCCCCCAGGGACCATAGACGGTGAAGAAGCGCAGCCCGGTTTGCGGCAGGCCAAAGAGATGCCCGTAGGCATGGCTCATCAGTTCGTCCGCCCGCTTCGTTGCGGCATAGACCGAGACCGGCGTGTCGACGCGATCCGTCTCGGAAAACGGCAACTTGCTGTTTCCGCCATAGACCGAGGATGAGCTCGCGTAGACGAGATGCTGCAGTCCCGGCAGATGCCGGGCGATCTCCAGCATCACCAGATGGCCCATGACGTTGGCCGACACATAGGCATAGGGATCCACCAGCGAGTGCCGGACCCCCGCCTGGGCGGCGAGATGCACGATCCGCGTGATCCCGGGCGTTTCCGCGACCAGCGTTGCCATGGCCGATCGATCGGCAATATCAACGCGATGGAACGCGAAGTTCTGCTTCTCCTGCAGCCGCGCGAGGCGGGCCCGCTTCAGCCCGACATCGTAGTAGGCGTTGATGTCGTCGACCCCGACCACCGCCTCGCCGCGAGCGAGCAGCGCCTCGGCCACGTGATAGCCGATGAAGCCGGCCGCCCCGGTCAGCAGGATGGTCATGCGGCGCCTCTCCCCGTCTCGGGCGCCTCGCCTCTAGACCGCGGGCAACGAGCCGGCAAGCGCGGCTGGATCAACCACCTGGCCCGGGAATTGCAGCTCCGAGCGCCTCACCAGGCGGTCCAGCCGCCATCGATCGGAATGGCACCGCCGGTCATCGTCGCCGCCGCGTCCGAGCACAGAAATGCCGCCAGCGCGCCGATCTGCTCGGGCGTCGTGAAGGCGATCAGCGGCTGCTTCTCGGCCAGGAATCCGTGCTCGACATGCTCGACCGGCTGGCCGTGCCGCTCCGCCCGCTCGGCGAGCTGCGCTTCCACCAGCGGCGTGCGCACCCAGCCGGGGCAGATCGCGTTCACCGTGACCCCGGCCCCGGCCAGTTCGATCGCCGCCACCTTGGTGACCCCGAGCACGCCGTGCTTGGCCGCGACATAGGCGACCTTCTGCGCGCTCGCGACCAGCCCGTGCGCCGAGGCGATGTTGATGATCCGACCCCATCCGCGCGTCCGCATGCCGGGAATCGCTGCCCGGATGGCGTGAAACACCGCCGAGAGGTTGATCGCGATGATCGCGTCCCAGCGCTCCGGCGGGAACGCTTCGATCGGCGCGGTGGTCTGGATGCCGGCATTGTTGACCAGGATATCGACCGCACCGAACTCCCGCTCCGCCCGCGCGACCATGCCGGCCACTGCCTCCGGCTCGCGCATGTCGGCGCCGTCGAACAGCACGCGCACCCCGCGTCGCGCCGCGAGCCCCGCCCGGGCCTGCTCGATCTCCGCCGGGTCGCCCTGCCCGCCCATGACGATATCCGCCCCGGCGGCCGCCAGCGCCTCGGCAATCCCGAGCCCGATGCCTCGTGTCGACCCGGTCACCAGGGCAACCCTGCCACTCAGACTCATGCGCCGCTCCCTGCCCTGCGATCTCGTGGGTGCCGTGCCACGCCGCGGGATGTCGGATGCGCCGGGCGATGCCATGCCCGCCGCGAGGCGAGATCGGCCCCAACGCCGCAAACGGAAACAGGCCGGCTCGTCATGGCTGCACCCTATTTGGGAGTTGCGGCCTCCGGCAAACCCGGCGCGGGATCAACACCGCCGAGCACCCCAGCGTCGCGCCGTCGGGCGAGAGGCCCTGCCGTCCGGCCGCGTGCCGGTTGCTTGCCGGCTCGCGCCGGCCGCGGCTAGAGCAGGGAGGGCCGGTGGCGAGTCGCGCCGGCCGACGACCCGACGGCCGCGCTCGCCAGGCGCAGGACCGAACCTGGCTTCGGCCTAGACCGCCGCGCCGGCTGGACACCGATCAGTGCGTATGCGATGCCCGGAACATAGCATGAACGACCTCTTTTCCGCCTCCCGCCGCAGACCTTCCGCCACCGCCGAGGCTCGGCCGGCGGAGCAGTACACGGCCAAGGACATCGAGGTTCTCGAAGGTCTGGAGCCGGTGCGCCGCCGGCCGGGCATGTATATTGGCGGCACCGACGAGGCGGCGTTGCATCACCTCGCCGCCGAGATCCTCGACAATGCGATGGACGAGGCGGTGGCCGGCCACGCGAGCTTCATCGAGGTCACTCTGGAAGCCGATAACTGGCTCACCATCCGGGACAACGGGCGCGGCATCCCGGTGGATGCGCATCCCAAATTCAAGACGCTGAGCGCGCTCGAGGTCATCCTCACCACGCTCCACTCCGGCGGCAAGTTCGGCGGCAAGGTGTACGCGACCTCGGGCGGCCTGCATGGCGTCGGCAGCTCGGTGGTCAACGCGCTCTCCGCCGAGATGGAGGTCGAGGTCGCGCGCGAGCGCACCCTCTGGCGGCAATGCTACCGGCGCGGCAAGCCGGTGACGAAGCTGGAGAATGCCGGGCCGGTGCAAAACCGGCGCGGCACCACGATCCGCTTCAAGCCCGATCCCGAGATCTTCGGCCCGCTCGGCTTCAGCCCGGCGCGGCTCTACCGCCTCTGCCGCTCCAAGGCCTACCTGTTCCGCGGCGTGCAGATCCGCTGGGCGTGCGAGCCCTCCCTGCTGAAGCCCGATCGCGACGACACGCCGGCCGAGGCCGTGCTGCATTTCCCGGGCGGCCTGCGCGACAGCCTGGAAGCGGATATCGGCGAGGCGGCGCGGGTCGTCGCAGAACTTTGGGCGGGCGAGGCGGACCTCGCCGGCGACGCCGGCCGGGTCGAGTGGGCCGTCGTCTGGCTCGAATCCGACGACGGGTTCCTGCACTCCTACTGCAACACCGTGCCGACGCCGCTCGGCGGCACGCACGAGGCCGGGCTGCGTGCCGCACTGCTGAAAGGGGTACGCGCCTGGGGCGAGCATCGCGGCAACCGGCGCACCGCGCAGGTCACCGCCGAGGACGTGCTGACACCCGCCGCCGGCAAGCTCTCCGCCTTCCTGCGCAATCCGCAGTTCCAGGGCCAGACGAAGGAAAAGCTGACCAGCCCGGAAGCAGCCCGCCTGCTGGAGCAGGCGCTGCGCGATCCCTTCGACCATTGGCTCGCCGGCAACCCGACCCAGGCGGACAATCTGCTCGCCTTCACGATCGACCGCGCGGAGGAGCGGCTGCGCCGGCGGGAGACCAAGGACACGCCGCGCAAGAGCGCCACCCGACGGCTGCGCCTGCCCGGCAAGCTTGCCGACTGCACCTTGGAGAATGCCGAGGCGACGGAAATCTTCCTGGTCGAGGGCGACTCGGCCGGCGGCTCCGCCAAGCAGGCGCGCGACCGCGCCACCCAGGCGGTGCTGCCGTTGCGCGGCAAGATCCTCAACGTCGCCAGCGCCTCCGCCGACAAGCTGCGGCAGAATCAGGAACTCCGCGATCTCGTCGAGGCGCTGGGCTGCGGCGTCGGTGAGCGTTTCGACCGCTCGCGGCTGCGTTACGGCCGCATCATCATCATGACCGATGCCGACGTCGACGGGGCGCATATCGCATCGCTGCTCATGACGTTCTTCTACCGCGAGCTGCGCGAGCTGGTTTCACACGGCCATCTCTACCTGGCGCAGCCGCCGCTCTATCGCCTGACCCAGGGTGCGAAATCGCTTTATGCGATGGATGACGCCGACCGCGAACGGCTGATGCGCCGCGAATTCAAGCAGGGCGCGAAAGTCGAGGTCAGCCGGTTCAAGGGCCTGGGCGAAATGCCGCCCGCAGCCTTGAAGGAAACGACGATGGATCCGGCGCGCCGGACCTTGCTGCGAATTGTTGCGACGTCCGAGGAGCGGGCCCGGACGAACGACCTGGTCGAGAGTTTGATGGGACGCCGGCCGGAACTGCGCTTTCAGTTCATCCAGGAGCGGGCGCGGACCGTCGAAGAGGTCGACGTATAGAGAAGAGCCGAGAGCTTCGGTCTCGGTCCCTGGAGGGGACCCCAACGCGCACGCGCGTTGGGTGCCGACCCCGGCAAAGGCGCAGCCTTTGCGTTCCGTGACGTCTGGGCCTCGAATACCGTGGCCGCGCGGCAGACGATCCCGGTTCTGCTGGTCAGACCGCCTTCTTCAACGTCGGCGAGGCCTTGAACCGCACCGTCTTGCCGGCCTTGACCTTCACTTCCTCGCCGGTTCGCGGATTCAGCGCCTTGCGGGCCTTGGTCTTGCGCACCACGAAGGTGCCAAATCCCGGCAACGTGAAGCGCTGCGACTTCTTGAGCTCTCGCACGATCGCCGACATCAGCTCGGTCGCCGCGCGATTTGCCGCCGTGCCGGTCAGGTCCGCCGAATCCTGGATGACCTGCGCGATGAACGCCTTCGACATTCAATCCCCCTTTCTGCCCAACCCTCGCCGGGAGGGCGGCTGATGCGGGTTCTAGGACGGCAATGACAATCCTGCCAGAGTTAATAGTGCGAGCCCGCGTCAGGCCCTCTTCTGCCCTGGCCAGGCCCGCTCCCGACCTTGCCGACCAGCGCTGGGAAAAACCCGATTCGCCATCGAGTCGCCGCGGCCACGGCCCTTGCCCCGTGCTGTCCGCCGGCGCATGCTGCGGCGAATTCTATTGCATGTGTAACGTCCACAATCCGCCCGGCAGCGTCGGAGATCTTTCCACTCCCTGTCCGGCCGCCGCCCGCGGCTGGCGGAAGACCTTGATGCGGGCGTCAATCCTGCGCAGGGCGCAGCGTGCGACTCCGCGGCGGCCGAGCGACTCGCCATGACGGTGCCGGAGACCGAATCGAGCGATCCCGCAACGGCGGAGCTCGATGCCTGGGGTGACCATGCGATCCTGCAGGTGCTGTGGCAGGGCCAGCTTGCGGCCGCCGCCGCGGTCGGGCCGGCGCTGCCGGCGATTGCCGCGGCCGCCGGCGCCGCGGTCGGCCGGCTGGAATCCGGCGGCCGGCTCGCCTATGCCGGCGCCGGCACGTCAGGACGCATAGCCGCGCAGGATGGCGCCGAACTGCTGCCAACGTTTGACTGGCCGGAGGATCGACTTCTGCTGCTGGTCGCGGGCGGCGCAGCGGCGCTGCTCCGAGCGGTGGAGAATGCCGAGGACGAGGCCGGGCAGGCCACACGCCTCATCGCAGACCATGCGCTGGACGCGTGCGACGTGCTGATCGCCGTTGCGGCCAGCGGCGCGACACCTTTCACCCTCGCCTGCCTCGACGCCGCGAAAGAGGCGGGCGCGCTCACCATTGGCATCGCCAACAGCCCGGACGCGCCGCTGCTGCAGCAGGCCGATCACGCGATCCTGGTGCAGACCGGTGCCGAACCGATCGCCGGCTCAACCCGCATGAAGGCGGGAACCGCGCAAAAGATCGTGCTGAACCTGCTCTCGACCCTGCTGATGCTGCGGCTCGGCCGTGTCTATCGCGGCCAGATGGTCGACATGCGGGCAGGCAACGCCAAGCTGCGCGCCCGCGCCGAGCGGATGCTGGCCGGCCTGACCGGGTGCACGGACGTCGCGGCACGGATGGCGCTCGCGGCCGCCGACGGCAAGGTGAAGCTTGCCTTGCTGTTGCTGGAGGGGCTGGACCGGACCGCGGCGGAGGCGCTGCTCGCTCGCCACCATGGCCGGATCAGGCCGGCCCTCGCCGAGCTGCACGCCTCACGCTAATCCGCCCGGTCGGCAGGCCGAACGACCCTGGCTGTGACCGGCCGCCTTCACGCCACCTCATCGCCCGCGGCGGTAATTCCCGTCGCCCGACGCAACGCCGACGCTCAGACCGGCTCGGTGTCCAGCGCGTAGCCCGCGGCACGCACGGTGCGGACGATGTCGAGCTCGCCGTCGCCGTTGATGGACTTGCGCAGCCGGCGGACATGCACGTCCACCGTGCGCGGCTCGACATGGATGTCCGGGCCCCAGACCGCGTCGAGCAGCTCCTCGCGCGAGAACACGCGCCGCGGATGTTGCATCAGGAATTCGAGCAGGCGGAACTCGGTCGGGCCGAGATGGATCGGTCGCCCGTTCCGGTGCACCCGGTGCGCGGCGAGATCGAGGGTGATGTCGTGGAACTCGAGCCGCCCCTTCACGGGCACGGCATTCGACCGGCGCAGCAGCGCCCGCATGCGCGCCAGCAGCGCCTCCATGCTGAACGGCTTGGTGATGTAGTCGTCGGCGCCGGTGTTCAGGCCGCGCACCGCGTCCTGGTCCTCGGTCCGCGCCGTGACCATGATGATCGGCAGGTCGCGCGTGTTCGGCCGCCGGCGGATCTGGCGGCACACCTCGATCCCCGACATCACCGGCAGCATCCAGTCGAGCAGAACGAGGTCCGGCGGTGCCTCGGCGATGCGGGTCAGCGCCTCCTGCCCGTCCGCCGCCTCCTCGACCCGGAAACCCTGCTTCTCGAGGTTGTAGCGCAGCATGGTGGCGAGTGCGGCTTCGTCCTCGACCACCAGCACGACCGGGCGCGACAATCCGACGGCGCCTTCCGTCACCTTGGAGGGCTCCGGACGCGACGGCCACGAGGCGCCCGGCAGGTCCAATGCCGCCATCGTCTCAGCCCTCCCGCGGACGTACGATTGCATAGGCGGACGTATCGCCTTTTGGCCGGTCGGTGGGCAGTGATGCCCCCGTCACCGCATAGTGGACGTTTTCGGCGATGTTGGTGGCGTGATCGCCGATCCGCTCCAGGTTCTTGGCCACGAACAGCAGGTGCGTGCAGGGCGTGATGTTGCGCGCATCCTCCATCATGTAGGTGACCAGCTCACGGAAGATGGAGTTGTAGATGTCGTCGACCTGCTGGTCGGAACGCCAGACCTCGATCGCCTTCGCGGCATCCGACTCGCCGATCGCGTCGATCACCAGCTTGAGATTCTCCTGCACCAGGCGCGCCATGGTGCCGAGTGCCGCCAGACTGAACGGCAGGCTGAACTGCGCCAGCACGATGCTGCGCTTGGCGACGTTGGCGGCGTAGTCGCCGATGCGCTCCAGGTCGCCGGTGATCTTCAGCGTCGCGACGATCTGCCGCAGATCCTGCGCCATCGGCTGACGCAGCGCCAGCATGCGGATGACGAACTGCTCGACATCGCGCTCCAGCGCGTCGACTGCCGGATCCTGCTCGACCGCCTGGGTCGCCGCGGCCGCGTCCCCCGTCAGCACTGCCCGGGCCGCCAGCGCGCACTCGTTCTCGACCAATCCGCCCATGTCGGTGACCAGGGTCCGCAGGCGCCGCAGCTCCTGCTCGAAGCTCTTGACGATATGCTCCGCCGCCTCGGACATCGTTCGCCTCTCCTCAGCCGAACCGGCCGGTGATGTATTCCTGCGTCCGCCGCTCCCGGGGTGCGGTGAAGATCTGCGCCGCCGACCCGACCTCGACCAGCTCGCCGAGATAGAAGAACGCCACCTGGTCGGCGCAGCGCGCCGCCTGCTGCATGTTGTGCGTCACGATCGCGATCGTGAAGTCGCGCTTCAGCTCGTCGATCAGCTCCTCGATCTTGAGCGTGCTGATCGGATCGAGCGCGCTGGTCGGCTCGTCGAACAGGATCACCTCGGGCCGCACGGCGATGGTCCGGGCGATGCAAAGTCGCTGCTGCTGGCCGCCGGAGAGACCCATGGCGGACGTGTTGATGCGATCCTTGACCTCGGTCCAGAGGGCCGCGCGCGACAGCGACCACTCGACCCGCTCGTCCATCTGCGACTTGCCGAGTTTCTCGTGCAGCCGCACCCCGAACGCGATGTTGTCGTAGATCGACATCGGGAACGGCGTCGGCTTCTGAAACACCATGCCGATGCGGGAGCGCAGCTCGTTGAGGTCGACATCCGCGGCGATGATGTTGCGCCCGTCCATCGTCACTTCGCCGGTGGCGCGCTGCCCGGGATAGAGATCGTACATCCGGTTCAGCACGCGCAGCAGCGTCGACTTGCCGCAGCCGGACGGACCGATCATGCCGGTCACCTGGCGCTCCGGCAGATCGAGCGCAATGCCTTTCAGTGCCTTGTTGCCGCCGTAGTAGAAGTCGAGGTTGCGTATCGAAAGCCGCGCCGCGTTCAGGGCCGCCTCCGAGCGAACCTGGACGCTCCCTGCTCCGTGGGTCCGATTGTCGCCGTTCACCGTTGCACTCATTGGCGCCTCTCCTTCCCTCACGCTCGCCGGTGCAGGGCCAGCCGCGCGACCACGTTCAGCGCCAGCACACCGACCGTGATCAGCAATGCCCCGACCCAGGCCAGCTGCACCCAGTCATCGAACGCCGATCCGGCATATTGGTAGATGGTGACCGGCAGGCTCGCCATTGGCCGGCCGAGATTGACCGACCAGTTCAGATTGCCGAGCGAGGTGAACAGCAGCGGCGCCGTCTCGCCGGCGATGCGCGCGATCGCCAGCAGGATGCCGGTGACGATGCCGTCCATCGCCGCCCGGTAGCAGACGAAGACGATGGAGCGCCATTTCGGTGCCCCCAGCGCCACCGCCGCCTCGCGCAGCGCAACCGGGATCAGGCGCAACATGTCCTCGGTGGTGCGCACCACGATCGGGATCACGATCACCGCCAGCGCCAGACAGCCGGCCCAGCCCGAGAAGCCGCCCGACGGCTCCACCACGAGCTGGTAGATGAACAGGCCGATCAGGATCGACGGCGCCGAGAGCAGCACGTCGGAGACGAACCGCACCGCATTGGCGAGGTACGAACCGGCGCCGTATTCCGAAAGGTAGGTGCCGACCAGCAGGCCGATCGGCGTGCCGATCACGGTCGCAATGCCGGTCTGGATCAGGCTGCCGACGATCGCATTGAGGAGCCCGCCATGCGAGCCGGGCGGCTTGGTCATGTGGGTGAAGATGCCGAACGACAGCCCGCCGGCGCCGAGCCAGAGCAGGGTGATCAGGATCGAGGCGAGCAGCGCCAGGCCGAGCAGCGTCGCGGCGACGCAGAGGATCTTGATCACGAAATCGGAGCGCCGGCGCCGCCGGCCCAGCCGGCGGGAGATCGCGGTGTCGCGCGCGGAGCGCGTCAGCGTGTCGGCCGTGGTGACACCCATCTGTCAGACTTTCAGCCGCGGACGCAGCAGCGTCCGGGAGATCGCGAGGACGATGAAGGAAATCACGAACAGGATGAAGCCGAGCGCCAGCAGCGAGGCGAGCTTGAGGCTGCCGGCCGGGCTTTCGGGAAATTCGAGCGCCACCAGCGAGGCGATGGTATTGCCCGATCCGAACAGGCTCGGCGAAATGTGGTTGGCATTGCCGATCACGAAGGTGACGGCCATGGTCTCGCCGAGCGCCCGGCCGAGCCCGAGCATGATCCCGCCGACCACCGAGACGCGCGTGTACGGAAGCACGATCGAGCGCATCACCTCCCAGGTGGTGCAGCCGACGCCATAGGCGGATTCCTTGTAGACCGGCGGCACGGTCTCGAAGACGTCGCGCATCGTCGCGGCGATGAACGGAATGACCATCACGGCCAGGATCAGCGCCGCGGTGGCGATGCCGGTGCCGAACGGCGCACCGCCGAACAGGTCGCCGAGCACGGGAATGCCGTCGGTCCAGTCCTGGATCGGCGGCTCGATCGTCTGCGCCATGATCGGCACGATCACGAAGAAGCCCCACATGCCGTAGATGATCGACGGCACCGCGGCGAGCAGCTCGATCGCCGTGCCGACCGGGCGGCGCAGCCAGCCCGGTGCCAGTTCCGTCAAATAGAAGGCGATGCCGAAGGCGACGGGCACCGCGAGAATCAGCGCCAGCACCGAGGTCACGACCGTGCCGTAGACCGACACCGCGGCCCCGAACACCTCGTGCACCGGATCCCAGGCGGCCGAGGTCAGGAAACCGGCGCCGAAACGGCGGAAGGCCGGCAGGCCGCCGATGAACAGCGACACGATCAGGCTGCCGAGCAGCAGCAGGACGAAAACGCCGGCGACGCGGGTCAGTGTGGCAAAGATCGGATCACCGATCCGCCGGCGGCGTCTGGACAGACCGGCGGGCGGGATGGCGGCAATGGCAGCCTGTTGCACGGTCCCTCAGCTCTCCCGTTATGGTGCGGCGGGCCGCGACTCGGAGCCGGCCAGGCCTCGAGTCGCGGCGCTCGGCGTCAGGCCCGGCTCAGATCGTGCCCGGCACGTCCTTCCAGGCGGCCCGGATCGCCTCCTTCACCTTGGCCGGCAGCGGGATATACAGCAGCTGGGTCGCGATAGCGTCGCCATGCGCGAGGCCCCAGTCGAAGAACTTCTTCGCCCCGGCGCTCTGCTTCGGATCCTTCGGATCGATCGGCAGCAGCACGAAGGTCGCGGATTCGATCGGCCAGCTCTTCGCACCCGGCTGGTTGTTCAGATCGATCGCGAAATTCTGCACCGAGCCCCAATCGGCACTTCCCGCCGCCGCCTCGAACGTCTCCATGCTCGGGGTGACGAACTTGCCGTCGTGGTTCAACAGCTGCGTCGTGGTCAGGTGGTTCTGCGTCGCGTAGGCGCTCTCGTCGTAGCCGATGCCGCCGCGAATCTGCTTCACCGTGCCGGCCACGCCATCGCTGCCCTTGGCGCCGGCGCCGACCGGCCAGGCGACACTCGTCGAGGAGCCGACCTGGCTCTTCCACTCCGGGCTCACCTTGCTCAGGTAGTCGGTGAAGACGAAGGTGGTGCCGGAGCCGTCGGCGCGATGCACGGGCGCGATCGCCAGGTGCGGCAGCTTCAGCCCCGGATTGATCGCCTTGATCCGCTTGTCGTTCCAATGCGTGATCTTGCCCAGATAGATGTCGGCGAGGATCGGGCCGGTGAGCTTGAGCTCATCGGGCTTGATGCGCGGGATGTTGACGATGATGTCGACACCGCCGATCACCGTCGGGAACTGCATCAGCTTGTGCGCCTGCAGCTGGTCGCCCGCGACCGGCTTGTCCGACGCGCCGAAATCGACCGTCCGGTTGTTGATCTGGTTGATGCCGGCGCCCGAGCCGATCGCCTGGTAGTTCAGCGTGACGCCGGTCGCGGACCGCGACGCCTCGCCCCACTTCGAATAGATCGGCGCGGCAAAGGTCGAGCCTGCACCGGTGATTGCCTGGGCATGGGCGGTCGCTGCGGCAGATCCGGCCAGCGCCAGGGCGAGCGCCGTGCGCGTCAGAAACATGCATCCTCCTCCAGGTCCGCTTCGCGGATCCTATGCTGCGGGAATGGGGCCAGGCCCCGATCTCGGCGGCGCGGACCCTACAGGGGCCGGAAGACGAACAGATTGCAGATCGATGAAGGTTCGATGACAGGCGGGGGCCGATTGACGGCCAGTTCACGAACGCGTGCGCGGCGGTCAGGGCGGCGGCGGCGCCGGCGCCCCGCGGCCGAACACGAGCATCGGCTCATGCGCCCGCGCCATGCCGCGCAGGATCGCCGCGGTATCGAGCTGCACCTGCTCGGCCCGCGTCAGGCCACCGGGCGGGTCGGAGGTGCGGGCGCTGCAGCCGCCGAACAGTGCGAGCACGGCCAGGATCGGAAGCAGGCGCATGGCACCCATTACGATGGCGAAGGGCTTGATCCCAGCATCGGCCATGCCCGACGTCAAACCGGCCGGCGCAAGCGGGCATTCCCGGATTGCCGCGGGGCCCGAGGGGCAGCCGGAGACAGCGGGCCGGCTTGCACCAGGCCCCCAATTCCAGACGCATCACCCCACGAAATCGGCTGGCGGCACGCCTGGGTCTGTGCCATCGTTGCAACAAGGTCCGGCCTGTTTGGACCGCCGCCCGCTTCTCGCACCGCCCGATCTCAGGAGGCGATTCATGACCTGCCGCAGCCCGGCTTTTGCCGATTCTCCCGCACCCGCGTTCACGATGGAGCAGCTGGCCGCGATCCGCGACTGGCATACCGACCTGCCGGCGCACCTGCGCGTCCGGATCGCCGCGGAACATGCCCATGCCGAGGAGATGGTCGAGATCAGGGCCGAGGATGACGGCTCGGTCCTCCTGGCGCTGACCCGCGGCCCGGCCGGCACCTTCGTGGCGGAGGACTGGTGGGACCTGCGCGCGGCGCCGCAGCTCGTCTGGCGCCTCGACGACGCGCTGGAATGGATCGGCGACGTACTGCGCGTGCACGGCTGGATGGAAGGCCGGCCGCCGCGCCGGCCCGGCACCTTCTTCCCCGGGCTGTGAAACGAGGGACGCCGCAGCTTCATGGTGGGCGCGAGAGGGATCGAACCTCTGGCCCCCACCGTGTCAAGGTGGTGCTCTCCCGCTGAGCTACGCGCCCGGGCCGGCCGGGCTTCTATCCCGCGCCCGAACCGCGCGCAAGGCAAGGCCGCGCCGCCGCGCCGCACGCGGCCCGGCCCGCCGGCTATGGCGAAAGGATGACAGCGGCGGCCGCGCCGGGTTGAATAAGGCGATATGGATCTGCCCATCCCCGACCCGGTCGCCGCATCGCAGGAGACGCCGCCCTTCGGGCTGCTGCGGCCCACCCTCCAGGCGGCGCCGATCATCCTCGCCTCGCCGCATTCCGGCCGCGACTATCCCGACGCCTTCATCGAGGCCGCGCGGCTCGACCGGCTTGCGCTGCGCCGCAGCGAGGACGGGTTCGTCGACGAACTCTTCGCCGGCGCCGTCGAACACGGCGTGCCGCTGCTGCGCGCCACCTTCCCGCGCGCCTATTGCGATCCGAACCGCGAGGCCTGGGAGCTTGACCCGGCCATGTTCGAGGACGAGCTGCCGGCCTGGGTCAACACATCGAGCCCCCGCGTCGGCGCCGGCCTCGGGACCATCGCGCGCGTCGTCGCCTCCGGCGAGGCGATCTATCGCCGCAAGCTGCATTTCGCCGAAGCCGAAGCACGGGTGCGCGACTGCTGGCAGCCGTACCACGACGCCCTCGGCGGCCTGATTGCCGAGACCCGCCGCCGCTTCGGCGCCTGCCTGCTGATCGACTGCCATTCGATGCCGTCCGGGCACGTCAACCGCCGCGACGTCACCCCGGATTTCGTGCTCGGGGACGTGCATGGCACTGCCTGCGCGCCGCGCATCACGCGCCTGGTCGAGCAGACATTGCGCGAGCTCGGTTACAGCATCCGGCGCAACGACCCCTATGCCGGCGGCTACGTCACACGGCATTACGGGCGACCCCGCGAGGGCACGCACGCGCTGCAGATCGAACTGGCCCGGCCGCTCTATATGGATGAGGGGCGGATGGAAAAGCTGCCGCGCTTCGCCCAGGTGCAGCGCGACCTCTCGACGCTGATCGCGAACCTCGTCGCCGCCGCGCCGTCCCTGCTTGCCGCCTGACCTCGCCCGCTCGCGCGGGCCGCAGCGAGCCCGGGGCCAAAAAAATGGCGGGGCTTGCGGCCCCGCCAAGTTTAGGGAGGAAACGTCCAAGAAACAGCGCGCAAAGCACGCTGCGATCGGTAAGATACGGAGCCTGGGCCCTGTCTGCAAGTATTTTTTTGCATCGCAGCATTGCGGGGTGTGAGCCGGCCCTGGCCGACGACCCGCTCCGTATGCGATGACCCGCGGCATGCGGATCGCCCTGCTGCTGCCCGTCGTCCTCGCCTGCTTCCTCCCCGCCACGTCCCGCGCCGCCGCGCCGGCGAGCCCTGGCCGCCTCTGTCTGCGGGCCATCGCTGCCGCGGAACGCGGCGGCGCGCTGCCGCCCAGGCTGTTGGACGCGATCGCCCTGGTCGAGACCGGCCGTCCCGATCCCCGCACCGGCGTGGTTCAGCCCTGGCCCTGGACGATCAACGCCGGCGGCATCGCCCGCTATTTCGACAGCAAGGCCGAGGCGGTCGCGGCAGCCCGCGCGCTGCAGGCGGCCGGCACGCAGTCGGTCGATGTCGGGTGCATGCAGATCAATCTGATGTATCACCCGCATGCCTTCGCCTCGCTGGACCAGGCCTTCGATCCGCAAGCCAATGCCGTCTACGCCGCCCGTTTCCTGCAGGCGCTGTTTGCCGAAAGCCGGAGCTGGCCGGTCGCGGCGGCGGACTATCACTCGCAGACGCCCGATATCGGCGCCGACTATGCGCGGCGGGTCCTGGCGCTTTGGCCGGAAGGCGCGCTGCAGGCCGGTGCGCCGGCGCTGGCGCGCGCCGGGGCCTGGCCGCACGGGCCGGTCGCCGTCATGCTGCCGCCCGACAATGCGCCGATCCGGGTGCTGCCGCTCGCCGCGGCCCTCGGCGGCCGGAGCTGATCCGCGCCCAGGTTCGGCCGGCCGGCCGCGTCACAACAGTCCCGAGGCCTCGGCGATCGCCCGCGACCGCGCCATGCCCTCGGCGACCGCCAGCGCCGCCGCGAGCGCCCGCCGCCCCGCCGCGGCGCCGACCGCGACCGGCGCGCCATCCAGGCAGGCAGCCGAGAAGGCGGCATGCTCCGCCTCCATCGCGTCCTGATCCCGCCAGCCCACTTCCTCGCGCCGGAAGCCGCCGGTCCCGGGCAAAACGATCCCCCGCTCGCGGTTGATCATCACCAGCCGCCGCGCCACGAAATCGGCCGAGATATAGCCCTGACGGCCGAACAGCCGCATCTTCCGCTCCGTCTTCATCGAGATCCGGCTAGCCGTGATCGTCGCGACGCAGCCGTTGCGAAAGCGCACGCGGGCGTTCGCGATGTCCTCGTGCGCGCTGGAGACCGCAGCGCCGACCGCATCGACGCTCTCGACATCGCTGCCGACCAGCGACAGCACCAGATCCAGATCGTGGATCATCAGATCCAGGATCACCGAGACATCGGTGCCACGCTCCTTGTACGGCGCAATCCTGGTCGCCTCGATGTAGAGTGGCCGGTCCATCCGCGCCGATATCGCCGCGTGCTCGGCGGAATAGCGCAGCAGGTGCCCGACCTGCAGCACCAGGGCGCGCTCATGCGCGAGCGCGGCCAGCCGGTCGGCCTGCTCGAGCGTGGCGGCGATGGGCTTCTCCACCAGCACGTGCCGCCCCGCCGTCAGCGCCCATTCCGTCAGCGGGAAATGCGTCTCGGCCGGCGCGGCGATCACCAGCGCCTCGCTTGCCGCCAGCAGCGCCTCCGGGTCCAGCACCGGGCAGCGCGCTTCCCGCGCCACCGCCTCGGCGCGGTCGCCGACCGGGTCATGGACCCCGGCCAGCACGGCCCGGCGGGAAGCCGCGACCTTAAGGGCGTGGAAGCGGCCGAAATGCCCAGCCCCCATGATTCCGATTCGCAGCCGCCGCTCCATGCGTGCCCCCCGCCGCCGTCGCGCCAGACCTACCAGCCCCCCGCCGGGCCGGCCACGGGCGCGAGGGTTGCATCGGGGCACCCGTCAGATCATCTTCCGGCCGCCCGACCGGCTCGCGGAGACCACGCCTTATCATGATGTATTTCAGCCGCCTGAAGACCACGATCATTCTCGTGATCTGCGCCCTCGGCGTGCTGTGCTGCCTGCCCAACCTGGCGCCCGCCCCGCTGCCCTGGCTGCCATGGCGGCAGCTTCATCTCGGTCTCGACCTGCGCGGCGGCAGCTATCTTCTGATGCAGGTCGACATGGGCGCGGTGGTGCGCGAGCGCCTCAACAGCCTCGCCGATTCCGCCCGCCAGAGCCTGCAGCAGGCGCACGTCTTCTACCGCAACCTGCACGCCCAGCCGGCGAACAACCGGGTCTCGCTGCGCGTCACCGAGCCCGACCAGCAGACGACCGCGCTCGATACGCTGCGGCGCGCCGCCAATGAATCCGGCTCGCCCGACTACCAGGTCGCTGCCAATCCGGACGGCACCATCACCCTGACCCTTTCGGCCGTCGCACTGCGCGACCGCGCCACCCAGGCAGTGCAGCAATCGATCGAGATCGTGCGCCGCCGCATCGACGCGACCGGCATCGTCGATCCGCAGATCACCCGCCAGGGCAGCGACCGGATCGTCGTGCAGCTTCCCGGCGTGGAGGATCCGAACCGGATCAAGCAGCTCCTCGGCCAGACCGCGCACATGACGTTCCAGCTCGTCGATGAGACCGGCAACCCCGCGGGCCCGCCGCCGCCCGGCGACGAGGTCCTGCCGATGCAGGACAATCCGAACGCGAAGATCGTCGTGCACAGCCGGGTGGACGTCGATGGCGGCAGCCTGACCAACGCGCGCGCCGGGCAGAACCCGCAGACCGGCGAATGGGTGGTCGATTTCGCCTTCGATTCCGTGGGCGCCCGCCGCTTTGCCGACGTCACGCGCCACAATGTCGGCCACCGCTTCGCGATCGTGCTCGACAACAAGGTGATCAGCGCACCGGTCATCCGCGAGCCGATCACCGGCGGCCGCGGCCAGATCAGCGGCAACTTCACCGCCCAGAGTGCCACCGACCTGGCCGTGCTGCTCAACGCCGGCGCCCTGCCAGCGCCGCTCACCACCGTCGAGGA
Source organism: Acetobacteraceae bacterium (assembly GCA_035504175.1). Taxonomy (GTDB): domain Bacteria; phylum Pseudomonadota; class Alphaproteobacteria; order Acetobacterales; family Acetobacteraceae; genus DATJSJ01. The sequence goes on from DATJSJ010000275.1 coordinate 17,278, forward strand.
ACGCAGCGTCGGGCCGGAACTCGGCGCGGATTCGATCCACGCCGGCGAGATCTCGCTCGGCGTCGGCTTCCTGCTGGTCGTGGGCTTCATGGGCACGTTCTACGGACTGTTCGGCTGGTACGCGAACGTCGCCCTGATCATCAACCTGATCCTGCAGATCGCGGTGCTTTCCCTGATGCAGGCGACGCTGACGCTGCCGGGCATGGCCGGCATCCTGCTCACCCTCGGCATGGCGGTCGATGCCAACATCCTGATCAACGAACGCATCCGCGAGGAGACCAAGAACGGCCGCACGCCGCTCTCCGCCATGGAGACGGGCTTCCGCCGCGCGTACTCCACGATCATCGACAGCAACATGACCACGCTGCTGGCCCACGTCATGCTGTTCGTCTTCGGCACCGGGCCGGTGCGCGGCTTCGCGGTCACCATCACGGTCGGCATCGTGACCACCCTCTTCACCGCCGTGCTGGTCGCCCGGCTGATAATGGTCCGCTGGTACGTCGCACGACGCCCGGCGGCGCTGCCGGTCTGAGGCAAGCTGCCATGTTCACCCGCCCGCTCTTCCGATTCGTGCCCGACGGCACGCGCATCAAGTTCATGCGCGGCCGGATCATCGGCCTGCTGACCTCCGCTGTGCTCTCCACCGCGTCCGTGGTGCTGTTCTTCTACCCGGGCCTCAATCTCGGCATCGACTTCCGCGGCGGCATCGTCATGGAAGTGCGCACGCCCGGCCCGGCCGATTTCTCCAGACTGCGGACCGCACTCGCCGCCCACCACGCCCGCGATGCCGGCTTGCAGCGCTTCGGCGCCGTCAACGACGTGCTGGTCAAGATGGAGGCGCAGCCGACCGAGGCCCAGACCCAGGCCGAGGTCAACGCCGTCCACGCCGCCGTGCTGGAAGCCCAGCCCGGCGCCCAGGTCGTGCGCACCGACGTGGTCGGCGCCTCGGTCTCGGCCGAACTGTTCCGCAACGGCCTGCTGGCGCTCGGCATCAGCCTCCTGATGATCCTGGTCTATATCTGGTTCCGCTTCGAATGGCAGTTCGCCGTCGGCGCGGTCGTCACCCTGATCCTCGACATGACCAAGACGATCGGCTTCCTCGCGGTGACACGGCTCGAGTTCGACCTCGTCATGGTGGCAGCGATCCTGACCGTGATCGGCTACTCCACCAACGACAAGGTCGTGGTCTACGACCGGGTGCGCGAGAACTTGCGCAAGTACAAGTCGATGCCGCTGCGCGAGCTGATCGACCTCTCGATCAACGAAACCCTCAACCGTACGCTGGCAACCTCGTCGACCGTGTTCCTCGCCTCGCTGCCGCTGGCCCTGTTCGGAGGAGCAACACTCTCGGGCTTCGCCTGGACCATGCTGTTCGGCATCGTGATCGGAACGTCGTCCTCGATCTTCATCGCGGCGCCGATCCTGCTGTTCCTCGGCGAGCACAGACTGAGACGCGATGCCCAGGCGGCGCAGCCCGCCAAGGGCAAGGCGAAAGCGCCGGCCGAGTGAGGAAAGAATCTGGGGCTCCGCCCCAGACCCCGCCGGGGCCGTACGGCCCCGGACCCCAATGACTCAAAGCACGTTCAGGGGGGTCTGAAGGTAGATCCGGCCGTTCGGTGCGGGGGGTGGGAAGCGGCCGGCGCGCATGTTTACCTGCACGGAAGGCAGGATCAGCGCCGGCATCGAAAGCGTCGCGTCCTTGGCGACGCGCTGGGCGACGAAATCGTCTTCCGAAATACTGTCGCGCACATGCACGTTGCCCGCGCGCTGCGCGGCGACCGTGCTCTCCCACGCATACTCGGCGCGGGCGGGCGCCTTGTAGTCATGCGCGGTGAACAGACGCGTCTCCGGCGGCAGCGACAGAATCCGGCGGATCGAGCGGTACAGCGCCCGCGCGTCGCCGCCCGGAAAATCCGCCCGCGCGGTGCCGTAGTCCGGCATGAACAGCGTGTCGCCGACGAACGCCACGTCGCCGATCCGGTAGGTGACATCCGCGGCCGTGTGACCCGGCGTGTGCCAGACCTCCACTTCCAGCCCGCCGATCCGGAACCGGTCGCCCTCGCAAAACAGCCGGTCGAACTGCCGCCCATCGACGGCAAAGCCGGGTTCCGCATCGAACACCGGACCCCAGAACGCCTGCACCTCCCGCACATGCTCGCCGATCGCAGTCCGGCCACCCAAGCGGTCCTGCAGATACGGCCCCGCGGTCAGATGATCCGCATGCACATGCGTCTCCAGCAGCCAGATCACGCGCGCGCCGCGCGCCTGCACCGCCGCGACAATCCGATCAGCCGAGACCGTCGCGGTGCGACCGGCCTTCGGATCGTAATCGAGCACCGGATCGATCACCGCAGCCTCACCCGTTCCGGGATCGACCACGAGATAACTGACCGTGCTCGTCGCCTCGTCGAAAAAGGCGGAGATCTCAGCGAGCATCCGATCCGTTCTCCCCAGCATGAGAAGGGATTGCCAACGGCCAGCATTCCATCTTATATGCCTCAAGTATCATGAACCAGGCCACTCGGAAGCGCAACCGCCAACCCGCCGCATCGTCCGACCCGGCGGCGCTGAGCGCCCGCGCGGCGGAGGCCGAAGCGTTCCTGCGCTCTCTCGCCAGTCGCCATCGCCTGATGATCCTCTGCACGCTGCTCGAGGGCGAGATGTCCGTGGGCGAACTGGTCCGCCGGCTCGGCCTGACCCAGTCCAACCTGTCCCGCCATCTCGCGACCTTGCGGCAGGAGCGGCTGGTCGCGACCCGCCGCGACGGCGTCGTCATCCATTACCGCATCGGCTCCGGCCGGGTGCGGCCGATCCTGGCCGAGCTCTATCACCTGTTCTGCGCCCCCGAACGAGCCAGAGCGGAAACCGGCGCCGGGGCGTTCGCCCCCCCCAAGCTGCACGGCCCGTCAGCGGGATGCTGAACCGGCCCGCCGCGCCCGCGGCACCGACCTTCTGCCGGGAATGTCGCCGGATCCGGCCGTCGCCGATGCGGCGGCGCGTGCCCGACCTTCACGTGATCGCCTGAGAGCGCGCCAGGCATGGAGCAGTCGCTGTTCGCCGTCGGCTCGGGCGGCGTGGTCGGCTTTAGCCTCGGGCTGATCGGCGGCGGCGGCTCGATCCTGGCCATGCCGCTGCTGCTCTACCTGGTGGCCTTGCCGAACGTGCACCTGGCGATCGGCACCGGTGCCGTCGCGGTGGCGCTCAACGCCTTCGCCAACCTGATCCCGCATGCGCGGGCCGGGCACGTCCGCTGGGCCAATGCCGCGGTGTTCGCGACCCTCGGCGTGCTCGGCGCCTTCGCCGGCTCGACGATCGGCAAGGCGATGAACGGCCGGCACCTGCTGTTTCTCTTCGCGGTCCTGATGCTGGGCGTCGCCTGGCTGATGTTGCGGCAGCGGCGGGTCATGGTGACGGAGTGCCCCAGGCTCTCCCCGGCGCTCGCCGCGCGCCTCGGCGCGGTCGGGCTCGGCGCCGGCGGCCTCGCCGGCTTCTTCGGCATCGGCGGCGGCTTCCTGATCGTGCCCGGCCTGGTGTTCGGCGGCGGCATGCCGACGATCGATGCGATCGGTTCCTCGCTGCTCGCCGTGGGCCTGTTCGCCACCACGACCGCGACGAACTACGCCGTCTCCGGTCTCGTCGACTGGTCTATTGCCGCGGAGGTGATCGCCGGCGGTATCGCGGGCGGCTGGATCGGCGCGCGCCTGGCCGGGGTACTGTCGCGCCAGCGCTCGGCGCTGAACCGCGTCTTCGCCGGCGTGCTTGTGCTTGTCGCCGCCTACATCCTTTATCGCAGCATTGGGCGGGTCAGCCTCTGAGGCCGGTCACGCCCACACTTCCTCCCACGATCCCGTCGTCGCCGCCTTGCTGTACTCGGTCGCGCGGTTCTCGAAGAAATTGGTGTGCTCGACCGCGTTCAGCATCTCGTCGAGCCAGGGCAGCGGGTTGCGCTCGACGTTGTAGAGCGGGTCGAGGCCAAGCTGCATCAGCCGGCGGTCGGCGATGAAGCGGATGTAGCGCTTGACCTCCGCCGCGGTCAGCCCCTGCACCGAGCCGAGCTCGAAGGCGAGATCGATGAACGCATCCTCGTGCCGGACGATGGTGTCGCAGATCTCCGCGAGCTCGCGCTTGAGATCGTCGTTCCAGATTTCCGGGTTCTCGGCGACGAAGGTGCGGAACAGGCGGATCACCGAGACGCAGTGCAGCGTCTCGTCGCGCACCGACCAGGAGATGATCTGGCCCATCCCCTTCATCTTCCCGAAGCGCGGGAAGTTCAGCAGGATGGCGAACGAGGCGAAGAGCTGCAGGCCTTCGGTGAAGGCGCCGAAGGCAGCGAGCGTCTTGGCGATTTCGCGCCGGCTGTCGACGCGGAAGCCCTGCATGTAGTCGAACTTGTCCTTCATCTCCTTGTATTTGAGGAAGGCCTGGTATTCGACTTCGGGCATGCCGACGGTATCGAGAAGGTGGCTGTAGGCGGCGATGTGCACCGTCTCGATGTTGGAGAAGGCCGAGAGCATCATCAGCACTTCGGTCGGTTTGAACACCTGGCTGTAGTGCTTCATGTAGCAGTTGTTTACTTCGACATCCGCCTGGGTGAAGAAGCGGAAGATCTGGGTGAGCAGGTTTCGTTCGGCCTGGGTCAGGTTTTTGTGCCAGTCCTTGACGTCGTCGGCGAGTGGCACCTCTTCCGGCAGCCAGTGCACGCGCTGCTGCACCAGCCAGGCGTCGTAGGCCCAAGGGTAGCGGAACGGCTTGTAGACGGGGTTTTCAGTCAACAGGTCAGACTTCATCTCAACCGCTCCTGAGCTTGGTGAGCGTCGACGGACCACCGGCTAGACCCTGGCGGCGAAGGCGTGCGCCTTCGACACCGTCGAAGGCGATCATTGCGGAGGGCCATAGGTCCGGAACGCCGTCAAGGCTGCGGCCTCCGGCCGCACCGCGCGAAG
>DATJSJ010000276.1:0-70907 GCA_035504175.1 Acetobacteraceae bacterium
AGGGCAGCCGCGCCGAAGTGCCGCTCACCGGGGTGGTGGATGGCATGGTCATCGGCGGACTGGTGGACCGGCTCGCCGTGCTGCCGGGCGCGGTGCTGATCGCCGACTACAAAACCAACCGCGACCCGCCGCGCGAACCGGCGGACACGCCGGTGCTCTACCTGCGCCAGATGGCGGCGTACCGCGCGGTGCTGCACGCCATCTACCCCGATCGCCCGGTCCGTTGCGCGCTGGTATGGACCCGCGCAGCGCGCGTGACGGTTCTCCCGCCCGAATTGCTGGACCGCCATGCGCCGAATGCGGCCCGTCCCACCGCTTGATCCCACGCCACGCCTCGCCCACGTTGAGCGGCCAAGAGCGAATCCGAGGGCCGCATGAGCGCGAACACCAAAGCCGTCACCGACGACAGTTTCGCCACCGACGTGTTGCAGGCGAAGGAGCCGGTGCTGGTCGATTTCTGGGCGGAATGGTGCGGCCCGTGCAAAATGATCGCGCCCTCGCTCGAGGAGATCGGCCGCGACTTCGCCGGGCGGCTCACCGTCGCGAAAGTCAACATCGACGAGAACCCGGTCACGCCGAACAACTACGCGGTGCGCGGCATCCCGACGCTGATCCTGTTCAAGGACGGCAAGCCCGCCGCGACCAAGGTCGGCGCCCTGCCGAAGAGCCAGCTCAAGGACTGGGTCTCCGGCAGCCTCTGATTCCGACCCCGCGCCGCCGGCGCGACAGCTGCGCGGCGCGGGGTGGACCGCCCTTCCGCGATGGTCAGCCCGCGGTCCTTTCATGCTCGCCGCGCGATTCCGCAATGTCCTGATCGAGATGGCCGCGTGGCAGCGGCCGGCGCTGCGCACGGCGCTCGGAATCCGGCCCGCCGCTGCGCATGATCTCCGACACGCCGAACAGCAGCAGCAGCACGCCGGCCACCACCTCGAACCCGGCGAGCACGCGCACCAGCGCGCCCGCCGGCGCGAAATCGCCATATCCCACCGTCGCCAGCGTGATCAGGCTGAAATAGATCGCCTCGATGAACGACATGGCGTGCGGGTGGCCGTGAATGGTGAACTGCGTCTCGCCGGTAGTCAGATCGGCGATGCGGTAGAGGCAGCCGAACACCACGATCACCAGGGTGTACACGGTGAGAAACGCCATGATCGGCATGACGAGCCGATTGAGCCGCGCCGCCACGCCCTCGAAGATCAGCGCGATATCCATCAGCAGCAGCACGATGTCGCCGACGCCGGCGGCGGCGATCGCCGAGATCAGCGCCATGCTGCCGAGCAGCGCCGTCGCCTGGCCGGTGCGCCCGAGTCCGATCTCGGGCAGCGCGAAGGAGGCGCAGCCGACCAGCAGCATCGAGGGCAGCCAGCGGGTCAGGCGCGGCAGGTGCTGCAGCTCGCGCAGCCGGCGGGCATGGATCGCGATGGCGATGCGCCGGCGCCGGACCAGGCAGGCGGCAAGGAAGGAAGCGACCGGCATCGGCAGCGCGATCAGCGAGGCCCAGGGCGGGCTGCCGCTGAAATTCGCGTCGCGGAAGAAGACGAAGACGCAGGCGTAGACGGCGACGAAGTTCGCCACCGCGACGCCGAAATGCGGCCCGCCCGGGATGGCGAAGAAGAAGAAGCCGAACCCGACGCCGGACAGGGCAAGGGCCGCCAGGGTGAACTGCCAGTCGGCGCCGATCGCCGCCGCCACCAGCCCGACCAGGGCCAGGGTGAAGATCAGCGCGTTCAGCCAGTTCTGCCCGACCCGGCGCTTCCCCATAACCTCCCCGCCTTCAGCGCGGCGCAGCGCCGTGGCACGCCGCCGGCGCGTTACCGGACCAGGGCGTGGTCGCTGCCGGACGCCGTTCGCCGTGCCCGCCATGATACCGACGCCGCCGCGGCTTGGCTGCAATCTGCCGGGCGATCTGCGCAGGCGTCCGCCAGAGCGTCCGGCACCGGCGCGCCGGCTGTGGCGTTGTCGCCCTGATGTATGTCCAGCCGACCGATCCGGACCTTGCCGCCCGGCGCGCGCTGGCCCGGCACCGCGCCTTCGCGACCGGGCTCGTGGTGCTGATGGCGGCGCTGACGCTGCTGACCTACGCGCTGCCGCGCGGCTTTCCCACCGACCTGCTGGAAGCCTCGGCCAAGGCCGGGTTCGTCGGCGGCATCGCCGACTGGTTCGCGGTGGTGGCGCTGTTCCGCCACCCGCTCGGCCTGCCGATCCCGCACACCGCGATCCTGCCGGCACAGAAGGCGCGGCTCGGCCGCGCGCTCGGGCGCTTCGTCGCCACCCATGTCTTCACCGGCAGCGAAGTGTCGCGGGCGCTGGCGCAGCTCGATCTCGCCGGCGTGCTGCGCCGCTTCCTCGCCGATCCGGAGGCGGCGCGGCCGGCCGCCCAGGCGCTCGCCGAGACCCTGCCCAGCCTGCTCGCCAGCGTCGAGGACGGGCGGGCGCGGCGAAGCCTGCGCCGGCTGGCACCGCGGCTGCTCGGCGGTGCCGGCGCCGGCCGCGTGCTGGGGCGGGCGTTGCGCGGCCTGGTCGAGGGCGGCCAGCACCAGCAGGTGCTCGACTTCGTGCTCGGCGAGGTTAAGCGCATCCTGGTCGAGAAGCAGGGACGCCTGCGCATCGCGATCGAGGAGCGGGTTCGCGAGCAGGGCGGCCGGCTGGTCGGCTGGGCGATCGGCGCCACCGTCGCCAACCGCGTGCTGGTGACGCTGAATGCGGAGCTCGACCGCATCGGGCCCGAATCCGGGCTGCGCGAGGCGTTCGACGAATGGGTGCACCGCGAGATCGCGCGCATCGAGGACGAGCCGGAACGGGCGCGCGAGATCGGCCGCGCCATTCGCGCGGTGCTGATGCACGAGACGGTGCAGACCTGGCTGTGGGATGTGTGGACGCGGATGCGGGTTGCGATCGAGGCCGATGCGCAGCGCCCGAGCGGCCACGTCGTGTCCATGCTGGAACGCGCCTTCGGCAATCTCGGCGCCGTGCTGGCGACGGATGCGGCGGCACGCGAACGGCTGCAGCACGCGGCGGAAGCGGTCGTCGGGCGGCTGCTGCCGTCGGCGCAGGCGCAGCTCGCCGATTTCATCGCGCGCGTCGTGGCCGGCTGGGACGAGCGGACGATCACCGACCGGCTGGAGCTGCGGGTCGGCAAGGATTTGCAGTATATTCGCGTCAACGGCACGCTGGTCGGCTTCCTGGTCGGCGGCGCCGCCTACGCGCTGTTGCGCGTGGTGTTCGGGCACGTGGCGTTTTGATGAATTCGTGCGGTGCCGCCCGCGCCGCCTGACCGCGGCGTCGCCCCGATGATTGCCGAGCCGTGATGTCGTTGCTATAATGTAACTGTGGCAGGCCCGCGATCCGCTGCATCGGGCGGTGCCACCGGAGGAAAGCGACATGGCACGTCCTGCAGGACCGGTAACCCATCCACCGCACAACGCGATGCGGATGGGGAATGTGCGGCCTCGGCCGAAGCCGAAGCATTCCCAGGCGCATACAGGCGTCAGCCCGCTCAATCCGCTGACCCACCGCAACACCAGCTTCGAAAAGCTGCCTCGGCCGCTGGGCCTCCCGCCCTACCGCTACGACATCGCCGACGGCTTCCCCGACATCGCGCAGGCGATCGGCCAGGCCGGGCCGTTGGTCTGCCACGTCGTCGGCGACACCGGCGGCGTGCAGGACGGCGAGTTCCAGAACAACGTCGCCGAGCACATGATCGCGGATCTGACCGGCGGCCGGGGACCGGCGCCGCAATTCTGCTACCATGTCGGCGACGTCGTCTACTTCACCGGCGCCCGCGAGGACTACTACGCTCAGTTCTACGAACCCTACGCGCATTACGGCGTGCCGATCTTCGCCATTCCGGGCAACCATGACGGCGAGGTGGACGATCCTTCGGCCCAGACCTCGCTGGACGGCTGGGTGGCGTATTTCATGCAGGCGCATCCGGACGTCGATCCGATCTCCAAGGACGCGCCGCGGGTGCAGCTCAACCTGCCGAATGTCTACTGGACGCTGATCACGCCCGTCGCGACCTTCATCGGCATGTACACCAACGTGCCGGAACACGGGTCGGTCGACTCGACGCAGCAGCGATGGATCACCAACGAATTCGCCACCGCCCCGGACGACCGGGCGCTGATCCTGGCGCTGCATCACCCGATCTACTCGTTCGACGTCTATCACAGCGGCAGTTCCGCGATGGCCGACGTGCTGGAGAATGCGATCCGCGACACCGGCCGGGTGCCGAACCTGGTGCTGTCAGGGCATGTGCACAACTACCAGCGGATCGAGCAGAGCATCGCGGCGGACCAGCCGACCCCGTTCATCGTCTCCGGCAACGGCGGCTATCACAACCTCCATTCGCTGCATTCGCAGGCCGGCGACAAGGCGGAGGATACCGGCGCCGTGCTGAAATACTGCGCCAAGGTCTGGGGATTCATGAAGCTCACGATTGACAAGGACACGATCGAGGGCGTCACGACCGAGGTGGACAAATCCGATCAGGCGAAGCACGGCGACAAATTCAAATACTCGGCCAAACCCATTCACCTGAAGGATCCGAAATCGGTGCCGACGCTGTAACGAAGAAGCAGCCTCGCCGGCGGACCGGCAGCAGTCCCGCAGGCGCGATGTGCTGCGATCGCAGCGGCACGACCCGGGGCCTTCGCTCAAAGGGTGGATGACGAAGGCGCGGCCTCTGCACCCGGGTTCGGGGGGGCCGTGCCTCCCCGGCTTTCCCCGAGAAAGACGCGGAGCGAGCGCTCGATCGCCGCGCGCGGCAACCCCTGCACGATGAACACCAGGCGCGAGCGGTGGTCGTCGTCCGGCCAGGCGCGCATGTGCAGCGGCGGGTGGACCAGATGCTGCACGCCATGGATCGCGACCGGCGCCGCCTCGCCCTCGACCGCCAGGATGCCCTTGACGCGCAGGATGCGCTCGCCGTGGCAGTGCAGCAGCATGGTCAGCCAGACGCCGAACGCGGTCCAGTCGAGCGGCTGATTGAACACCAGGGCGAAGGCGTGGATGTCCGGACCGTGGCGGTTGCGGTCGGCGTGGTCGTGGTGGTGCGCAGAGTCCTCCGCCCAGTCGCCGCCCAGCCAGGCGTCGGGCGCGAGCCGGTTCTGCGCCAGCGCCGCGCTGTCCTCGGCAAGCAGCGCGGACGCGTCGAGCGCATCCTCCGCGGCACGCAGCAGCGGGGCTGCCGGGTTGATCGCACGGATGCGCGCCAGCAGCGGTTCGATGCTGGCGGCGGCCGCGAGATCGGTCTTGGTCAGCACGATGCGATCGGCGACGGCGACCTGCTTGACGCTCTCGGGGTGCCGCGCCAGTTGGGCGGCGCCGTTCACCGCATCGACCGTGGTGACGATGGTGCCGGGACGCAAATGGTGGCGCAGCACGGGATCGGCGTGCAGCGTCGTCAGGACCGGGTACGGGTCCGCGAGCCCGGTGCTCTCGATGGCAAGCCGACGGAACGGCGGCACCTCGCCGCGGGCGCGGCGGGAGTGCAGGTCGCGCAGCGCCTCGGCGAGCTCGCCGCGGATCGTGCAGCAGAGGCAGCCCGATTGCAGCAGCACGGTGCGCGGGTCGATCCGCTCCAGCAGATGGTGGTCGAGCCCGACCTCGCCGAACTCGTTGATCAGCACGGCGGTGTCGGCGAGCGCCGGATCGGCGAGCAGGCGTTGCAGCAGCGTCGTCTTGCCGGAGCCGAGGAAGCCGGTGATCAGGTTGACCGGCGTGAACTCGGGGATCGCGCTATCCACCGGCGGAATCCAGCCGGGCAAGCAAGTCCGGATCGAGCGGGTCGCAGGCGCGGCCGGCGGCCTGCTCGGCCACCGCCCAGAGATGCGCGAGGTTGTCGACCATCTCGGTGCGGCCGGTGGCGGTGGACAGCATGAAGGCGCTGCCCTGCCAGTCGGCGAGACGCAGGCCGTAGAGGGCGAGCACGCGGTTGGCGATCACGACGCGCCGGGCGCGATCGCGGCGGCGCGCGGCGGGGTCGGGAGCGCGGGAATAGACGCCAGGCCGCGCCGCCGCCTCGGTCCAGTGGTCGGAGCCGCCCAGGGCCCCGCAGAGCGCGCACATGCTTGTCCTCCATCGGGCGCAGAGGCTTCGGCCCCGTGGGATTGCACCGGCGCAACGGCCGGGCTCGCCGAGCTGCGGGCGGGCCAGAGTTGCGGGTGGAGCGTCCTGACCGGGCCGCGCCGAACCGCCCGGCCAGCGATTGGCCAGGGCCTTCCATAGCGGTGTTTGCGCGACGTTGAAACACGGCGTGCCCGCCCCGCACGTCCCGTTGCAGACGCATGGGACGGCACGAGATGCGCCCGCCGCTGCCCGCCTACGCCGCCGCGATTGATCCAGATCATTGACCGACCGCGCCGCTCTTCCTTACGGAGCGAATGGCTGAAAATGGTCACCCCATGGTGCTTGGCGATCAGCCGGCGTGCTGTGGCCTCGGATCCGAATGCTACAATTCAGTTCCCGGCGCGACGATCGCCGGGATTGCGTCGCGGACGCCGCCTATTGCCCCGGCGAGGTGGATTGCCCGGGCCACATCGATCCGCTTCCAGGCTGAGCGCGGCATTCTCGCCGCCACCAAGATATTCTCGCCGCCACCAGGGGCGGCGCCCTGTCCGCTTAACCGAGATTGATGGCGCCCGGAGCACGGACGCTCCGTTCTCACCTCCGGCGGGCGTCAGCATCCCGCGCTGTGGGCGCCGACGACGCGAAGGATGTCGCCGGTTGTGAGCCCGGCCGACTCGCACACCGGCAAGCACGCGGCCGAACAGCAGAATGCGAGATGCGGCAAACGGCACGTTGCGGCGGGTACGCGTTGTATTGTCCCGCCTACGCTCCAGGGTCACGCTTTCGCCTGCGCGCGGCGGAACCATTCGTCCAGGCCGATGCGGCCGAGGCGCGCCTCTCCCAACGGTACGAGCGAATGCTCTTCCACGCGCGAGCCCCAATAGGGCGCCGCGGAGTCACGCACCACCGCGCGCGGATCGCCGACTCCCTTCAGATAGCGGGCGACGATTTCGTCGAATGACGCTCGTTCCGGGCCGGCGATTTCGATGATGCCGTTCCACGGCACAGCCAGCGCCACCTCGGCAACGACGGCAGCAACGTCGTCGGCCGCGATGGGCTGGAACAGGATGGGCGGCAGCCTCACCGTGCTTCCAACGGCACTCGAATCCGCGATGCCGCCGAGGAATTCCAGGAACTGGGTCGAGCGGATGACCGTGTACGGAATGCCGGAGGCCACGATCAGCTTCTCCTGGGCGACCTTGGCGCGAAAGTAACCGTTGTCCGTCCGGTCGATCGCGACGATCGAGAGCAAGACGTGGTGCCGGACGCCCGCGGCCCTCTCCGCCGCGACAAGGTTGCGGCCGGAGGTCTCGAAGAAATCCAGCACCACCTTGTCGTCGAAGGACGCCGAATTGGCGAGATCGACCACGACCTGCGCACCGGCCATCGCCTCTTTGAGGCCCTCGCCGGTGACGGTGTCGATGCCGCTTTTCGGCGAAGCCGCGACGACCTCATGCCCGCCGTGGCGCAGGATGGCGACGACCTTCGAGCCGATCAGGCCGGTGCCGCCAATGACGACGATTTTCATGGTGCAAACCTCCCTGCGATGACTTCAGACTCCAAACGGGGCTGGACGCAAGATCGTACGTCGCCGGCCCTGATCGCTGCGGCGCACCCTTAGCGCTTCACGCCATCGTCGTGAACGAACGAAAATTGCAGGAACGCGGCTCCCGCGACGGATCATGCAGATCGGCAAACTCACTCCGATCCGATGCGGGCGCCCTTCTCCGCGACGGAGCGTTTCATGACCAGCACGACGAGCACGAGCGCAGCCGCGACGACGGCCAGCACCCAGAACACGTCGAAATAGGCGAGTGCCGAGGCCTGTTGCTGCCGCAGGTTCGCCAGCGCCTGCAGGGCCAATTGCCGTGCTGCGACCGGGTCGCCGGTCTGCTGCAGGAACGGGCCGGCAGCCTGGTGCAGGAAGGAGCGGACAGCCGCATTGAAGGGATCGATCCATTCACCCAGGCGGAGGGTGTGGAACTGGTCGCGGCGCTCCTGCAGCGTCTGCGCCAGCGAGGTCCCGACGCTGCCGCCCTCGTTGCGCAGGAGGCTCAGCAGCCCGACCGCCGCGCCGCGCAACGCGACCGGCGTATAGAGATAAGCCGCCACGTTCGCGGGGGCGAAGCACAGCGCAAGCCCGACGATCAGCACCACGCGCGGCCAGACGGCCTGGCCGGGGCTGATGTCCAGGTTCATCTGCGACATCCAGTAATTCCCCGCGGCCATGGTGAGCAGACCCGCGGCAATCAGCCAACGCGCATCGGTTCCGCGACCGAGCGTGCGGCCCACGATCGGCATGGCGATGACGGCGAAGAAACCGGCGGGCGACATGACCAATCCGGCGCTCAGGGCATCGTAGCCGAACAGCGACTGGAGCAAGGCAGGCAACGAGGTGCTGGCGGCATAAAGCACCGCGTACGCGCAAAAGATGATGATGCAGCACGCGGTGAAATTCCGCTCCCGCAAGGGGCGCAGATTGACCACCGGATTGGGATGGCGCAGTTCCCAGAAGATCAATGCGGCCAGGCCCACGGCGAACAGGATTGCCAGTGTCTGCACGCGCCAGAACGGGTCGCCCATCCAGTCCCATTCCTGGCCCTTGCTGAGCATCACCTCCCAACAGATGATCGTAACGACGAGCAGTGTCAGGCCGACGCCATCGAAACTGAACGGTCGCCGCCGCATCGCCGTGCGCTGTGTCACCAGGTAGTCGGGATCGCGCAGCGTGAGGGCACACGCGCCCAGGGCCAGGAGGCCGACGGGAACGTTGATCCAGAACACCCAGCGCCACGAATAGCTGTCGGTGATCCAGCCGCCGAGCGTCGGACCGACGACCGGCGCGATCAGCGCGGCGAGGCCGAACAGCGTCATCGCCATGCCCTGCCGCTCGACCGGGAAGGCGTCCAGCAGCACGCCCTGGCTCGACGGCTGCAGACCGCCGCCCGCAAGGCCCTGGATCACGCGGAACAGGATCAGTTGCCCGAGACTGGTGGCCATGCCGCACAGCCCGGAGCCGAGGGTGAATATGGCGATGGAGAGCAGAAAATAGTTGCGCCGCCCGAGATGCGCGATCAGCCAGCCGGTGATCGGCAGGATGATGGCATTGGCCGCCAGGTAGCTGGTGATCACCCATTCGCCGTCATCGACGGTCGCCGACAGCCCGCCCGCGATGTAGCGCAGCGCCACGACGGCGATCGTGGTGTCGAGCACCTCCATAAAGGTCGGCACCACGACAACGGCGGCGACGATCCATGGATTGATCGCCGGGCGGGATCGGGCATTCAGGACGGCCGACGACGACGTCGCGTCGCTCACGGCCCGGTGCCCGACGCGCTCGCGGTCGGACCGGAACCCGGAGACCCGGGAACGTAGGACTGCAGATACTTTCCGGCATCGGGTCCGGTCGGCGGCTTGTTGATGTAGACGTACGGAACGACGGAAGTGCCGATGAACAGCGGTGTCTTGTCGGCGTCGTAATGGACGAGATCGATCCGGACCGGCAGCCGCTGCACCACCTTGACGAAGTTGCCGGTGGCGTTCTCGGGCGGCAGCAATGCCAGGGTCGATCCGGTTCCCATGGTGAAGCCGGCGATGCGGCCTTCGAAGACGTGCTTGCCACCGTACATGTCGACATGCAGTTCGACCGGCTGCCCGATGCGCAAGTCGCGCAGCTGCGTTTCCTTGAAGTTGGCGTCGATCCAGATGTCGGTGAGCGAGCGAATCGCCATCAGGTTCTGTCCGACCTGAACGTAATTGCCCGGATTGACGTTGCGCCGCGTGATCACGCCGTCGATCTTCGCCCGGATGTCGCAGTAGCGGAGATTAAGCTCGGCTTGCGCGAGATCGCGCTGGGCGGTCTCCAGCTTCGCCTCGGCCTGCCTGACGGCCGGCGCGTGTGCCGTCAGCTGAGCGAAGGTGCGGTCGATATCGCCCATTCTCTCGAACTGCGCGAGCATCGCCTTCGGACCCTGGTCGAACGAATGCAGCACGCCGAGCTCGGCGGCACTCTGAATGAGCTGCGCCTGCGCCTCGAGGACGGAGGAAAAGGTCTCGTCGAGATCGGGCGGCACCTGGCCGAGATCGCCGCCGCCGGCCGGCTGCGCCGGCAGCCCCAACGAGACGCGGATCTGGTAGACGTCGGCCAGGCTCTGGGTGAGTTCCGCGCCCGCCGTCGTCAGCGCCGCCTGCCGGCGGTCGTACTCCTCCCGCGGCACGTCATTCCTGGCGACCAGCTCCCGCGCCCGCGCGAACTCGATCTGCGCCAGCGCCAATTCGGCCTTGCTCTTTTCGACCGCCGCGACCCGCGCGTGCAGCAGGGCGATCCGGCCGTCGACATCCTCCACGGCACGTTGCAGGTCCCAGCGCCGGCTCCTCGCCTGCGCTTCGATCGCGCGCGCCGCCGCCATGGCGGCCTGCAAATCGGCTTTGGCGGTGTCGACCGCTGCCTGCTTCTCGGCGACCGCGATCTGGTACGGCTCCTTGTCCAGCGCGGCGAGGAGATCGCCCTTGCGCACGCGGTTGTTGTCATCCACCAGAACGCGGGAGACCTGTCCCGGGACGCGCGGCGCGACGAAGGTCACGTGTCCGTTGACGTATGCGTCGTCCGTGGAAACGGTGTTGAGCATCTGCTCGACCAACGGGATCCCGAACACGACGAGAACCACCAGGACAGCAACGCCGAGCACGCCGGCCAGCAGCTTTCGCTTCGACGTCGCCTTGCGCGCCGGCGGCGGGATGGCATCGGATGCCGGCCGCGCCTGCACGGAGTTCGCAGCGCGTGCATCCGCGCCCGCTCCGTTCGCGGTCGGTTGCGCCTGGTCGGAACCCGGCTTGCTGCTTTGCTCGGTCATGTCGGGCACCCGCTGCGAGGGGGCGAAGCGGACGGCCGGGAAAGGCCACCACACTTTCTGACCGGAAAGCTACCCTGGCCGGCCGCCTGAGTCGGCGTCTTCCGACGGGCAGCCGCGCGGAGCGATACAACCCTGGCGTGCCCGCGCAAACGGGTTGCCAGTCACGGGGGCGTCGCCGACGGCGACCGCAGCGGACGATGACGGAACCGCACGGTTTTGCCCCGGGACGGGCCGGTCAGGCCGGCCGCCCCGCGCCCGCGCGCAGGTGCCGGCGGGCGGCGGGCGACCCGGCCGCCGGCCGTGCCTCAGGCGGCCTTGAGCGTCGCCGCCGGCTTCAGCACCGCCTCGGTGATCTGCAGATCGTCCTCGAGGCTGCGCGCCGGGCGCAGGCCCAGGCGCTGCAGTTCGCCGTGATAGGCGCGCACCGCCTCCTCCGGCATCAGCTCGCCGTCGGCGACACGGCGCATGAAACCGATCAGCACGAGCGGCGCCTCGGCGAGGTTGATCTTGCGGCCGAACAGCGCGACGCGGCCGCCATAGCGCTCCGCCTGGTGCAGCAGCTCGAACGTGTCGCGGGCGGTCCCGGCGCCGCCGCCGAGCACGCCCACCACCAGGTCGGGATCGAAGCTCGCCAGCTCTTCCAGCGCCTTCGGCCCGTTGTAGACGATCTTGAGGAAGCGCGGCCGGTCGGCGCGCATCACCCCGGCGAGCGAGCGCAGGATACAGTCGTTGATGAATTCGCCGATCTCCTCGCGGCTCAGACCGGTCTCGATGTTGGGGTTGAACACCTCGTAGAAATACTGGAAGCCGATCGCGGCGGCCTCCGCCCGGAAGCGGGCGAACTCCTCCAGCGCCGCGGCGTCGGCGTGCAGGTCGTTGAGGAAGGTAACGGAGTACAGCCCGAGATCGGTGCCGGTGACCGGCGCGCCGGGGCTCGGCGCCGCGGTGCCGTGCATCACCCGGGCGATGTTGGCGGTGCGGAACGGGCGCGAGGGATGCCGCGCGTAGCTGCCGTGCCGCACGCCGCCCCAGCAATCGGTGGTGTCGTTGACCCGCACGGCGGGCTTCACGCCGGTGCCGGCAAAGGCGCCCCGCTCCTGCAGCAATTCCAGGTTCGAGGCCGAGACCAGCATCACGTCGACGATGTCCTGCTTCAGGATCTCGGCGATGTGCTCGATGAACTCGGTGCGGGTGCGCGGGCGCAGGCGGCCGCCGTCCGGGCCGCGGGCGAAGGCGGTGCAGGTGGTGCCGGAGCCCATGTCGCCGTCCTTGGCGTCGGCGATGATGAAATCCGAGCGCCTGTAGCGGCCGGCGCGGATGTTCTGCAGCTTCTGGTCAAGGCGCAGCATCGGGGACTCTCCTCCATGCGGGGCGGGGGCGTCGCGGCTCACGGTGCCCTGCGAGTAGGGCGGCCAGGGTCGCGCAATCCATACCAATTTCTTCCAAACTCCGCCAGCAAGCCGTTCGTCGGTCCTGCCATGCGCGCCCGACGCCCGGTGGGCCGCGGCGCCCGGGGTCACGCGACGCGGCCGGCGGCAACCGGGAGCGGCGGCGCCTCGACCGGCACCACCGTCACCCGCGTGGGCAGGGCGCGCAGCGCGTCGAGATGCTCCGGCCGGATGCCGTCATCGGTGATCACCTCCTCGATCGCCGAGAGGTCGCAGAAGGTGCAGAAGGCGGGCGGGCCGAATTTCGAGCTGTCGACGAGCAGGATGGTGCGCCGCGCCGACTGGACCATGGCGCGCTTGAGCGCGGCGACCTCCAGCGAGGCGTCGGTCAGGATGCCGCCGGTCACCGCATAGGTGCCGGTGAGGCAAAGGTCGGCGTGCACGGTCTTGAAGAAGCTCTCGCCCGGCTCGCCGGCGAGCAGGCCGGAGCCCGGCCGGATCGTGCCGCCCGGCATGATCACCCGCCAGCTCGCGACGCCGGCGCTGAGCTGGGCGATGTCGAGGCTGTTGGTCACGATGGTGAGCGGCAGGCCAAGCGGCGCCGCCGCCCGCGCCGCCTCCATCACCGTCGAGCTGCTCTCGAGAATCACGCTGTCGCGCGGCCGCAGCCGCTGCGCTGCCACCGCCCCGATCGCCAGTTTCTGGGCGCGGCGCAGCTGCGCGTTGACCGAGGTCTCGCGCTCGAAGGTTGCGCGCAACGGCAGCAGCAGCGCGCCGCCATGCGTGCGCTCGAGATGGCCGGTCTCGACCAGGTGCTCGAGATCGCGGCGGATGGTCGATGGCGAGCCGCCGATCGCCTCGGCCAGTTCCTGGATCGAGGCGGCGCCGCTCGCCCGCAGATGCTCGAGGATCATCGCCCGGCGCTTGGCCGGGATGATGTCGACGCGCTTGCCCGGGCTCTCCACGCGGCGCCCCTCGCCCGCTCGCGGCGCTACCAGATCGTGTAGCCGCAATCGACCAGCAGCACCGCGCCGGTCATCGCACTCGCGGCGTCGCTCGCCAGGAACAGGATGGTGGCGGCGATCTCGTCCGGGCGGGCGACGCGCTTCATCGGCGTGTTCTCCATCCAGACCGGGAACAGCTCGGGGTTGGTGAAGCCGCCGCGCGACATCACCGTGTCGACATAGGTGGGTGCGACGGAATTGATCCGCACGCCGCGCGCCGCCCATTCGCCGGCGAGCGAGCGCGTCATGTGGTGCACGCCCGCCTTGGCGGCGTTGTAGTGCACCTGGCGCTGCGGCTTGTTGGAGATGAAGCCGGACATCGAGCCAATGGTGACGATGCTGCCGCGCCCACGCGCCAGCATCGGCCGGGCGAATTCGCGGCACGACCAGCAGCAGCCGTTCAGATCGACATCGATGACGCGGCGCCAGACCTCATCCGGCATCGACTCGCCGGGCGTGTCCGGCCACGCGACGCCGGCATTGGCGATCAGGATGTCGATCGCGCCGTGCCGCGCGTTCGCCTCCTGCGCCGCGCGGCCCACCGCATCGGCATCGGTGACGTCGAGTGCGACCGCATCGACGTCGTGCCCGGCCGCCGCGAGCGCGGCGCGGCCGGACTCCAGCACCGCGGGATCGAGGTCGGAGATCACCACCCGCGCGCCGGCCTCCAGCAGCGCCTCGGCCGCGGCGAGGCCGATTCCCCGGCCGCCGCCGGTGATGAAGGCGGTCTGGCCGTCGAGGCGGAACTTATCGAGATACATCGCGGCGTCCTGTCCCTGCGGTTGGCGAGCCACCCGCTCGCCCGACACGCCGACCGGCGGGTGGGCCAAGCCCCGCCCGGCCGCGGATGCGGCGGCCCGGCGACGCCCGCTCACGCGGCCGGGCGGGCACTTGCGGTCGCCGTGCCGGGGTTGAGACCGAGCAGGCACCCGGCGGTGAAGCTGTCGCCGAGACCGAGCGTGGTGGCCGGTGCCGCCAGATACGGCGCGGCGCAGGCGACGAACTGCCAGGGCCCCGCGTGGCGGCGTTCCGGAAACGGCACGCCGGAAAATCGCGCCGCGGGCGGCAGCGCCGCCGGCGTCACCGGAATGCCGGCAGCGGCGCGGGCGGACGCCAGCAGACAGCCGGTCATCAACGCGTGCCGCTCCCGCGCCGGATCATCCAGCGTGACCGCGGCAGCCCAGTGATCGGCGTGCACCGCGACGCGGCGCAGCGCATAGCGCTCGCCGAGCCCGACCATGGCGCCGAGCGGGTCATCGCCGGGCTCGATCGCCAGCAGCTCGGACTGGCTCATGCCGAGCGAGGTGATCGCGCCGACCGACCCGGCCAGGGTCCGCTTCAGCGTGTCGCCGACATAGCCGCCGGCGAGCTCCAGGTGGATCGTCGGAAGTCCGGCGGCACGCCAGGCGCGGGTCATCCCGAACACCCGCGCCATGGCCGGGCCGAGGCGGTCCGGCGGCTCGCACTGGAAGCCCGCGACCAGGCCCGCGCCCGCGCTTCCCGCCAGCTCGCGCGTCAGCCGGTCGAACGCGGCATCGTGCTCCAGCCCGGGATCGTTGAAGCGGACGATGATGCGTGACGAGCGGGGCGGCATCACGCCGCCGACGGCGCGCCCGGCCGTGTATTCGAAAATGAAGATCTCCGGCCGTCGCTCGCCGCGGGGCCGGGCGCAGCGCGCCGGGACCAGCGCGTCCGCTTCCGCCAGGAGGATGTCCGGCGGCAGATGCGACAGCATGTATTCGCTGCGATCCTCCAGGGCGAGCAGCGCCGGCGCGCCGAGCGTGCTCAGCACCCATGCCGCGTGCGGCCCGGTGCCCCCCATTGCCGTACGGATGCGCACATGCCCGGCGAGCCAGGCCGGGCCTTCGGGCCACTCCACGCGCATCTCGCCGCCGACGCCGCGGGCCGCACGGGCCAGCAACTGTTCCGCGAAGGCAGCAGCCGGCGCCGGCACGTCGGGCCGCAGCAGCGCCGCCATGTCGTGCATGTCGATGCGGGCATCGATGCAGGCGGACATGCCGCACAGGGTCAGCGCCGCTGACCGCGCCATCTCCGGCAGCGCCGCGATCAGTGCCGCATAGGCAGCGGCCCAGTCCGCGCCGGACGCATCATCCACGCTCGCGATCTCCCACGTCGGCGCGTCGTTTCGCTTCAACGGACGCCATACTCTGGCAAAATCGACCGAACCGGCCCCGGCGTCAAGCACTGCCGCGGCCGGCAGTCGCGGCGGGCGCGCCGTTCGGCCATCCTTCGTCGACATGCGACGCCAGCCCGGCGGCCAGGCCATCGAACACGGCCCGGCAGCGCGCCGACGCGCGCTGATCCTCGTGCATCGCCAGCCAGACGCCGAGCCGGAGCGCGAAGGCATCGGGCAGCACGCGCTCCAGATCGGGATCGCGCCGCGCCAGTGCCACCTGGCAGATGCCGATGCCGAAGCCCGCCTGGACCGCCCGCAAATGCGCGAGATGGCTGTCGGTGCGCAGCGCGAAGCGAAACGCATCGAACCCGGGCGCTCGCTGGCGCATCGCGCGAATCTCCGGCGTTTCGCGATCGAAGCCGATCAGGCTGTGGGCTTGCAATTCCTTGCGGTCGCGCGGCACGCCGGCCTGCGCGAGATAGCGGCGATGCGCGTACAGTCCCAGAGTGACGCTGCCCAACCACCTGACCACCAGCGCCTCCTGCACCGGCTCGACCATGCGCACCGCGATGTCGGCGTCGCGCCGCAGCAGGTCCTCGACCACGTTCGACAGCACCAGCTCGAACTCCAGCGCCGGGTGCATCCGGCGCAGCGCGGCCAGGATCGGCGGCAGCACCTCGGCACCGATGATCTCGCTGGCGCTGACCCGCACCGTGCCCTTCACGGTGCCGCCCTCGCCGGAGGCGGTGCGCAGCAGGGTGGCCGCGGTCGCCGCCAGCGCCTCCGCGTGGGGACGCAGCGCCAGCGCGCCCTCGGTCGCCGCCAGACCCTGCGGCGAGCGGGTGAACAGCGGAAACCCCACCGCCGCCTCCAGCGCATCGATATGGCGGGCCAGCGTCGGCTGCGTCAGGCCCAGCCGGCGCGCCGCCGCGGAGAGCGACCCCTCCTGCAACACCGCCAGCAAGCTGCGGTAGAGGTTCCAGTCGGGGTCGCGACCATTCATCGATTTCAGTATAGCGACCGCACGGATTTCGGCAATTTCGTTGATCCTCGGATGCGCCCAGTCTGACGGCATTGCAATCGTCAACCGGAGTCATCCCATGACCGGCAATCGCACCGCCCTCGTCCTCGGCGCCACCGGCGGCATCGGCGGCGAGGTCGCCCGCCTTCTCGTCGACCGCGGCTGGCAGGTCCGCGCCCTGCATCGCGATCCCGACCGGCTGCCGGCGGAGGCCAAGGCCGGCGTCACCTGGCATCGGGGCGATGCCATGGTCGCGGCCGACGTGGCAGCCGCGGCCGCCGGGGCTTGCGTCATCGTGCACGCGGTCAATCCGCCCCGCTACCGCCACTGGAGCCGGCTGGTGCTGCCGATGCTGGAGAACACAATCACCGCCGCCCGCGCCGCGGGCGCGCGCATCGTGCTGCCGGGCACGGTCTACAATTTCGGCCCCGACGCGTTTCCGGTGCTGCACGAGGATTCGCCGCAGCACCCGCTCACCGCCAAGGGCCGCATCCGCGCCGAGATGGAGCGCCGGCTGCAGACCGCGGCCGCGTCCGGCGTCCCGGTGCTGATCGTGCGGGCCGGCGACTATTTCGGGCCCCGCGCCGGCAACAACTGGTTCTCGCAGGGGCTGGTGAAGCCGGGCAAGCCGGTCGCCGCGATCACCAATCCCGGGCGGCGCGGCATCGGCCACCAATGGTCGTACCTGCCCGATGTCGCCGAGACTATGGTCCGCCTGCTCGAACGCGGCGACGCGCTGGGCTCCTTCGCCGTCTTCCACATGGCCGGCCATTGGGACGCCGACGGGACGCGCATGGTCGACGCGATCCGTGCTGCCGTCGGCAACCGGCGGCTTGCGGTCCGCTCGCTGCCCTGGCCGCTGCTGCGATTGCTGTCGCCGGTGGTGCCGCTGCTCCGCGAATTGCTGCCGATGCGCTATCTCTGGCGCACGCCGATCCGGATGGACAACGCGCGGCTGCTGGCCGCGCTCGGCACGGAGCCGCACACGCCGCTCGATGTCGCGGTGCACGACACGCTGATCGGGCTCGGCTGCCTTCCGGCCGCGCCGCACGGGTGCGGGAACGTCCACGGCACGGACCTGCCGCGCTCAGCCATGCTGCGGCTCCGCCAGACGTGATCGAAGGTGCCGACTGCGGCTCCGGGCGGAGTTTCCGGCCTCAGGCGCCGGAATCCGCCTCGCCGCAGCGGGCCAAGGCCGGGTGACGGGGCAGCGCTCGCTTCCCCGGTTACGCGACGCAGGGGCTGGGCGGGCCTACGGACGGTACAGGTCGCGCGGGCCGGAGCCGGCGCGGCCGCCGCGCCAGCGCTGGATGCGGAAGGCCACCCAGGCGACCACGCCTGCCAGGACCGCGATCGGGATCAGCGCCATCGCAATCCAGAGCGCCAGTGCTGCGCCGGCGAGCAGACCAGCCAGCGCCGCGACCACCAGCGCGCCGAGCGCCACCCGCGACAACAGCGGCGGCGGCCGGTGCACGAATTGCCCGTCCGGCGTCATGTCGATCTGCGGCGGCATCCGGTCCATGTCCCGCAGATGGGCCGGGCGCGGGGCGCCGGCAAGCCCCGATCGAAGGCGCGGCCCCCCGGTCCGCGGCGCAGCGTGGCCGGCCCGGTGTCGCCCGGAGCCGCCCCGCGAACTGTCACCCGATTGATCGAGGTCAATGCTGCAACTGCGTGCTATGGTTACGACAGCATTCGACCGTGACCACCGACGGCGGCCTCCGGGCGCGCGAATCAGGGTCTGAAAACAAATGGCTAGGCCCCGACCCGCACAGCGCGGGCGATCCGGGCCTTGCCGGCAGCAAGGGCGTACGGCCGTCGAGACCGGCCGCACGCCGCAGGGGAAGAATCGGATGTCAAACGTGCCCGGGCTGAACGCGCTGCAGGAATATTGGCTGGATGCCTGGCAGCGCTCCGTGCTGTTCCTCGACGTCCTGCGACAGCGCGGCAACAACCATTTCGAGTACACCGCACGGGCCGTGCCGAACGTGCTCAGCTTCGAGTGCACCCTGGTCCGGGATGGACGCACGCTGCCGCGGCCGGTCAATTACGGGCTGGTGCAGATCGTGCCCCCGGCCGGCACCAAGACCGATCCGACGAAGCGCCCGTTCATCGTCGTCGATCCGCGCGCCGGGCACGGGCCGGGCATCGGCGGCATGAAGCACGACAGCGAGATCGGCGTGGCGCTCGCCGCCGGGCATCCGTGCTACTTCATCGGCTTCGCGCCGCACCCGGTGCCGGGCCAGACGGTGGAGGATGTCTGCCGGGCGGAGGCGGCCTTCGTCGCCGAGGTCATCGCCCGCCATCCCGAAGCGGAAGGCCGGCCGGTGATCATCGGCAACTGCCAGGCCGGTTGGCAGATCATGATGATGGCGGCGATCGAGCCGCAACTGTGCGGCCCGATCATGCTGGCCGGCTCGCCGCTCTCCTACTGGGCCGGCGTGCGCGGCCGCAACCCGATGCGCTACACCGGCGGCATCCTCGGCGGCTCGTGGATGACGGCGCTTGCCGGCGATCTTGGTCACGGCATCTTCGACGGCGCGCACCTGGTCGCCAATTTCGAGTCGCTGAACCTCGCCAACACCTACTGGAAGAAGGACTACAACCTCTACTCGCGCATCGACACCGAAGCGACCCGGTTTCTCGAGTTCGAGAAATGGTGGGGCAGTCCGATCCTGCTCAATGCCGAGGAGATCCAATGGATCGTCGACAACCTGTTCATCGGCAACCGGCTGTCGACCGGCGAACTGCGCAGCTCGGATCAGCGGCGCGTCGATCTGCGCAACGTCAAGTCGCCGATCATCGTCTTCTGCTCCTGGGGCGACAACATCACGCCGCCGCAGCAGGCGCTCGACTGGATCCTCGATCTTTATGACGACGAGAGGGAAATCGTCGCGAACGGCCAGACCATCGTCTACTCGATGCATTCCAGCGTCGGACATCTCGGGATATTCGTCTCCGGCAAGGTCGCGACCAAGGAGCACGAAGAGTTCGCGACCTGCATGGACATGATCGACCTCATGCCGCCGGGTCTCTACGAGGCCGTCATCACCGAGGTCGAGCCCGGTGTCGTCCACCCCAACCTGGTGAACGGACGCTACCTGTTCACGCTCGAGGTGAGGACGTTGAACGATATCCGGGCGCTCGGCAGCAACGACGCGGAGGACGATCTGCGCTTCGCCACCGTCGCGCGGGTCTCCGAGGTCAATCACGGGCTGTACCAGACCACGGTCGGCCCCGCGGTGCGCATGATGACGCCCGAGCCCGCCGCGGCGCTGATGCGTGAGTTGCATCCGCACCGGATGCGCTACGCCCTCTTCTCCGACCGCAATCCGCTGATGCAGCCGGTCAAGGCCGCGGCCGAGGCGGTGCGCGCCGCCCGGCAGCCGGTCGCCGAGGACAATCCGCTGCTCGCCGCCGAACGGGCGATGTCTTCGTGGATCATCAACTGGCTCGATGCCTGCCAGGCGGCCCGCGACACCTGGGTCGAGCACGCCTTTCTCGCCGTCTACGGCTCGCCGCTCCTGCAGGCGCTGGCAGGATTCGGGCCGCAGGCCGGCCCGGCGCGCCCGCATATCGAGCGCGACCTGGTGCGCGAGGCGGACGAAGCGCAGCGGCTCGCGGCACTCGAGACGAGGATTGCGGCGGGCGGCCCGATGGCCGCCGGGCTGCGCGCCGTCCTCTACGTCCGCATGCCCGAAGGCAGCGCCGACGAGCGCGGCTTCGCCATCCTGCAAGCGCTGCGGGCCGAGCAGCCGCCGGAGCGGCGCCCGTCGATCGCATCGCTGAAGGAGCTGTTCAGGGAGCAGTTCCTGCTGCTCAAGCTCGACGAGGAGCGGGCCGTCGCGGCGATCCCCCGGATGCTGCCGGCCAAGCCCGAGGAGCGCCGCCAGGTGCTGGGCGCCGTCCAGCGGGTGCTGTCCGCCCGCGGCTCCCTGTCCGAGGAAGGCACCCGCCGGCTGCGCCAGATCGAAACCCTGTTCGACGCCAAGCCGCCGCGCGCGCCGGCCAGGGAGGAGGCGGTGAATGCCTGACGCCCCGCCCCCGAACGACCGTCGCCACGACAAGTACGAGGTCCTGGTCGAGGCGGCGCGGCGCCTGCCGCCGATCGCAACGGCGGTCGCACACCCCTGCGATGACGTGTCGCTGGAAAGCGCGGTGGAAGCCGCCCGGCTCGGCCTGGTCAAGCCGGTGCTGGTCGGCCCGGCCGCCCGCATCCGCGATGTCGCGGCGAAGGCGTCGATCGACGTCGCCGGCTTCGAGATCGTCGACGCGGCCCATAGCCACGAAGCGGCGGCGCAGGCGGTGGCGCTGGTGCGCGGCGGCCGGGTCGAGGCACTGATGAAGGGCAGCCTGCACACCGACGAGCTGATGGGCGCCGTGGTGGCGCGCGAGGGTGGCATCCGCACCGCCCGCCGGATCAGCCATTGCTTCATCATGGACGTGCCGGGCCATGCGAACGCCCTGATCATCACCGATGCCGCCGTCAACATCGCGCCGACGCTCGAGGAGAAGGTCGACATCGTGCAGAACGCGATCGACCTCGCGCACGCCATGCGCCTGCCGGAGGTGCGGGTCGCGATCCTGAGTGCGATGGAGACGGTGAACCCGAAGGTGCCATCCACAGTCGAGGCGGCCGCGCTGTGCAAGATGGCCGATCGCGGCCAGATCACCGGCGCGCTGCTCGACGGGCCGCTGGCGCTCGACAATGCGATCAGCGCCGAGGCGGCGCGGATCAAGCACATCGTCTCGCCGGTCGCGGGACGCGCCAACGTGCTGGTCGTGCCGGATCTCGAATCCGGCAACATGCTGGCGAAAAGCCTCTCCTTCCTTGCCGGCGCGGATGCGGCGGGGATCGTGCTCGGCGCCCGCGTGCCGATCATCCTGACCAGCCGCGCCGATGCGCTGCTGACCCGCCTCGCCTCCTGTGCCGTCGCCGTGCTAGTCGCCGCCGCGCGGCGCGACAATCCTGCCACCGCCATCCCATGAGAGGTCGCGCATGAGCGAGGCCATCCGACCCGTCCTGTCCGGCCGCCGCGCCCTCGTCGTCGGCATCGCCAACGAGCATTCCATCGCCTATGGCTGCGCGAAGGCGTTCCGCACCGCCGGCGCCGAGCTCGCGGTCACCTGGCTGAACGACAAGGCGCGCCCCTATGTCGAGCCGCTGGCCGACGAACTCGAAGCGCCGATCCGCGCGCCGCTCGACGTCGCCGTGCCCGGCCAGATGGAGTCCGTGTTCGAGACGATCCGCGAACGCTGGGGTCGGCTCGACATCCTGGTCCACTCCATCGCCTTCGCACCGAAGCAGGACCTGCAGGGCGGGCTGCTCGACTGCTCGGCGGAGGGTTTCGCCAAGGCGATGGACATCTCCTGCCACTCCTTCGTGCGCATGGCGCGGCTCGCGGCGCCGCTGATGACCGAGGGCGGGACGATGTTCGCCATGAGCTATTACGGCGCCAGCCGCGTCGTGCCGAACTACAACGTTATGGGGCCGGTGAAGGCGGCGCTGGAGGCGGCCTGCCGCTATCTCGCCTTCGAGCTCGGGCGGCAGCGCATCCGCGTGCACGCCATCTCGCCGGGGCCGCTCAAGACCCGCGCCGCGTCGGGGCTGAAGGATTTCGAGCTGCTGCTGAACGAGGCGGCGCAGAAGGCGCCGCTCGGCGAGCTGGTGGACATCATGGATGTCGGCTTCACCTGCGCCTATCTCGCGACCGATTTCGCGAGCCGGGTCACCGGCGGCACCGTCTTCGTCGATGGCGGCGCCAACATCGTCGCCTGATCCGGGATCCCGCCATGCCAGGCTGCGTCGCGGCGCTGAACGCCGGCTCCTCCAGCATCAAGTTCGCGCTGCATGCGGTCGGCGGCGATGCGGCACTGCTGTTCCGCGGTCAGGTCGAGCGGATCGGCGTCGCGCCGCATCTGCGCATCACCGGCGCGGACGGCGCCACCGTCGCCGAGCACGATTGCGACGCCGCCGGGTTCGACCACGAGGCCGCGACGCGCGAGATCCTCACCACGGCGGCGAAGCTGATCGCCGGCACGCCGGTGCTCGGCATCGGCCACCGCGTCGTGCATGGCGGCATCCATCACGCGGCGCCGGCACGGGTGACGGATGCGCTCCTGGCCGAACTCGCGACGCTGGTGCCGCTGGCGCCGCTGCACCAGCCGCACAACCTGTCGCCGATGCGCGCGATCGCCGCCGCGGCGCCGCAGATCCCGCAGGTCGCCTGCTTCGACACCGCCTTTCATCGCAGCCAGCCGGCGCTCGCGCAGGAATACGCCCTGCCGCGCGCGCTCACCGAGGCCGGCGTGCGCCGCTACGGATTCCACGGGCTGTCCTACGAATACGTCGCGTCGCGGATGGCGGAGCTGTCGCCGCATCTCGCCAATGGCCGCGTGATCGTGGCGCATCTCGGCAACGGCGCCAGCCTCTGCGCCATCGCCGGCGGGCGCAGCGTCGCCAGCACGATGGGATTTTCCGCCGTCGAGGGGCTGATGATGGGCACGCGCTGCGGCGCGATCGATCCCGGCGTGCTGCTCTGGCTGATGGACGAGCGCGGCATGGACGCGCGCGCGATCGAGGATCTGATCTACCGAAAATCCGGCCTGCTCGGCGTCTCCGGCATCTCGTCGGACATGCGGACGCTGCGCGGCTCCGCCGAGCCGGCGGCGTTGGAAGCGATCGCGCTGTTCGTCTACCGCATCGTGCGCGAGATCGGCTCGCTCGCCGCGGCACTCGGCGGGCTGGACGGGCTCGTCTTCACCGCCGGCATCGGCGAGCATGACGCGGCGACCCGGGCGGACGTCGCTGCGGGCTGCCGCTGGCTGGGTGTGGAACTGGACGAGGCGCGCAACCGCGGCGGCACCGGCCGCATCAGCCGTGACACCGCGACGGTCGCCACCTGGGTGATCCCGACCGACGAGGAACGCGTCATCGCCAGCCACACCGCGTCACTGCTCAGACTGCCCGGCTAGACCAGGATCGCCTGATCGCGCCGAGCGATCGTGGCCTGACTCTCTGTTTTCAGGCCATGAGTCCCGCCGTCTGCGGTGCCACCTGCCGCGATCATCGCGTTCTCGCCGCGGCACATCGTCTTCAGGGAGCCCGGCATCAGCACGCAGCGCCCGCGGCAAAACTTGATCTGCGTCAAGCCTGCCGCACGCCGGCTGTGCTACAGACTGGGCAGGACCGGCATTGCTCGAGTGTTGCATACGCCGGTAGGCAGGAGGCCTTCGTCCATGCTCGATGAAGCATTGGTCACGGCCGGCGAGCTGATGGCCCGCGATGTCATTGCCGTGCGTCCCGACGCTCCGCTGCGCCGCGCGGTCGTGCTGATGGCCGAGCGCGGCGTCAGCGGCCTGCCCGTCCTCGACGAGGCCGGCAGCATCGTCGGCATGATCAGCGAGGGCGATCTGGTGCGCTGGCACGAAGGCTATACCGAGCGCCAGGCGCGGTGGCTCGCCATGCTGGCGGAGGGGAACGAGCTCGCCCCGAGCTTTGTCGACGCCATCCGCAGCGAGGCGCACAAGGTCAAGGCGGCGATGAGTTCCGGTGCGATCACCGTCGGCGAAGAGACCTCGGCGCGCGAGGTCGCGCGGCTGATGCACACGCATCACATCAAGCGCGTGCCGGTGCTGCGCGACGGCCGGCTGGTCGGCATCGTCACCCGCTCCGATCTGGTGCGGGCGCTCGCGCGCAAGCTGCAGGAGACCCCGTCGCCGGCGCCGCCCGAACGGATCACGGTCGACGAGGCGCTGCGCCGCGCCAGGAGCCGCGCCGCCGGTACCTGAGTGCGTGGTCGCCGATCCCGCGGACGTGCGGGCGCGTCGTTGCGGTGACTACGGACCGCTGAGGCTGATCCGCGCCCAGGTGAGGTCGGGATTGAAGCGGGACGTGGCCGACGCCAGCCGCGACGTGTGCGGGCCGAGATCCTTCTGGAACACGACGCCGTCCTGGTTGACCTCGAAGGTCATGATGCCGGATCCGCCGTAGGTCGCGGGCCAGGCGATCAGCGCGAAACCGCCGGTCATCCGGCCGTGCCGCAGATAGGAACGCGCACCCTCCGGCGCGTCCGGCCCCTGCGCCGTCAGGACGCGGAAATAATAGCCCTGATAGGGCACCGGCCGGCCGTGCAGCAGTTCGCCGGGATAGGCCGCCGCGGCGGCGATCGGCGGCCCGAGCGGGCTCTCGGGCTGGCCGGCCGCCGCCTGCCAGTAGAGACCGTCATGCCGGCCCTGCCGGCTGGCGAGGTACTGCGCATAGACGCCGGTGCCGGTCGCATGCTCACGCCAGGCGAAATAGCGCCGCTGCGCCGCGACACAGGCGAGGGCGACGCGGATCGCGCTCAGCTCGTTGCGCCCGACCCGGCGATCGATGATCTCGTGCACGCCCGCCCGCGCGTCGAACCGCCAACCGCCATCGCCTTGAACGATCGGTATCGGCAGCGGCCAGTCATCGCGCCCGACATCGAGCGTCATCCGCCCGGGTCCCTGCGGCACCAGCGCGCTCTTCCGATCGTACGCGGCGACGAAGCGCCGGCGCTGCTCCGCGTCGAGGTGCGGATCGCCGGAGAACAGCAGCCGCTCGCTGCCCGGCCCGAGCACGGCCTGCAGCGCGTCGGGATCGTCGACCCGCGCCGCCGCGACCAGCGCGTCGACCGCGCCCTGCGGCGCTTCGAACACCTCCTGCACCAGCGGCGCCGCGGCGAGCGGGCCGGGCGTCAGCGCGAGCCACGCGGAGGCGAGAAGTGCAGGATAGCATCGCAGCCGGCGGCGCATCGATCGCATCGAATCACCCGCTATGTCGGACCGCCAGCCGCGCGGGGCGCGGCGGCCGGTGGCGGCCGATCCGCGGCGGCGAAGGCGCGGCTCTGCGCGCCGCGGGCGCCGAAGACGCCGGCGCGACGCCCCTCCCGCATGCCGGCAAATGCGTCCAGCGATGGCGGCGTGCCCGCTGCGGAAGCCATCGCGGGAGGCGCGGCGCCAGCCTGCGGTAGGACCTCGCTGCGCGGCACCGACACGTCCGGCCGCCCGATCGTCGCGATCGGCAGACCGACTAGCGCCGCCGGCCGACCGACCGGTCCGGCTGGCGCGGCCGCGAGCCCGGACGCGGCGGGCCGCCAGATGCGCGCGCGATCGCTAGGCCCGATGCCTTGGATCGCGCCGGGCCGGGTGACGTCGATCTGCAGCGCGCCTCGACCCCACTCCGGCCGCACCCGATCCGACAGCCCGGCAACGAGGGCGACGCCGGGGCCAAAGCCGGCCGCGCCGCCCTCGGGAAGCGCCAGCACGACAGGCGCATAGCGCGGATAGGGCCAGGTCCCGTAGGCGATCGCGGGATCATAACGCGGCACGTGCACCGTCGTCGGATCGGCCGGCGCGATCACGATCACGGGTCCGTCCCGGCGCACCACCTGCTCCGGGGTCGATTGCAGGCTGCCCATGGCCTGCGCCTGCCGGCGCAGGCGCTGCATCGACGCCAGCAGCGCGGCCCGCTGCCTGACCACGGCAAAGCCGAGCTGCCGCGTCCAACCGGGATCCGTGTGCAGCATCGCCAGTATCGCCGGGAACGGCACCAGTGCCGAAACACCCGGGTTCCAGCCCTCCGACCGCACCGCGCCGGCCAGCGCCTCGCCGGCCAGAGCCGCATGCGCCGGCTCCCGCCGCCAGCGCGCGGAAGCCGCGACCTGCGCCGGCGCCGTCGCGGCGATCAGGATCGCGGCAAGCAGCGGATCGGGATAGAGCGCGATCGATGCCGCCAGCGCGTCGAGCTGCTCCAGGTTGAAGCCCTGCCGCGCCACGGCGGCCTTCGCCGCCCGGGCCGGCTGAACCCATGGCGTGCCGGGCGATGCACTGAGCAAAAGCAGGCTGCAGGCAAGAACCCGCGCAGTGACCCAGCTCATGCAAACCTCGGCGATCGCACGCGGCACGTCCTAGCACAGTTCCCCGCCGCCGCGATGGCTCGTGGCGATGCTGGACATCGCGTGCCGCCTGACCTTGGATGCCGGCACGATCGACGGCTTGCCGGGCGGCAGTGTCGGGGCCCGGCGGCGGGAGGCGGTCACGGAGCATCGCAGCGAGCGGATGGCATTCGGCGAAGCGCCAGGCGTGGCGCCACTGCTGTTGCGGCAGGACCGCGGCGCGGTCTGCTGGCTCACGCTCAACCGGCCCGCGGCGCGCAACGCGCTCTCCGTCGCGCTGATGCAGGCGCTGGAGACGACGCTCGCCGCGATCGACGCCGACCCGGCGATCCGCGTCGTGGTGATCGGCGGCGCCGGCCCCGCCTTCTGCGCCGGTCACGACCTGCGGGAGCTGCGCGCGATCCGCGACCGGGAGGCGCTGGCCGCACTGTTCGCGCAGTGCTCGCGCCTGATGCTGCGCATCGTCCGGCTGCGCCAGCCGGTGATCGCGCGCGTGCACGGCATCGCGACCGCCGCCGGCTGCCAGCTCGTCGCCACCTGCGATCTCGCGGTCGCGAGCGAGGCGGCGCGGTTCGCAACCCCCGGCGTCAGCATCGGACTGTTCTGCTCGACGCCGATGGTCGCGCTCTCACGCGCGGTCGGACGCAAGGCAGCGATGGAAATGCTGCTGACCGGCGAGGCGGTCGATGCCGCGCATGCGCGATCGATCGGCCTGATCAACCGCGTGGTGCCGGAGGCGGCGCTCGATGCCGAGGTCGCAGCGCTCGCCGACCGCATCGCGAGCCGCAGCCCCGTGGCACTCGCCATCGGCAAGCCCGGCTTCGCCCGTCAGGCGGAGCTGGGGCTGGACGAAGCCTACGCTTATGCGGCGGACCTCATGACGGGCAACATGCTGGCCGCCGACGCCGCCGAAGGCATCGATGCGTTCCTGCAGCGACGCCCGCCGCACTGGCCGGGGTGCTGACGCCGGACGGCCGGCTTGACACGCATCCGTCTTGCGCGCGACTGCTCGGTCCGACGCCGTATCATGCTTCAGCCCGGAAATGACCCGGGCAGCAGGTGAGTTGTGACCGACAGTGCGACCGAATTGCGTCTTGCTGCCCTGGCCCTGCTGCTCGCCGCCGGGCCGGGCACGGCGTATGGCCAGGACCCGGCCTCCGCCGGGGCGACGATCCAGGGAGAGGCCGGAGCCGAAGCGCCCGCCTCGCACGGACCGCGCACCCTGTTCACCATCGACGGCACGGCCGTGCATATCTGGTCCTCGGTGCCGGTGCCCTACGCCGGCTCGGCCTATCGGGACGATCTCGGCGGCCAGCCGATGAGCAGCGGCGAGTCGATCTTCGCGCCCGGCGGACCGTAATCGCCGCGCCGACAATCTGCGCTAGCGGCGACGCAGGCAGCGCACATCCGGCCGCGCGAAACGTCCTGATGGTGAAACAGGGCGACAGGCCGCACCGCGCCTGCTATCCCCGATGCAGCAAAATGCAGGGAGGGGACGCGAGATGACGGCACTGCCGACGGCGCCAGGCTGGCGGAATCGGACCGCACGCGCTCCGGGCCGGATGCGGCGGCAGAGCGCAACCGTCGCGGCCGCCGCCGCGCTGGCACTCGCGGCTGCGTTCGCGCCGCTCGCCCATGCCGGAACGCTGGATCGCATCCGGCAGGACAAGACGCTGCGCATCGCCTATCGCGCCGATGCGCCGCCCTTCTCCTATGCCGGGCCGGACGGCAAGCCGGCCGGCTTCATCATCGATCTCTGCAGCGCGGTGGCGTCCGACGTCGCGACGCAACTGCAGATTCCACACCTCGCGATCGACTACGTCCTGGTGTCTGCCGCCGACCGGTTCGACGCGATCCGCAACGGCAAGGCCGATCTGCTCTGCGAGGCGACGACGGCCACCCTGTCGCGGCGGGAACTGGTGGATTTCTCGATCGCGACCTTCGTCGACGGCGCCAGCATCATGATCCGTCCAGACGGCCCGCACAGCGTCGAAGCGCTCGCGGGGCGGAAGATCGGCGTGCTGGCCGGCACCACGACCGAGGAGGTGCTGCGCAATACCCTGCAGGCATACAAGATCACGGCTGACCTGATCCCGGTCGGCACGCATCAGCAGGGGCTGGCGATGCTGGACAGCGGCCAGATCTCGGCCTATTTCGCCGACCGTTCGATCCTCGCCTCGCTGTTGCAGGAGAGCAAGGCGCCGAAGGATCTGCAGCTGGCGACGACCTATCTCACCGTCGAGCCCTATGCGCTGGCGCTGCCGCATGGCGATGAGGATTTCCGGCTCGCGGTGGATCGTGCGTTGAGCCACATTTACCGCTCCGGCGCGATCGGCGGCATCCTCGCGCATGATTTCGCCGGCCAGGGCGCGCCGAGCGACATGCTGAAAACGCTGTACGTGATTTCCGGCCTGCCGGACTGAAGCCAGGCCGCCCTGGACGGAGATCGTCTGCAGGGCGTGCCTCCGCCATTCGACGCGGGCCGGCAGCGCTCGGCGGCCGGCCGGCCGGACGTGCCGCGTGGTCTCCTCGCCCGCCCCACCCTGTCACCGCCCCGTCACGGGAGCGGCGCTGCCTGCCTGGGCGCATGAACGCAATTTAAGCATGCCGACAGACTGGCCCGGCACTGTTTCAGCTATCTTAAAATCCGGTTGAAGAAAGAAACGGCAGGCAACGGCAGGCGGCAAGGTCCCGCGGCTTGCCGGTGTTGGTATTGCATTGCGACATCGGCTCCTCGGCTCACCCGTGACTCGCCGGAAGCGAAACCATCGCCCGGATTGATCCTGCATCGACTTGCACGACGCCGGCCTCGATGGTGTCGTGACTGGGCGGTGACAGACCGTCATCTGCCAGGGGACGGGTCGGATGAAGCGTCGCAGGCCGAGAGACCGGCGGCCGGAAGGGCGACCGGCTTTGCCGCGGCCGACCGGAGTGTCTGCGACGTCCGGGAGCGGCGCCGCCGGCACGAGGAGCGGAGATGGACGCACGCGGCAGTTTCGGAACCGATCCGGTCGACGCCTTCGTCGCGTTCCGCAACGTGCGCAAGACCTACGACGGCGCGACCTTCGTGGTGCGCGACCTCAACCTCGATATGCCCCGCGGCGAGTTCCTCACCCTCCTCGGCCCGTCGGGATCGGGCAAGACCACGACGCTGATGATGCTGGCCGGTTTCGAGGCGCCCACCGGCGGCCAGATCCTGCTGTCCGGACGCGAGCTCAACCGGGTGCCGCCGCACAAGCGCAATCTTGGCATGGTGTTCCAGAACTACGCCCTGTTTCCGCATATGAGCGTCGCTGAGAACCTGGCCTTCCCGCTGCACATCCGCCGCATCGGCCGCGCCGAGCTCGAGCGCCGGATCGACCGCGCGCTCGACATGGTGCACCTCGCGGCCTTCAGGCACCGCCGCCCCGGCCAGCTTTCCGGCGGCCAGCAGCAGCGCGTCGCGGTGGCCCGCGCCCTGGTGTTCGAGCCCGAGATCGTGCTGATGGACGAGCCGCTCGGCGCGCTCGACAAGAAGCTGCGCGAGGAATTGCAGTACGAGATCAAGGCGCTGCACGACCGGCTCGGCATCACCATGGTCTACGTCACGCACGACCAGGGCGAGGCGCTGACCATGTCGGATCGCATCGCCGTGTTCGCGCATGGCGTCCTGCAGCAATGCGGCTCGCCGCGCGCGTTGTACGCCGAGCCGGTGAACGCCTTCGTCGCCGATTTCATCGGCGAGAACAACTGCCTGACCGGCACGGTGCGCGCGCGCCAGGGCGAGACCTGCACGGTCGCCCTCGACAATCAAGGCGGCGAGACGCTGGCGCTGGCGGTTCAGGCGCTCCGCGCGGGCGAGCGCTGCGTGCTCTCGGTGCGGCCGGAGCATGTCCGGATCGCGCCGCCATGCGGCGCAACCCCGAATGTCTTTCCCGGCCGGATCGAGAGCGTGCTGTTCCAGGGCGATCACCTGCGCGCCGTCTGTCGCGCTGCGGGCGCCGCGGCAGTGGTCGCGAAGCTGCCGAACACCGGCGACGGGCACGCATTGCAGGCCGGCGCCGCGACCGAGATCGGCTGGCAGCCGGGCGCATGCCGCGCCTTCCGTGCCGACTGAACCGTGGCGGCCATCCGCCAGACCGGAGAATTCCGCATCGTCAGACACCTCAGGACAGGAGAGCGATCGATGAGTCGAACCGAAAGACCGTGGACGGGGACGATCCCGCCGATCAGCCGGCGCATGCTGATGTCGCTCGGCGCCAGGACCGCCGGGCTGGTGTCGCTCTCGTCGCTCATCGGGCTTGCCGCCGGCCGCGCCGCCGACGCCGCCTCGGAAACGATCAATCTCTGTTCCTGGGGCGGCGCCTACCAGTTCAGCCAGATCCAGGGCTACGAGAAGCCGTTCACTGGCCAGTCCGGCGTCGGCTTCGAGAACATCGAGAAATCGGCCAACGGACCGGCGCTGCTGACCGCGCAGGAGCAGAGCGGCAACATCAACTGGGACATCGTCGACATGCTGCAGGCGCCGGCCACGCGCCTCGGCGATGAGGGCCTGCTGCTGAGCATCGATTTCGACAAGGCACTGGCGCCCGCGCCCGACGGTACGCCGGCGACGCAGGATTTCATCCCCGGTTCGCTCAGCGGCGACGGCAAGACCGGACCCTATGTCTCGACGATCTCGTACAGCACGCTGTTCGCCTACAACACCACCGCCTTCGCCAAGGACCACCCGCCCAAGACGGTCGCCGACGTGTTCGATCTCAAGGGCTTCCCGGGCACACGGGCGGTGCAGAAGATTCCCGCCGGCAATCTGGAGTGGGCGCTGTACGCCGATGGCGTGCCGCGGGAGAAGATCTACGACGTGCTGCGTACCCCGGCCGGGGTCGACCGGGCATTCGGCAAGCTCGACACGATCAAGGCGCACGTCCAGTGGTGGAGCGAGGGCGCGCAGCCACCGCAGATGCTGGCGCAGAACGAGGCGGTGATCGCCACCGCGTTCAACGGCCGCATCTTCAACGCGATTGTCGCCGACAACCAGCCCCTCGCCTTCATCTGGGATGGCGGTCTCTACGAATGGGATGGCTGGGTGGTGCCGTCCGGCCTGCCCAAGGAGCGGCAGGACCTGGCGATGCAGTTCCTGCGTTTCTCCACCGACACCAAGAGCCTGGTGGAGCAGGCGCGCTACATCGCCTATTCGCCGGCGCGCAGATCCTCGTTCAAGCTGATGCACGCGCTCACCTACTACAAGAATCCGAAAATCGACATGTGGCCGTACATGCCGACCAATCCCGAGCATCTGAAGGTGGCGATCCCGAAGAACGTCGCCTTCTGGTCGAATTACGGGCCGCAGCTCGACCAGCGCTTCGCCGCCTGGCTGGCGAGCTAAGCGGATGTCGGCCGGCGCGGTCGACGTCCGGCCGGCGCCGGCCGCGGCTCTGGACACCGCGGCGCTGCGGCAGGGATTGCGGCGGGCGGAACGGCGGAAGCGCTTCGCAGCGTTCCTGCTGACCGCCCCGCTGCTCACCTACGTCGTCGTGCTGTTCCTGATTCCGCTCGCCGGCATGATCTGGATCAGCGTCGCCAACCCGACCCTGCCGCATTTGATGCCGCGCACCGTCGCGGCGCTGCGCGGCTGGACAGGCGCGACACTGCCGCCCGAGCCCACCTATGCCG
This sequence comes from Acetobacteraceae bacterium, assembly GCA_035504175.1. Lineage (GTDB taxonomy): Bacteria > Pseudomonadota > Alphaproteobacteria > Acetobacterales > Acetobacteraceae > DATJSJ01. The sequence goes on from DATJSJ010000276.1 coordinate 32,042, forward strand.
CGGTCGCCACCGATCTGCGCGCCGATTTCCGTACCCACACCTTCGGCCGCGTCGCCAAGCGGCTGAACGAGGAGTTACCGGGCGCGTTCGGCCTGATCTCGAAGACCACCTTCCGCACCGCCCATCTGCCACCCGACCAGGACTGGAAGGGTGTGCTCGAGCAGATCGATCCGCAATGGGGCGACCTCGCCATCTGGCGTCTGCTGAAGCGCGAGAGCACGCCCCTCACCGCGGATTTCTACCTCGCGGCGCTCGACCTGCAATACGGGCCGAATGGCGGCATCATGCGAGTGCCATCCTACGAGCGGGTCTACATCCGCCTGTTCCTGCGCACCGCCTGGATGAGCGCGCTGATCACGGCACTGACCGTGGCGCTCGGCTATCCGCTCGCCTACTGGATCTCCCGCATGCCGGAGTATCGGGCGAACCTGGTGATGATCGCCGTGTTGCTGCCATTCTGGACCTCGCTGCTGGTCCGGATCACCGCCTGGATCGTGCTGTTGCAGTCGCACGGCGTGGTGGACTCGATCCTGGTCGCGACCGGCATGGCGTCGCCGGAGAACCGGCCGCAGCTCATCTACAACGCGCTCGGCACCATCGTCGTCATGACGCAGGTGCTGCTGCCGTTCATGGTGCTGCCGGTGTACAGCGTGATGCGCGGCATCCCCGATTCCTACATGCGGGCGGCGATCTCGCTCGGTGCGCATCCCTGGCGCGCCTTCTGGAAGGTGTTCGCGCCGCTGACCCTGCCGGGGGTGAGCGCCGGCGTGCTGCTCGTCTTCATCCTGGCGATCGGCTACTATATCACCCCGGAATTGGTCGGCGGGCAGACCGGCCAGTTCATCAGCAACCGCATCGCCTTCAACGTGCAGCAATCGCTGAACTGGGGCCTGGCCGCGGCGCTCGGCACCGTGCTCACCGTGGTCACGCTGCTGCTGTTCGCCGTATTCAACGCCTTTGCCGGCATCGGCCGGATCTCGCTCGGATGACCGGCGCGCGCGGCGATCACGCCGGCCCGGTGGAGCGCGGCTGGTACTATCTGTTCCGTGCCTACGGCCTGCTGGTGCTGTTCTTCCTCGTCGTGCCACTGCTCGTCATCATCCCGCTCTCCTTCAACGCCTCGCCGTACTTCACCTTCACGCGTCAGATGCTGACGCTGCAGCCTTCCGGCTTCTCGCTTCAGTGGTACCTGAAATTCTTCACCAGCCCGGCATGGATCCACGCGGTCGAGAACAGTTTCATCGTCTCACCACTGGCGGCGCTGATCGCGACCGGCCTCGGCACGCTCGCCGCCCTCGGCCTGACACGGCCACATATGCCACTGCGGAGCGTGATCACCGGCGTGCTGATCCTGCCGATGATCGTACCGCTGATCATTACGGCGACCGCGTTGTTCTTCTTCCTCTCCGCCCTGCATCTCGTAAACACCTATGCGGGGATCATCATCGCGCACTCGATTCTCGGCGTGCCCTTCGTCGTGATCACTGTGGGCGCGACGCTCAGCGGCTTCGATCAGCAGCTCTACCGCGCGGCACTCAGCCTCGGCGCCTCGCCGGCGCGGGCTTTCTTCAAAGTGGTGATGCCGCTGATCTTGCCGGGAATCATCTCCGGCGCCCTGTTCGCCTTCATGACCTCGTTCGACGAGGTCGTCATCGTGCTGTTCATCGCCGGCCCAACGCAAACGACGCTGCCGCTGCAGATGTGGACCAATTTGCGCTACACGATCGACCCGACGATCCTCGCCGTCGCGACGCTGGTGCTGCTGGTCGCGGTGCTGCTCCTCGCCGGATTGGAGCGTGCGCGGCGGCGCAACGCCGCACTGCGCGGACTCACCCTGTCGTGACCGGGGCGGTGATGCGAAGGAAGGGAAGGTGTTCTTTTTTGTAAAAAAGAACCAAAAAACTTCTACTCGTTTGGTGCCGAGTCTGTCGCCCGGCCGTACGGCCCAAAACGAATGAAGTCTTTTTGCTTCTTTTTCTTCAGAAAAAGAAGACTCTTCCTCTTCCTTCGCCCCTTGCCTACTCGCCCATCACCTTGTCCGGCGTGATCGGAAAGCGTCGCACCCGCACGCCGGTCGCGTGCCAGACCGCGTTGGCGACCGCGCCGGCCGTGCCGGTGATGCCGATCTCGCCCACGCCCTTGATGCCGAGCGGATTGACGTGCGGATCCTCCTCCGCGACCAGGATCGCCTCCAGCGCCGGCACGTCGGCGCTCACCGGCACATGGTATTCCCCGAAATTCGCGTTCATCACCCGCCCGGAGCGCGGATCGAGCACCGCGCACTCGTGCAGCGCGAACGACACGCCCCAGATCATGCCGCCGAGATACTGGCTTTCCACCAGGCGCGGATTGATCACCCGTCCTGCCGCAAACGCACCGACCAGGCGCGAGACGCGAACCTGGCCGAGGTCCGGATCGACCACCGCCTCGCAGAACACCGCGCCGTGCGAGTACATGGCGTAGTGCTCATTCGACACGGGATCGGCGGCGGACTCCGCCCGCGCCTCGATCGACTGGCGGCCGGCGCGAGCAAGGATGGAAGCGTAGCTCTCGCCGCGGCTCTCATCGTCGCGCCGCAGCAACCGCCCCTCGCGTGCGATCACCCCGGCATTGCCGGCGCCGAACAGCAGGGATTGCTCGTCACTGGTGGCAAGATCAGCGAGTGCGGCGATCACCCGCGCGCCGGCATTGTGGATCGCCACGCCGGCGGTCGCGGTGTGCGCCGATCCGCCAGCGATGCCGCCATTCGGCAGACCGGAACTGCCCATGCGGAACGTCACCTGCGCGATATCGATCCCGAGGCTGTCGGCCGCGATCTGCGCCAGTGCGGTCCAGGAGCCCTGGCCCATGTCGATCGCGCCGATCTCGACCGAACCGCTGCCATCGGCGCGCAGTTCCGCCCGTGCCTCGGCCTGGAACATCAGCGCCGGGAACAGCGCCGAGCCCATGCCCCAGCCGATCAGCCGCCCGGCCGCATCGCGCATCTGCCGCGGCGCGCGCGGGCGCGAGGCCCAGCCGAAGCGCGCGGCACCCTGCGCGTAGCACTCGCGCAGTGCCTTCGACGAAAACGGCTTGCCGGAGAGCGGCTCGACCTCGGCGTAGTTCTTCAGCCGGAACGCCAGCGGATCCATGCCGCAGGCTTCTGCCATCTCGTCGATCGCACTCTCCAGTGCGATCGAGCCGGAGGCCTCGCCGGGTGCGCGCATGAAGAACGGCGTGCCGGTGTCGAGCCGCACCGCCTCGTAGGTGGTGGACAGCGCCGGGGTGGCGTAGAGCGTGTGTGACGGGCTGCCGCTCGGCTCGAAGAAATCGTCGAAGGTGCTGGAGGCGGTCAGCGTGTGATGGTCGAGCACCGTAAGCGCGCCATCCGCGCCGGCGCCGAGGCGCAGCGTCTGCCGCGTCGGCGCGCGATGCCCGACCGGACCGTACATCTGCTCGCGCCGCGTCACCAGCTTGACCGGCCGGCCGACCAGGCGCGCCGCCATGATGCCGAGCACCTGCGGCGACCAGACCGTGCCCTTCGACCCGAAGCCGCCACCGAGGAACGGCGTGCGGATATGGATGTTCTCCGGCGCGATGCCGAACAGCCCGGCGATCCGCATCTGGGCGATCGCGACGCCCTGGCTTGGTGTGTCGAGGTGCAGCGTGTCGCCGTCCCACGCCGCGACCACCGCGTGCGGCTCCATCGCGTTGTGGTACTGCGCCGAGGTTTCGTACACCGCCTCGATCCGGTGCGTCGCCGCGTCCAGGCCGGCGGCGACGTCACCGGTCCCAAGCCGCGCGGGGAAGCCAGGGCCGACGGTCTGCGGCTCGAAGGCTTCGGCATCGCCCAGTTCGACGCGCGCCGGCTCGGTTTCGTATGCCGGCTCGAGCAGCGCGGCGCCTTCCACCGCCGCTTCCAGCGTCTCCGCGATCACCACGGCGATCGGCTGGTTGGCGTAGCGGACGCGGTCGTCCTGTAGCAGGTCGAGCCGGTAGACGAACGGCTCGCCCGCCACGTCGGGATGCCGTGCCAGCTTCGGCGCGTTTGCCGGCGTCATGACCTCGACGACGCTGGGATGCGCTTTGGCGGCGGCAAGGTTCATCGACGCGACGCGGCCGCGCGCGATGCTGCTCACCGCCATGACGGCGTGCAGCATGCCGGGCGGGTGATGGTCGGCGGCGTATTCCGCGCTGCCGGTCACTTTCAGCATGCCGTCGCGCCGGGTCAGCGGCTGGCCGATGCTGGAACCGTGGCGAACGTGGATCGGGGTGATCTCAGACATGGGCCGACACTCCCGCGGAGGGGGCGAACACCGAGCCGGGCAGGGCGGGAATGCGATCCGGCGTGCCGGCGGCGGCGAGGCGAAGCGCCCGCACGGCGACGCGCCGCGCGAGCTCGATCTTGAATGCGTTGTCGCCGGAGGGTTTTGCGTCCGCGAGCGCGGCTTCGGCCGCGGCGCGGAACGCCGCATCGCTCGGCTGCGCGCCGGCGAGGCGCTGTTCCGCCGCGTGCGCTCGCCAGGGCTTCGCGGCGACGCCGCCCAGCGCCAGCCGCGCCTCGGCGATCATGCCGCCCTGCAGCCGCAGCGCCGCGGCGGCGGAGACCAGTGCGAAAGCGTAGGACGTGCGCTCACGCAGCTTGAGGTAGCGGGCGTTCGCCGCAAATGCGGCCGCCTCGGGCGGCAGGCGCACCGCGACGATCAACTCGCCCGGAAGCAGCATGCTCTCGCGCTGCGGCGTGTCGCCGGGCAGGCAATGGAATTCGGCAAGCGGCACCTCGCGCTGGCCGGAGGCGGTCGCGATCTCCACCACCGCGTCGAGGGCTGCCAGCGGCACGCAGAAATCGGACGGATGGGTGGCGATGCAATGCTCACTCCAGCCCAGCACCGCGTGCAGGCGGGTCTCGCCGCCGCGCGCCTCGCAGCCCGCGCCCGGGTCGCGCCTGTTGCAGGCGCTGGCCACGTCATAGAAATAAGCGCAGCGGGTGCGCTGCATCAGGTTGCCGCCGACAGTCGCGGCATTGCGCAACTGCGCCGACGCGCCAGAGAGCAGCGCCTCGGCGACCGCGGGATAGGTGCGCGCGAAGTCCCGGTCATGCGCCAGATCGCTGTTGCGCACCAGCGCACCGATGCGCAGGCCCCCATCCGACAGGCGCTCGATCCGGTCGAGCCCGGGCAGGCGGGTGATGTCGACCAGGCGCGCGGGACGGGTGACGCCACCTTTCATCAGGTCGAGCAGGTTGGTGCCGGCGGCGAGATACGTGGCCCCCGGCGCGCTCGCCGCCGCCACCGCCTCGGCGACGCTGCCGGCGCGGACATAGTCGAAGCGGTTCATGCGGCTTCTCCCTGCGCCGTCGCGGCCAGGCGTCGCTGCGCGTCGAGCACCGCCGCGGTGATGCCGGCATAGGCGCCGCAGCGGCAGAGATTGCCGCTCATCGCCTCGCGCACCCGTTCCGGATCGTCGCCGGCCTGCGCCTCGGCGATCAGCCCGACCGCGCTCATGATCTGGCCCGGCGTGCAGAAGCCGCACTGAAAGCCATCATGCTCGATGAACGCCGCCTGCACCGGATGCAGATGGTCGCCCTGCGCCAGGCCCTCGATGGTCAGAATCTCGGCGCCGTCATGGCTGATCGCCAGCGCCAGGCAGGAATTCACCCGCCTGCCGTCGACCAGCACGGTGCAGGCGCCGCACTGCCCGCGATCGCAGCCCTTCTTGGTGCCGGTGAGGTCCAGTCGCTCGCGCAGCAGGTCCAGGAGCGTGACGCGCTCGTCCTCGAGCGTGACCTCCCGGCGCTGACCGTTGACGGTCAGGGACATCGACAGGGTCATGTGGTGTCTCGCTTTTAAGCGTGTTCAGCCGAAGGCGGATCAGACAGGAACGCGCCCGGAGCGGGCATCCGACAGGGTGCAACGGCGCCGGCCGGACGCGGCCTTGCGCGACGCAACCCTCGGTGGCGCGGTTGGACGGCCTGCGTGTCGCATGCGCCGCCCGCTCGCCGATGAAGGATGTCCCGGACACGGATCAACCATCTGGTTGCCGGTCGACGCCAGACGTGCAAGCGCCGTCAAGCGGCCGCACGCAAGCGTGATGTCAGGGAGCCCGTTCCAGGCCGGCATCCGCCGGTGATGGCGGCGGAAGGCCAGCAGCGACAGTCTGTGCCGCAGCGGGCGGAGAGCGCAAGCGCAAATCCCGGCACTCCCCAAATGGCCAGTGCAGCGTGATCAGCCGCGGCGGCGGCCGAAGGAGAAGATCGCGACCGCGAGCAGGGTCAGCACGCCGGTCCAGACATATTGTACGTAGGCCGAGACGTGCAGCAGGTTGAGCGCGTTCTGCATCAGCCCGATCAGCACCGCGCCAGCCAGCGTGCCGAGTGCCGTGCCGATGCCGCCGAACACGCTTGCCCCGCCGATCACGACGGCGGTGATCGAGGTCAGGGTGAATTGCGTCCCGGCCTGCGGATCGCCGCTGCCGATGCGCGCTGCGACCAGCAGCCCGGCCAGCGCCGCGCACAGGCTGCAGAACAGATAGGCGCCGGCGTGCACCGCACCGACCGGCAGACCGACACTGTGGGCGGCATCGGCGCTGGAGCCGACCGCGTAGAGCCGCTTGCCGACCCGTCCCCGCACCAGCAGCCATTCCGCGAGCAGCGTCGCCGCGAGCACGACGCAGGGCGCGACCGGCACCGGTCCCACCTGCGCCGTGAGCGCGTCCATGAACCACTCGCCGATCTCACCGCCCGGGCTCGGCCGCACCAGCAGCGCAGCGCCCGTGACGATCGAGAAGCTGGCGAGGGTCGCGATCAGATCGGGGATGCGCAGCCGCAGGATCAGCCCGGCATTCAGCGCGCCGGCCAGCGCGCCGGCGACGAGCCCGGCGCCAACGCCGAGCAGCGCCGAACCGACGCCGTCGCCGGTCGCGACCCAGGACACGATCGCCGTGACCAGGCTGATCAGCGGCCCGACGGACAGGTCGATCCCGCCGGTCAGAACGACCGCGAGCTGCCCGAGTGCCGCCAGTGCGAGCGGCGTGATCTGCAGCGACAGGTCGCCGAGATTGCGCGCGGTGAAAAAATACGGCGAGCGCCAGGTGGTCAGCGCGCCCAGCAGCAAGACGAGTGCCGCGACCAGCATGGCCGGTGCGTAGCGCCCGCCGCCGGCCTGCGCGGCGTCACGCCGGGCGGTTGCACGATGCCCGGAGACGCGCACGGCCGCGCCGACGATGCGCTCCTCGGTCGCGGCCGCGCCGGCGACCTCGTCCACGACGCGGCCTTGCGAGACGACCAGGATGCGGTCGGACAGCCCGATCAGTTCCAGCAGGTCGGAGGAGACGAGGATGATGCCGCATCCGGCGGCGGCCAGCGCGCGCAGCCGGCGGTAGATGTCGAGCTTGGTCGCGACGTCGACGCCCTGGGTCGGCTCCTCGAACATCAGCACGCGGGGCGCGCCGCGGGTCCAGCGGCCCAGCACGATCTTCTGCTGGTTGCCGCCGGAGAGCGTAGCCGCGGGCTGCTCGATGCCATGCGCGCGGACCGCGAATTCCGTCATCACGGCGGCTGCGGCCTGGCGTTCCCGCGCTGCGGGCAGCAGGAAGAAGCGCGACCAGCGCGCGAGATGCGGCAGGCCCACGTTGCGGCGGATGGAGTGCGGCAGGAACAGCCCGCCGCGGCGCCGATCGCCCGGCACGTAGACGAGACCGGCGGTGATCGCCCGCCGCGGCGAGGACAGCGTCGCCGCGCGACCACCGAGCCGCAGCGTGCCGCTCACCGGCCGCAGGCCGAACAGGCCGCGCACGATCTCCGCCTGGCCGTTGCCCTGGATGCCGCCGATGCCGAGGATCTCGCCGGCGGCGACGCGGAACGACACGTCCACGAACGCGCCGGCGCCGGAGAGGCCGGCGACCTCGAGCAGCGGCGCACCGGTCGCGGCGGTCGCACCGGTCGCACCGGTCGCACCGGTCGCACCGGTCGCGGCGGCGCGCGGCGGATAGGCAAGTTCCACCGACCGGCCGACCATCATCGCCACCAGCGCGTGCTCGCTCGTGGCATGCGCGGCGACCGTGCCCATCACCTCGCCGTCCTTCATGACGGTGATGCGGTCGGCCAGCGCCAGCACTTCCGGCAGGCGGTGCGAGATGAACACGATCGCCGTGCCGCCGGCGCGCAGTTCGCGCAGGATGGCGAACAGCCGCTCCGCCTCGGCGCTGTCGAGCGCCGAGGTCGGTTCATCCAGGATCAGCACCGCCGGATCCGTGGTCAGCGCCCGCGCCACCTCGACGAGTTGCCGCTGGTCGAAGGCGAGGCTGGCGACCGGTGCGGCGAGCGGCACGGCCACGCCGAGCCGGTCGAGCAGCGTCTGCGCGCCGCGTTCCATGGCGGTGCGATCGATCAGCACCGCGCCGCCCGGCTCGCGGCCGAGCCAGATGTTCTCGGCGACATCCAGGTCGGGCACCAGCCGCGTGTCCTGGTAGACCATCGCGATGCCGCTGCGCTGCGCGTCGCGCGGTCCAGCGAAGCGGACGGGGCGCCCGGCGCGGATGATCGTGCCGGCATCCGGCGCATGCAGCCCCGCCAGGATGCGCATCAGCGTCGACTTGCCGGCACCGTTCTCGCCGACCAGCGCATGGATTTCGCCCGCCATCACGTCGAACGCGGCGCCGCGCAAGGCGCGCACGCCGGGAAAGCTCTTGTCGATGCCGGAGACGGCGAGGACCGGTCCGGTCCCCGCCACCGCCGGCCGCTCGGCCAGACGCATCAATGGAACAGCTTCTTCAGCTCCGCATCGGAGAGATTGGTGTCGATGAACACACCATCGGGCAGATCGGGGCGGATGTATTGCTGATAGTTGGCGTCCGTGATCAGCGTCGGCTCGATGGTTTGCGTCTTCGGCACGCTGTCGCCGGCGAGCAGCTTCAGCGCGGTGCGGATCGCCACCACGCCTTCCCAGCTCGGTTCCGACATTGCGCCGATCCTGAAGCCGGGCTGGTTGGCGTGCTCGCGCGCGTAGAGCTTGAGAAAGCCGTTGTAGTCATCGCCGGTCATCGGCACCAGCTTGCGGCCGGCCGCCAGCATCGCCTCGGCGGCGCCGGTCGCGTCCTGGCCGCCATCGCACCACACGCCGTCGATCTCCGGATAGGCAGTGAGCAGATCGGCCATCACCACCTTGGCCTTGTCCTCCTGCCAGAACGCGTCCTTGAAGGCGAGCACTTCGATGCCGCTGCCGAGCGCCGACTTGGCGCCGGCCCAGGCGGCGGCCGTGTAGGAGTTGCCCGGCAGGCCGCCGAGCGCGACGATCTTGCCTTTGCCGCCGAGCGCGTCGTGCAGGAACGCCCCGAGCCGCGCCCCTTTCTTCGACGGATCGGTGCCGATATAGGCGTCCCAGTGCTCGCCCTCGACCGGCAAATTGAACGGCACGGCCGCGATGCCGGCGCGCATCGCCTTGCGCAGTGCCGGTGCGACTGCGGTGCCGGAATTGGCGATGCACAGGATCGCATCGACCTGCTGCGAGATCAGGTCCTGGATGTCGTTGACCTGCTTGGTGATGTCGCCCTGGCCGTCGACCACGATGAAATCGGCGATCTCCGGATGCTTCGCCGCCTCGATGCGCATCGCCGCGAGGCATTCGGTGCGCCAGGTGTTGCCGGAGAAGCCGTTGCTGAAGCCGATCCGGACCTTGCCGCTCTTCTTGAACTTCGCCCCCGACGTCGTCTGCGTCGAATCGACGATCTTGGCGTCGGAGATCACGTCGGCGAAGCCCGGACGCGGCAGCAGTGCCGCGGCGGCGATGCCGGCGCCGAGCTGCAGCAGCCGGCGCCGGCCGGTCGATGGCTGGTTCATGACAAAATCCTCCCGATTTGTTCGAGTTTCATGCGATCCGTGCCGCGCCGGATGTCACGGCGCGGTAGACGACGACGCTGCCGGCGATGATGACGCCTTGCACGACGTACTGCGCACCGGTGGAGAGATGCGCGATGGTGGTGAAGCTGCTCGCCTCGGTGATGAACAGCGCGCCGCCCAGCGTGCCGATGATGCCGCCGATGCCGCCGGTCAGCGCGGTGCCGCCGACCACCGCGGCGGCGACCGAGGTGAGCAGGAACTGGTTGCCGATGCCGAGGCTGGGATTGCCGATATAGGCGGTGAGCAGCAGCCCGCCGAGGCTTGCCATCAGCGCCGAGAGCGCATAGGCGGCGATCAGCACGCCGCGCACCGGCACGCCCATCAGATGCGCCGCGACCGGATTGGCGCCGACCGCGTAGAGGTAGCGGCCGAACACCGTGCGCCCGAGCAGGAACAGCCCGCCCAGTGCGATCGCGATCCAGCACAGCGTGCTCGCCGGCACGCCCCAGAGCGCGCCCTGGCCAAGCACCTGAAAGCCGGGCGCCGCATGGCCGTGCGGCGCGCCGCCGGTGTAGAGCAGCGCCGCGCCGAACAGGATGGCGTTGCTGGAGAGCGTGGCGATCAGCGGCGTCACGCGCAGCCAGGCGATCAGCACGCCGTTGCCCGCGCCGATCGCGAGCCCGACCGCAAGGCAGATCGCGATTGCTTGCGGCGCCGACCCGGCGCGACCGTCCATCAGCGCGGTCGAGAGGATGTTGACCAGCGTGACGACGCCCCCGACCGAGAGATCGATGCCGCCGACCAACAGGGCGATCGTCTGGCCGAGCGACACCACGCCGAGAAAGGCGGTGACCTGCAGGATGTTGCGCACCTGCGCGGCACTCAGAAAGGCGGGCGAGACCAGGGCGGCGACCAGGTACAGCGCCACCACCGCGACCCAGATCGGGGCCGCACCGAGCAGCGCCGAAGGCCGCGCCCGGTTCATTCCGAGACGCGACGCGTGACGGTATGGTGCCGATCGAGATCGGGCAGCAGTGCCATGCCGAGGCCCGGCCCGGGCGGCACGGTGATGGTTCCGTCCTTCACCTCCGGCAGCGCCGTCACCAGGTCGCGATACCAGGTGCGATAGAAGGCGCGGACGCTTTCCTGCACCAGCGCATTCGGCGCGTTCAGCGACAGATGCGTCGAGGCGCAGAGCACGACCGGGCCGGTGCAGTCATGCGGCGCGACCGGCAGGTGCCAGGCCTCGGCCATGGCGGCGATCTTGCGCGCCTCCGACAAGCCGCCGCACCAGGAAAGATCGAGCATCACCACGCCGGCGGCATCGGTCTCCAGCAGGTCGCGGAACGCCCAGCGCGAGGACAGCGTCTCCGAGGCACAGATCGGCGCCGGCGAGACCTCCTTGTAGCGCCGCAGGCTCGCGAGGCTGTCCATGCGGATCGGATCCTCGTGCCAGAACGTCTTGTACGGCGCGAGCGCCTTCGCGATCGTCATCGCCGGCAGGAGCTGCCAGAGCGAGTGGAACTCGACCATGATGTCCATGCGATCGCCGACGCGGCGGCGGATCTTCTCGAACGGCTCGAGTGCCGCGGCGAGATCCGCCGGTGCGATGTACTGCCCCTCGGTCTTTTCCGCCGCCGGGTCGAACGGCCAGATCTTCATCGCCGTGATGCCCTCGGCGAGCAGGTCCTCGGCAAGCTCGTCGGCGCGGGTCATGAAGGCGTCGAGGTCGTCGTAGTCGCGGCCGGCGCCGGTGTTCCAGTTCGCGACGCGCTGCGCGTCCGGCCGGCGGATGTAATGCGTGCCGGCGCAGGTGTTGTAGGTGCGGATGCGCGGCCGCGAGAAGCCGCCGAGCAGTTGCGCGATCGGCTGCCCGGTCGCCTGGCCGAACAGATCCCACAGCGCGATGTCGACCGCGGAATTGCCGCGCGTCTCGGCGCCGGTCGAGCGGTGACCGAGATAGCCGATCAGGTCGCGGGCGATGCGGTCGATCGCCAGCGGATCGCGCCCGAGCAGGCGGGGTGCCGCGAAGTCGTGCAGATGCGCCTCGACCGTGCCGGCGCCGAAGAAGGTCTCGCCGAGGCCGACCAGACCCTGGTCGGTGTGGAGCTGCACCCAGATCAGGTTGGGATGCTCGGCGACCCGGATCGTCTCCAGCCGCGTGATCTTCATCGCGCTCCTCCTCCCCGCCTGGTGCCGGTCGCGTGGCGTCGCCGCCTGCACCCCGCCGGCCGCGCCCGTCGCACCCTCAGTGAATCCCCGCCCGCAGCAGCGCGCTGGTGGTGAGATCGAAATGGTCGGCCATCGCCGCCTCCGCCGCCGCCGCGTCCTGCGCCGCGATCGCGGCGGCGAGCGCTCCGTGAATCTCGATGCTGCCCATGCGCTCGGCGTCGCTGGCGCGCCCGGTCCAGCCGATCATCCAGGTCTTGCGCATCACCACCTGGAACGAGTCGACGATCAGCATGAACAGCGGATTGCGCCCGGCGCGGGCGATCGCCTGATGAAAGGCGATGTCCTGTTCCATCACCACCGCCGGCGTCGCGAAGGCGCCGCGCATTGCCTCCGCGAGCGCCTGCAGCGCCGCCGCCTCGCCGGGCGAGCGGAGCCGCGCCGCCAGGGCCGCGGTGCGCATCTCGATCGTGCGCCGCACGTCGTAGACCTGCTGGATGCTGATCTGGTCGGTGTGCACGGCGTGGTCGAGCACCAGGCCGAGCACCGTCGGATCGACCGCGCCAACGCGGGGACGGCGGCCGGCGCCGACATCCACGACCCCGAGAGCGGCGAGCGCGCTCAGCGCCTCGCGCATGATGCCGCGCGAGACGCCGAACTGCAGCGCCAGCGCCGCCTCGCCGGGCAGCGTCGTGCCCGGACGCTTGCCGCCGGCGCGGATCAGGTCCTGCACGCCGTTCATCGCCCGGCGCAGCAGGCTGACATCGGACGGGCCGGATGCGATCGGCCCTGGCGCTCGCAGCGGTTCCATACCAACCTGTCGGCCCAAACCTACTGGATAGGTTGGGCGGGAAATATCAGGCAGCTCGGCGCCAGTCAATCAGTGAGCAACCCGTGAAACGCGGTTCAACCGCCGTTGACGCCTGTTCGGCGCCGTTGCTAGCGTCCGCAGCGCCATCCCGCCGGGCGTTCCGACGCGGCATGGCCCGCCCCGACGCCCTGGCGCACTGCCAGCGGAGGCGCCACTGCCAGCAGGAGAGAGACGCGACGATGCGCATCGAATTCCGCCGTTCCTGGCTCGCTCTGCTGCTGGCCGGCCTGGCCGTGGCGCCGCTCGCCCTGCCGCGCGCGGCCGTCGCGGCGGCGAACTGCGTCAAGGGCGAGCACAAGCCGCCGTACAAGCTCGGCTGGGCCAACATCTACTCCGTGCCGACCTGGATGAAGGAAACCACCGGCACGATCGAGAAGATGGCCGACGTGCTCAAGCAGCAGGGCCTCGTCGGCGAGCTGACCATCACCGACGCGCAGGGCAACGCCAACACGCAGATCCAGCAGATCCAGTCGATGATCGACGCCAGGCTGGACGCGATCATCGTCGATGCCGGCTCGGCGACCGCGCTCGATCGCGTCATCGCCCAGGCCTGCAGCAAGGGCATCGTCGTCGCCAATTTCGACAGCCTGGTCGACACCAACGACCTCACCACCAAGATCGACACCGACCAGCAGGAATGGGGCAAGCTCGCCGCCGAATGGCTGGTCAAGCAGCTTGGCGGCAAGGGCCAGATCCTGGTGCTGAACGGCCCGGCCGGCGTCTCGGTCAGCGACGACCGCCGCCGCGGCGCCGAGCCGGTGTTCAAGGCTAATCCCGGCATCAAGATCCTGGCCGAGACCAACACGCCGTACAACGCCGCCCCGGCGCAGGAGGCGGTGACCAACCTGCTGTTCCGCTACCCGCATATCGACGGCATCTGGTCGCAGGGCGGCGCGCTCTCGGCCGGCGCGGTGCTCGCCTTCTCGCGCCAGGGCCGCAAGATCCCGCCGATCACCGGCGAGAACTACCGGCAATTCCTGGAGCAGTGGAAGGACAAGCACCTGAGCGCCTGGGCGACGCAGCAGCCGAACTGGCTCGCCGCCTTCGCCGTCTACGCCTCGGTCAAGGCGCTGCAGGGCCAGGACATCCCCGCCTACATCAACGTGCCGCTGCCGGTGATCACGAACGCCAATCTCGACAGCTACCTGGCGCGCGCCAAGGATTTTCCGGCCGACGGCTACATCTACTCACCGTACAGCACCGAGCTGTTCGACAAGCTCATCGCCGCCAGCCTGAAGAAATAGGCCGCCCGATGCTGCCGCCCGAGGCATGAGCGCCGCCGGCGCGATCCTCGGCGCGCGATCGGTCTCCAAATCCTTCTTCGGCAACCCGGTGCTGCGGGATGTGTCGATCGCGCTGCTGCCCGGGCGCATCCACGCGCTGCTCGGCGAGAACGGTGCCGGCAAGAGCACGCTGATCAACCTGCTCTCCGGCACGCTGGCGCCGGATGCGGGCGATCTCGAGGTCGACGGGGACCGCGTCGCGGCGCTGGCGCCGCGCGACGCGCGCCGGCTCGGCATCGCCGTCGTGCAGCAGGAACTGAGCCTCGCGCCGCATCTCTCCATCGCCGAGAACATTGGCCTCGGCGCCGCGCCACGGCGCTGGGGGATGATCGACTATCGCGGCCTCGCTGCGCGGGTCGCGGCACTCTGCACCGGGGTCGGCCTCACCGAGCCGCCCGAGCTGCCGGTCGGACGCCTGCCGCTCGGCCGGCGGCAGCTCGTCGAGATCGCCAAGGCGCTGTTCCGCCGCCCGCGTGTGCTGATCCTGGACGAGCCGACCTCCTCGCTCGCCGCGCCCGACGTCGCGATGCTGACCGCACTGGTGCGGCGGCTGCGCGACCAGGGTGTCGCGATCCTCTACATCTCGCACCGGCTGAACGAGATCCTCGATTTTTGCGAGCACGTCACCGTGCTGAAGGACGGTGCGGTCACTGCCGACAGGCCGCTCGCCGGCCTCGATCCGCTCGGCCTGGTGCGGCTGATGGTCGGGCGCGACCCGCAGGATCTGTTTCCGCCGTATCGCGCGCAGGCCACGGCCGAGACGGTGCTGCAGACGAACGGCTTCCGCAGCGGCACGGCAAGCGGTATCGATCTCACCTTGCACCGGGGCGAAATTCTCGGCCTGGGCGGTCTGGCGGGTCAGGGGCAGGAAGAATTCCTGCTCGGCCTCGCCGGTGCCGCGCCGGCGCGCGCGGCGCAGTTTCGCATGACGACCGGGGCGAAGCCGCGAACCGCGCCCTTCGCCGGCGTCGCCGAGGCCAACGCCGCAGGCCTCGCCTATGTCCCGGCCGATCGCAAGCGCGAGGGACTGCTGCAGCCACACAGCATCCGTCTCAACCTGCTGCTGCCCGGCTTCGCCGCGCATCCCGTGCAGCGCCGGCGCCGCGCGGCGGAAGCAGCGACGAGTGCCGAGCTCGCCGGGCGGTTCACCATCCGCGGCGATCTGCGCCGCCCGGTGCAGGCGCTGTCCGGTGGCAACCAACAGAAGGTGGCGCTCGCCAAGTGGCTGCCGCTGGCGCCATCGATCCTGCTGCTGAACGACCCGACGCGCGGCGTCGACGTGGAAACCAAACGCGAGATCTACCTGGCGCTCCGCGCCATGGCGGCCGAAGGAAAGGCCGTGCTGCTGCTGAGCAGCGACACGCCGGAACTGGTGCATCTCTGCGACCGGGTGATGGTGTTCCACGACGGGCGCGTCGCCGCGCTGCTGCCGCATGGCGCCGCGACCGAGGAGGCGATCGTCGCCGCCGCCCTCGGCCTGGCTGCGCCCGCGGCCGCATCGGTGCCGGCATGAGCGGCACCGTCCGACGTCGCCTCTACTGGGCGATCCAGTGGCGGCGCAACGAGGGGCTGGGTGCGCTCGGTATCGTGCTGCTCGCCGCTGCGGTGCTGTATGCGGTGCTGTTCCCCGGCATTTTCGGCGCCGGCGCGCTGAACAAATTCGTGCAGGGCTGGTTTCCGACCGCCCTCGTCGCCGCGGCCGAGACCATCGTCATGCTCACCGGCGGCATCGATCTCGCGGTCGGGCCGATGGTGAGTCTCGGCTCGGTCGTCGCCGCCTCGACCATGCAAAGCCCGCTCGGCACCGCCGGCGGCGTGCTCGCGACGCTGGCGCTCGGCATCGGCGTCGGCAGCTTCGTCGGCTGGGTGGTGGCGGTCGCGCGTTACCCGGCGATCATCGTGACACTCGCGATGTCCTTCGTGATCCGTGGCGTCGCCCTGCTGATCCTGCCGCGACCAGGCGGCTTCGTGCCGCACGGCCTTTCCGACCTGCTCGCCGGCAATCGGCCGGTCACCGCGCTGCTGCTCGTGTTGCTGGTGCTCGCGTGGAAACTGTATCAGGCGACGCCGCTTGGGCTCGGCCTGGTCGCGGCCGGAGACAACGCCGAGGGCGCCTACCGCTCCGGCGTTGGTGTGACCGCGTCGCGCATCTCCGCCTACGCGGCGAGCGGGATGCTGCAGGCGCTGGCCGGACTCTACGTCGCGGCGCAGACCGGCTCCGGCGACCCGCTGATCGGCGAGCCGCTGACGCTCGCCGCGATCGCCGCCGCGGTGCTGGGCGGCGTCAGCTTCCTCGGCGGCCAGGGCACGCTGCGCGGTGCGCTCGCCGGCAGCCTTCTCATGAGCATTCTGATCAACGTCATGTTCTTCCTGAGGCTGCCGCTGGTCGCCCAGTATGTCGTCCAGGGCGCCATCATCGTCGTCACCGTGGCGCTGCCGCGGTTGCGCGCGGCGGCCAGGCGGCCGGTCTGATGGGCGCGCGCTCGGTCCGCCACCGCCGCAAGCGCGCCTGTCGGATGGGCGCCGGCTGATGCGCGCCTTCGCCCTGCCGATGGCGCTGCGCGGGTTCGGCCGCTCGCTCGTCGCCTACGGCGTCGTGGCACTGCTGTGGATCGTCGCCTCGGCGCTGATCGAAGGCTTCGGCGTGTTCGCGCATCTGCGCTACATCGTCGAGCTGGCCGCGATCATCGGCCTGGTCGGCGTTGGCCAGACGCTGGCGGTGATCGGCGGCGGCATCGACCTCTCGGTCAGCGCGGTGATCACGGTCGCGGCGATCGTGCTGCCGATGTTGAGCTTCGCGGGCGACGCGACCGGCCTCGGCGCGATCGCACTGACGCTGCTGGTCGCGGCCGCGATCGGCGCGGTGAACGGGCTCGGGATCGGCTATCTCGGCCTGCCGCCGCTGATCATGACGCTGGCCATGGCGACCATCCTGCAAGGCCTGCTGGTGCTGATCGCCGGCGGCAGCGCCGTCTCGGTCGACAATCCGGCGCTGAACTGGCTCGGCAATACGCACGTATTGGGTATCTCCGCGACCATCCTGCTCTGGGCGATCGTCGCCGCCGCGACGCTGTTCTGGCTGCACGGCACGCGCGCCGGGGCGCTGATCTACGCGATCGGCACCAATCCGCTGACGAGCCTCCTGTCGGGCGTGCGCGTCGCCCGCGTCACGCTCGGGCTGTATGTCGCTTCCGGGCTGTGCTCCGGCGTCGCCGGGCTGCTGCTGCTGGCGATGAACGGGCAGGGTTACGTCGGGATCGGCGATCCCTACCTGCTCTCCTCGATCGCCGCCGTCGTGCTCGGCGGCACCTCGATCCTTGGCGGCGCCGGCAGCTATGTCGGCACCATCGCCGGCGCGGTGCTGCTGGTGACCATGACCGCGTTGATCACGGTGGTGAATGCGTCGGAGGGGTGGCGTCAGGTGATCCTCGGCTGCCTGATCCTCGGCCTGCTGCCGCTCTCCGGCCGCGACCAGTCGCGATGACCGCGCAGCCCGACGTCGCACGGATCACCGATCTGCTGGCGCGGCTGGTCGCGATCGACACGCAGAACCCACCGGGCGGCGAGATGCCCGCTGCGTCGCTGCTCGCCGACGCGCTGCGCGACGCCGGGTTCGCGACCGAACTTCGCGCCCTGCCCGGCGGCCGCGCCAATGTCCTGGCACGCCTCGACAACGGGCCCGGCCCGGTCCTCGCGTTCAACTCGCATCTCGACACCGTGCCGGTCGGCGAGGGGTGGAGCACCGATCCGCTGCACCTGGTCGAGCGCGACGGCCGGCTGTACGGCCGCGGCGCCTGCGATGCCAAAGGGCAGGTTTCGGCCATGGCGGAGGCCGGGCGGCTGCTGCTGGACGCGCGGCAGGACTGGCGCGGCACGCTGCTGCTCGCCTTCGTCGCCGATGAGGAGGTGGGCGGCATCGGCGCACGCACCATCGGCCGCGACGGGCCGCGGATCGACTGGGTGGTGGTGGGCGAGCCGACCGGCAACGCGGTCTGCGCCGGGCACAAGGGCTGCGTCCGGCCGCTGCTCCGCGTCGCCGGACGGGCGGCGCATTCCAGCACGCCGGAGCGTGGCGTCAACGCGATCCTGGCCGCCGGGCGGCTGCTGCCGCTGCTCGCCGAGCACGACGCCATGCTGCGCCGCCGCACGCATCCCCTGCTCGGCCCGGCCAGCCTGACCGTTACCCGCATCGCCGGCGGCATCGCCGACAACATCGTCCCGGACGGGTGCGAGATCGTGCTCGACCGCCGCCTGCTGCCCGGCGAGACGCCCGAAGCGGCGCTGGCCGAGATCGAGGCGGTGCTCGACCGCGCCCGCCGCGAGCAGGCGGTCGACGCGGCGCTGGTGCGGGTGCGCACCGCCGCCGGGGCGGCGGTCACGCCCGACGGCTCGCCGCTGCTCGCGGCGGCGCTCGAAGCCTCGCCCCGGCATGGCGTGACGGCCGCGCAGCCGATCGGCTTCACCGGCGGCAGCGATCTCGTGCATTTCTGCGACGCCGGCGCGACCGGACTGCTCCTCGGCCCGGGGTCGCTCGCCGTCGCGCACCAGCCGGACGAATTCGTGCCGCGGGACGCGCTGGTCCAGGCGGCATTGATCTATCGCGACATCGCGCTCGCCATGCTGCGCCCGGACGCACCCGGCGCGCCGCCGGACCAGTAGGGTGCGGCGTCGCGCTGGCCGGCCCGCGCGCGGGCGCCTATCTTCAACGAGGTAACCGGCAGGCGCGCGAAGCGTCGCCGACGCGAGCGGGGAGGACAACGGGGATGCCGGGCACGGCCAGCGCCACTACCGGTCGGGCGATACGCGTGCGGCGATCGCATCGCGCCACCTGGATTGCCGCCGCACTGATGCTGGCGGCAGCGCCCGGTCGCGCGGCCGATCACCTCACCGCGGCGCAGGTGCGCGCGGCGGTCGCGGGGATGCCGGCGGGACATATCGATCTCGCCGGCAGGAACATGGCCGGCGACGACCTGACCGGCCTCGACCTCAGCGGCGCCAATCTCTCGCACGCCGACCTGGCCGGCGCGAACCTGCACGGGGTCAAGCTGGTCGGTGCCGATCTCAGCCACGCCAACCTGGCTGGCGCCGACCTCACCTTCACCTGGATCATGCGCGCCCGTTTCGACGATGCGATCCTGCGCGGCGCCACCATGCAAACCGTCGTGACCTCGACCGGCATGGACAACACGCCGGCCCAGGCGGCGAGCTTCGTCGACGCCGATCTGTCGAACGCCTCGATCACCGTGCATTTCAGCTTCGACGACATGCGCCGCGCCCGCTTCGTCAACGCGCATATGAGCGCCAACATGGCGAACCAGTCGATGGGCCTGCTGCGCACCGAATTCATGAGCGCGAAGCTGGACGGTGCCGATTTCAGCCATGCCGGGCTCGGGCACGTGACGTTCCGCTTCGCGCATCTCAACGGCGCGCGCTTCGTCGATGCCGATCTGCGCCACGCCGATTTCACCGGCGCCTATCTGACCGGCGCCGATTTCAGCGGCGCCGATTTGCGCGACACGACGTTCGATCACGCGACGCTGGATGGCGTGCGAGGACTGCCCGGCCACGCCGCGCCGTAGCCGGTCCGCGGCGTCGTCTCTGACGATACGCGCGCTTTGTAACAGCGATTCATCGTCGGCGTTTGCAACAGAATCGTAACTGGGATCGTCGATTTCGAGTTACGGATCCCTCGGGTTTGTAACAGGCACAACGCCCGACGCGGCATTTTTCCTGCACGCGACGTCGCTTCACCGCATCGGCAAAATTATTGTCGGACCGGGAATAGGTCTCGGCGCTGCCACGTCTACGGCAGGCGTGCGATCGCGGGCAGAACTGCGATCGGCCTTTGCCATCCCAGCAATGCGGAGACCGGCTATGGCGACCGATGACATCGACCCCTCCATTGATTTCGGAGGGTCATCTGGCGGCGAGGCGATGTCGTCGCCAACGCTGCCGAACGCGAAGCGACGCTCGCTCCTGCGCGGCGCCGGTGTCGCCGGCGCAGCTCTCACGGCAAGCCTGCTTCCCCAAGGCGCTCGCGCGCAGTCCGTTGTCCGGACCAAGAAGGCAACGGCGGGCGATATCGCGATCTTGCGCTTCCTCGCCTATGCCGAGCTGATCGAATCGGATCTCTGGGTGCAATACGCGGAACTCGGTGGCCTCAGCACCGAGGCACCCAATCCGTACCAGCTCGCCTTGCGAAACCTCGACGGCGACGGCAGCCAATACATCACCAGCAACACGCTCGACGAGCTGAGCCACGCGGCGTTCCTCAACGCCTACCTGGCGCAGATCGGGGCCGAGCCCATCAACCTGGATCGCTTCCGGATCCTGCCGAGCAGCCAGGCCACGGGCGCGCAGCAGATCGGCCGCCTGACCAACCTGATGCAGCTCAGCGTCGATACCTCATGGTTCGTGCGCTACCGCAGCAGCACCAGCCCGGATTTCGGCGCGACCTATCCACAGGCATTGCCGCAGTTGCAATCCGGGCAATTCCCGGCGATTCCGCGCACCGATGACGATTTCGCACCGGCCGCCCATATCCAGGCGATCGCCAACACCGCCGCCTTCCATTTCGGGTCGATCGAACAGGGCGGCACCAGCCTCTACGCGTCGTTCAGCCAGCACGTTTCAAGCTCCGAGGTGCTGGAGATCACGCTCGGGATCGGCGGCGACGAGATCTGCCACTTCCTCGAATGGGTGGATTTTGCCGGCAACGGCGTGCAGCGGCCGATCGCACCACTCACCGACCCGACCAACGGCCTGGTGTTCCCGAACTTCATCGCCCTGCATCAGCCGCTTCTGCAACCGAATTTGATCTTTCCCGTGCCGGCCAATTTCATCAATGCCAACCTGCCGCTGGTCTCGGTGATCCGGCCGATCAGTACCAGCGCATTTACGGCGACGGACGTGGTCAATTTCCTGGCCGGAGAAGGATTGTTCATCGGCCATACCCCCGAATTCATGCAATTCAGCCTGAACCTGGCCGCCCTCGCTGACCGGGCGCGTGCCAGCTGAACGGGGAGACGGCAGGCGGAAAGAGCGGCGTCCGAGGGAACGCCGGCTGACACCGAACGTTGCGGCCCGGGATGAAAGCGGGCAGGGCGCGCACCGAACGTGTCGACCGGCTTCTCGCCGGGCTGGCGGGACTGGTTCCGGGATGGCAGGAGCGCGCCATTCTGCTGGATCAGCAAGGCGCGTATCCGGAGGATGAGATCGCGCAGCTTCACACGCTCGGCGCGGTCGCGGCAGCCGCGCCGACCGCGTTCGGCGGAGTTGGTCTCGGGACGGAACCGGAGGGCGCCGCGGGCCTATTGCAGGCGCTGCGGTTGATCGGACGGGGAAGCCTCAGCGTCGGCCGGCTGTACGAGGCGCATGTCAACGTGTTCCGCCTGATCACCCGCTTCGGCACCGACAACCAGGTGCGGCGCGCAGCCGATGACGCGCTCGCCGGCCGGTTGTTCGGATTGTGGGTCACCGACCTGCCCGACCGGAAGCTGCGTCTCGACGCCGACTGGATGTTGCACGGCGCGAAATGTCCCTGCTCGGGTGCCGGTCGGCTCGCGCGCGCGCTCGTCACAGCCGCAACACCGGGCGGCGAAACCCGCATGCTGCTCATCGCCGTGCCGCCCGGCAACCGCGCCACGCTCGGCGGCTGGGAGGCGCAGGGCATGCGCGCCACCGCGACCGGAGGAATGGCGCTGGACGGAATCCGGGTCGACCCTGACGCGATCATCGGCGGTCCGGGTGACTATCTGCGACAGCCCGATTTTTCCGCCGGCGCCTGGCGCACCTCCGCGGTCACGCTGGGCGGGCTGGAAGCGCTGATCGCCGCAGCCCGCGCCGCACTCGTCGCGCGCGGCCGCGACGGCGATCCGCACCAGCAGGCGCGCATCGGCGAGGCGCTGATCGCGCAGGAGACCGCGCATCTCTGGGTGCGCCGCGCAGCGCAGCTTGCCGAGGCGGCCGACGGCGATGCAGGCGATGTCGCGAATGGCGTCAACCTCGCGCGGCTCGCGGTCGAGACCGCCTGCCTGGACGCGATGCGCCTGGTGCAACGCGCGCTCGGCCTGGCCGCCTTCCGGCGCGGCACGCTGACCGAGCTGCTGCTGCGCGACCTCGCCACCTATTTGCGCCAGCCCGCGCCGGACGAGGCGCTGACGGACGCCGCGGCGCATTTCATGCAGCGCGACCTGCCGGAGCCACCACAATGGCGATGATGCGCGCCGGTGACGCGCTTCGCCGCATGGCACAGCTCCCGTTCGCCGCGCTGGATGCGATCGTGCCCGGAACCGCTCTGATCCTGGCGCCGCATCCGGACGATGAAAGTCTCGGCTGTGGCGGGCTGATCGCCGCGTGCTGCGATCGCGGACGGCCGCCGCTCGTCGTCGTGGTCACCGATGGTTCGCAGTCGCATCCGGATTCGGCTCTCTATCCTCCATCCCGCCTCGCTGAGCTGCGTGAATGCGAGGCGTTGGCCGCGACCAGCCGGCTCGGCCTCGCGCCCGGCCGGGTGCGGTTCCTGCGCCTGCCCGATGCGGCCGCGCCGACGCAGGGGGTGGAATTCGACGCCGCGGTCGCCGAGATCGCCGCGCTGGTCCGCGTCCAGGCCGCCACGACGATCTGCGCCTCCTGGGAACACGATCCGCACTGCGATCATGCCGCGGCGGCGCGGATGGGCGCTGCCGCAGCGCGGCAGGCCGGCGCGGCCCTCCTCCGCTACCCGGTCTGGGGCTGGCTGCTCCCCGAAGACCATGTGCTGCCGAGCGAGGACATCGTCGGCCTGCGGCTCGACATCACCCCGTACCTGCCGCGCAAGCGGCGCGCCATCGCGGCGCACGCCTCGCAATATGCGGGATTGATCCCCGACGACGCCGGCGGCTTCCGCTTGCCGGGCGAGCTGCTGGCCGCGTGTGACCGCCCGTTCGAAGTCTATCTGCGACAGCCATGAATCGCCGGCCGTGACGCAGCGGAGTTCGTTGACCGACCGCTATTTCGACGCGCTCTACGCCCGCGATCCTGATCCCTGGCGCTTCGCCACCAGCGCCTATGAGCGCGCGAAATATGACGCAACCCTCGACGCGCTGCCGCGGCCGCGCTTTGACGCGGCGCTGGAGATCGGCTGCTCGATCGGGGTGCTGACGCGCCGGCTCGCCGGGCGCTGCGGCACGCTGCTGGCGATCGACGTGGCGGCGGCGGCACTCGACCAGGCACGCCTCCGCTGCGCCGATCTCGGCCATGTCTCGTTCCGCCGCTCGCGCATCCCGGAGCAGTGGCCGGACGGACGCTTCGATCTGATCCTGCTCTCGGAGGTGCTGTATTATCTCGACCCGCCGGCGATCGCCCGCGCCGCTACCTGCGCCCGCGCGTCGCTTCGGATCGCCGGTGCCGCCCTGCTGGTGCACTACGTGCTGCCGACCGACTATCCGTGCAGCGGCGACGAGGCGACCGATGTTTTTCTGGCCCAGTCCGGCCTCACGCCGGTCCTGCGGCAGCGTACCGCAGAGTATCGGATCGACCTGCTCCAGGCCTGAACGCCGCGCGGGCGCGCAATCCGTCGCGCAGGCGCCGCGCCAGCGCGGCCTGCGCGGGCCGGTCGACCACCGGCACGCGATGGCGCCGGCGCAGCATGGCGCTGCACGCCTCGACCTCCGCCCAGGCCTCGCCAAAATATCGCGTCGCCAGCAGCGTCGCGAGCTCCTCCCGCGGCAGCGACAGCCGCATCGCGAGCAACGAAGACGCACCCGGCGATCGCGTTTCGGCAGACCACAGGCGGCGCAGCCAGGCCCGCAGTGACGCACGGCGCGCCGCGTCGCGCACCGGCTCCAGCCGCTCGTCGAGAAACGCGTCCGCTGCCACCATGCGCCGGCGCATCGTGTCCGCCATGCCGCCCGCCGCGCGCCCGACGGTGCGGGCGGAGACCACCACCCGCACGTCTCGCGCGTGGCGGATCCGGGCATCGACCCGGCGCAGGGCGGCGAAGAAGGCGCGGTCTTCGGCCAGCGGCACCGGCGGGATGCCGCCGGCGCGCCGGTAGGCGGCCGGCGTCACCGCAATGCTGGCGCCGGCATGCTCGTCATGGCGCGGCCAGGGGTCGGCCGGGTCGGGATCGAGCAGCGCGCCGATTTCATCCAGGAGTGCCGCATAGTCGCATTCCGCCGCGTCGGCGGCGTGCAGATGCGCGGGGATCAGCGTCGCGCCCACCGGCTCGATCGCCGCCTGGCCGGCGACCGCCTCCGCCCCCTGCCGCAGCGCCGCCAGATTGGCGGCGACCCAGTCGGGCGGGACCCGCGCATCCGCATCCGTGGTCAGCAGAGCGCCCCGCTCGCCGGCCACGGCCGCGGCGCGATCCATCGCGATCCGCCGCGCGACCCCGGCGCAGGCCGCGGCCGGCGGCAGCTCGACCTCGATCGCATGCAGGGCGAAGGGCAAGGACAGGCCGCGGACGATCGCGGCCGTATCGTCCGTGCAGTTGTTGAGGCAGAGCACGGCCGCGTCGACCCGCCCGCCCTGCTGTGCGGCAAGCGAGAGCAGACACGGGGCGATCTCCTCTGCCTCATCCCTGGCGGGAATCGCAACGATCACGGGGCTGGGCACCGCGCCGGAACGTCGCCGCCCGCCCGCGGTTGCTGCCTGCGCCACGAAAAGGGAGCAGCGAAGCGGCGCGCCGGGCGGCTGCCCCAGCCGGGCCGGTCCCGCTTCCGCTAAGGTGCGAGCATCGCCTGGACCTTGGCCGCCAGCGCCTCGAGCGGGAAGGGCTTGGTCAGCATCGCCATGCCGGCCGCGAGAATGCCGTTGCCCACCACGGCATTTTGCGCATAGCCGGTGAGGAACAGAACCTTCAGCCCGGGATGGTCCAGCCGCGCCGCTTCGGCGAGCTCCCGCCCGTTCAGTCCCGGCAGACCGATATCGGTGATCAAAAGGTCGACACCGGGCTGCGCGCGCAGCACCGCCAGACCCGACGGCCCGTCCTCCGCCTCGATCGCGGCGTAGCCGAGATCCGCCAGGACCTCGAGCAGGATGGCACGAACGACGGCATCATCCTCGACGACGACGACGATGCGGCCGGCACCGGGCAGGCCGGCGCCGGCCGCGGCACCCGCGGCGGTGCCGCCCGAGTCCGACCCGCTCACATGATGCCGCGGCAGATAGACGCGCACCGTCGTGCCGCGTCCCTCCTCGCTGTAGATGCGCACGTGCCCGCCGGACTGCTTGATGAAGCCGTACAGCATGGAGAGTCCGAGGCCGGTGCCCTGGCCGATCGCCTTGGTGGTGAAGAACGGCTCGAAGGCATGTTCCAGCACGTCGGGCGGCATGCCCGATCCGGTATCGGTCACCGACAGCGCGACATACTGACCGGGTCGGACGTCGCGCTGTGCCGCGGCATAGGCTTCGTCGAGATGCGTGTTCGCCGTCTCTATCGTCAGCCGCCCGCCCTCGGGCATCGCGTCGCGCGCATTGATGCAGAGATTGAGCAGCGCGTTCTCGAGCTGGTTGGCATCGCACAGCGTCAGCCACAGCCCGCCGGCCAGCACCGTCTCGGTGCGGATCTCCGGCCCGACGGTGCGGCGGATCAGATCCTCCAGTCCGGATACCAGCTGGTTGACATTGGTCGGCTTCGGATCGAGCGCCTGCCGCCGCGCGAACGCCAGCAGCCGGTGGGTCAGCGACGCCGCGCGGCGCACCGAACTCATCGCCGCCACCAGGTAGCGGTCGGTCTCCCCGAGCCGGCCCTGCGCCAGCCGGGTCTGCAGCAATTGCAGGCTGCCGCCGATCCCGGTCAGCAGATTGTTGAAGTCGTGCGCGATGCCGCCGGTGAGCTGGCCGATCGCCTCCATCTTCTGCGCCTGCCGCAGCGCCTCCTCGGCACGCTCGCGCTCCTCGGCCTCGGCACGCACCTGGCCGAGCGCCTGGCTCAGTTCGATCGTCCGCTCGGCGACCAGCGCCTCCAGCCGATCGTTCATCTCGCGCAGCGCCGCATCCGCGCGCACCCGCTCGGTGACGTCGGCTCCCTCGACGAAAATGCCCGCGACATCGCCACCGGCGCCCCGGATCGGCTGGTACACGAAGTCGAGGAAGCGTTCGTCCGGCGCCGCCGCCTGCCCCAGCACGACCCGCATGTCGCGCCCGGTGAACGCCTCGCCCGTGCGATAGACGGTGTCGAGCAGCTCGAAGAAGCCCTGGCCCGCCAGCTCGGGCAGCACCGCGCGGATCGGCCGGCCGACCGCGTCCCGCCCCCCGATCAGCCGCGCGTAGGCGGCGTTGACCAGCTCGAAGACGTGCTCGGGGCCGCGCAGCGTGCACATGAAGCCCGGCGCCTGCTCGAACAGCTGGCGCAGGTGCTCGGCCGTCGCCTGTGCGGTCTGCGCCGCCTGCCGCCGGACCTGCGCCAGGCCGAGATTGGCGCTGATCCGCGCCATCAGCTCGCGGACCGTGAACGGCTTGACGAGGTAGTCGTCCGCGCCGGCATTCAGCCCTTCGATCTTCGCCTCCTCGCCGGCGCGGGCGGAGACCAGGATCACCGGCAGCTCGCGCAGACGCGGATCGCTGCGGATCGAGCGCAGCAGGCCGAATCCGTCCAGCCGGGGCATCATGACGTCGCTCAGAACCAGATCGGGCGGCGCAGCGCGGATCGCCGCCAGCGCGTCCTCGCCGTCGGCGACGGCAGTCACCCGGTAGCGCGTGGCCAGCAGGCGTCGCACATAGTCGCGCATGTCGGCATTGTCGTCGGCAAGCAGCACGCGCGCCGGATTCGCCTCCGCGGACGGCGCCGGCTCCGCAGCCATCGCCTCGACCGGATCGAGATCGGGCAGCCAGCGCAGCGCCTCCTCGACGAAGGCGCCGACCCGCGTGGAGCGGTCGGGCATCGCCTCCATCCCGCCTGCCTGCTGTCCCGCCGGGACATGGGCGGTGCCGAACGGCAGCGTCACGATGAAGGCGCTGCCCTCGCCGGCGACGCTCTCCGCAGCGATCGTGCCGCCGTGCAGGCGCACGAGCTCCTGCACGAGCGCGAGGCCGATGCCGCTGCCCTCGAAACTGCGGCTGCGCTGTCCCTCGATGCGGTGGAATCGCTCGAACAGGCGCGGCAGCTCGTCCGCCGGGACGCCGGTGCCGCTGTCACGTACTGTCAGCACGGCATGCGAACCGTCGGCGCGCAGGCGCACCGCGATGCCGCCCTCGAAGGTGAACTTGAAGGCGTTGGACAGCAGGTTGAGGACGATCTTCTCCCACATGTCGCGGTCGACATGCACCGGCTCGGGCAAGGGCGGGCAGTCGATCGCGAGCGCGAGTCCGGCGCGCTCGGTGGCGGAGCGGAAGCCGGAGGCGAGATCGGCGGTCAGCGCCGCGAGGTCGGTCGGCTCGTAGCGCGCCTGCACCCGGCCGGCCTCGATCCGGGAGAAATCGAGCAGCGTGTTCACCAGGCGCAGCAGCCGCAGGCTGTTGCGATGAATGACTGCGAGCTGGCGCCGCTGCTCGGCGGAAAGCTCCGCCGCCTCGTCGCCGCCGAGCAGATCCTCGAGCGGCGCCAGCAGCAGCGTCAGCGGCGTGCGGAACTCGTGCGACACGTTGGAGAAGAAGGCGGTCTTGGCGCGGTCGATCTCGGCCAGCGCCTCGGCGCGCCGGCGCTCCGCCTCATGCGCTTCGGCGCTGGCCAGGCCGGCGGCGATCTGCCCGGCGACCAGGCCGAGGAAGCCGCGATAGCCCTCGTCATACAGCCGGTAGGGATTGAGCCCGACGACCAGGGCGCCGGGTCGGCCGGTTTCGCCCTGTGCCGGCAGCGGCAGCACCGCAGCCTGATGCGGCGGCCGATCCCAGGCACCGCCCGGCAGCGTCCCGAACGCGGCCCCGAGCGCCGTGACCACCTGGCCGGCGCCCCTCGCCGCCACCTCGCCGCAGGGCCAGAGGCCATCGGGCTCCGCCATGATCTCCGGCGCGGCGGGGTGGCCTGACGCGATGCCCGCGCTGCCGGCCAGCGTCATTCGGCCGCTCGACGGGTCGCGGCGGTAAATCAGCGCGAAGGGCAGGTCGCGAGTGCTGGTGGCGATGGCCGCGGCGGCCTCGCGGCAGGCGTCCTCGGCGCCGCGCGCCTCCGTCATGCGGGCGCCGAGTTCCCGCAGCAGCGCGAGCTGCCGCTCGTCGATGATGCGCCGCGTGTCATCGGTGTTGGCGCAGATGATCCCGCCGGTGCCGCCCCGCTCGTTCGGCACCGGGCTGTAGGAGAAGGTGTAGTAGGTCTCCTCCGGATAGCCGTAGCGCTGCATGATCAGCAGCAGCGCCTCGTCGTAGGTGCCCACGTTGCGCCGCATCGCCGTCTCGGCGCGCGGCCGGATCTGGTCCCAGATCTCCTCCCAGACCGCGGCGGCGGGCTGCGCCAGCGCCCAGGGATGCTTGCCGCCCACGATCGTCTTGTAGGCGTCGTTGTAGAGGTTGATCAGCTCGTCGCCCCACCAGACGAACATCGGCTGGCGCGAGGTCAGCACCACGCGGACGCAGGTTCTGAGAGCCTGCGGCCACTGGTCCGCGGCACCGAGACTGGTCTGCGACCAGTCGATATCTTGCATCAGCGCGCCGAGTTCGCCGCCGCCGGCAAAAAGATCCGTCGCCTCGTCCGCCTCCGACGGCATCATCGCGTCCCGGAGAGGGTTTGCCGTCGCGCCGACGCAAGGATGGGCATGATGGGCCTCCGCAACGCGACGCTTGACGGGGCCGGGCGCGTGCGTTCCCGGTCCAGCGCGGTACGGCGGCCCGGCAACGCCTCCGGCACCGGCCCTGGGCGCGGCGGGCCCGTTCCACGAAACCATCGCCTTACCACGCGATCCCGCGCGCCTGAAGCGGCGGCCGCCGGCGGCGCGCCTCCCGGCCGCTCCGCGGGTCGCGACCGGTCACGGGCGCCAGACGCTGATAGGCGTGGAACCGGACGCCGCCCTCAGGCGGTGCCTGGCCGGTCCGCCGTAAGCCAGCTGAGACCGATATCGCGCCGGCAGAAGCCGCCCGGCCAGTCGATCGCATTCACCGCAGCGTAGGCGCGCGCCCGCGCCGCGGCGAGATCCGGGCCGGTCGCGCAGACGGTCAGCACCCGCCCGCCATCGGCGACGATGGCGCCGTCCGTGGCACGCGTTCCGGCGTGGAACACCAGCACGTCCGGCAGCGCCGCGGTCGCGTCCAGCCCGCCGATCGGCTCACCGCGCCGGAACGCGCCGGGATAGCCCCGCGCCGCCAGCACGACGGCGACGGAGACCACCGGCTCCCAGCGCAGATCGAAGGCGGCGAGCTCGCCGTCGCAGCCGGCGAGCAGCGCCGGCAGCAGATCCGAGCGCAGCCGCGGCAACAGCGCCTGACATTCCGGATCGCCGAACCGGACGTTGAACTCGATGAGCTGGGCGCCGGCATCGGTCAGCATCAGCCCGGCGAACAGCACGCCGCGGAACGGCGTGCCGCGTCGCGCCAGCTCGGCCAAGGCCGGGCGGATCACCCCGTCCATCACCGATCCGCCCAGCGCCTCGGTCGCGAAGGGCGGCGGCGAGACTGCGCCCATGCCGCCCGTGTTCGGCCCGGTATCGCCGTCGCCGGCCCGCTTGTGGTCCTGCGCCGCGCCGAGGAACACCGCATCGGTGCCGTCGCAGAGCGCGAAGACGGAGAGCTCCGGCCCTTCGAGGCATTCCTCGATGACCACGGCGGCGCCGGCCTCGCCCAGCGTGCCCTGCTCCATGAAAGCGGCGATCGCCGCCTCGGCCTCGGCTTCGGTCGCGGCGACGACGACGCCCTTGCCGGCGGCAAGCCCGTCCGCCTTCACCACCAGCGGCGCGCCGCGGCGGGCGACGAAATCGCGCGCGGCCGCCGGATCGTCGAACCGCTCCCAGCGCGGGGTCGGGATGCCGGCGGCGTCGCAGACCTCCTTGCCGAAGCTCTTGCTGCCTTCGAGCCGGGCCGCCGCCGCGGTCGGGCCGCAGCAGCGGATCCCGGCCGCCGCCAGCGCGTCGGCAAGGCCGGCGACCAGCGGCGCCTCCGGGCCGGGCACCACCAGATCGACCGTGTTATCGCGGGCGAACTCAACGAGAGCCGCAACGTCCGTCGCGCCGATCGGCACGTTCTCGCCGAGCGTCGCGGTGCCGGGATTGCCCGGCGCGATCCACAGCTTCGTCAGCAGCGGGCTCACCGCCAGCGACCAGGCCAGCGCGTGCTCCCGGCCGCCCGACCCCACCAGCAGCACGCGCATGCACCAACCCTCCGACTTTCCAGGAGCCGGGCGCTGTAGCATAGGAGCCGGCGATGGACGACCTGCCCCTCGCCGCCAGCAACGTTCCGGAATACACGGTCAGCGAGATCGCCGGCGCGGTGAAGCGCACCTTGGAAGGTGCGTTCGGACGCATCCGCGTGCGCGGCGAGGTGAGCGAGCTGAAGCGCTACCCGTCCGGGCACATCTACCTCAGCCTCAAGGACGAGGGCGGCAAGCTGCGCGGCGTGGTGTGGCGAACCGCCGTGCCGCGGCTCGGGATGGCGCTGGAGAACGGCGCCGAGATCATCGCGACGGGCCGCATCTCCAGCTACGCGGATCGTTCCGAATACCAGCTCATCATCGAGCGCGCGGAATATGCCGGCGTCGGCGCGCTGCTGAAGCGGATCGAGATGCTGCGCCAGCGCCTTGCCGAGGAGGGGTTGTTCGCCGCCGAGCGCAAGCGGCAGATCCCGATGCTGCCGGATGTGGTGGGCGTGGTGACCTCGGCCCAGGGCGCGGTGATCCAGGACATCCGCACCACGATCGCGCGGCGCTTTCCGCGCCTGATCGTGCTGTGGCCGGTGCCGGTGCAGGGCGAGGGCGCGGCGGCACGGATCGCCGCGGCGATCGCCGGGTTCGACGCGCTGCCGGCCGGCGGCGCGGTGCCGCGCCCGGACGTGCTGATCGTCGCCCGCGGCGGCGGCAGCCTTGAAGATCTGATGGCGTTCAACGAGGAGGCGGTGGTGCGCGCGGCCGCCGCATGCCGCATTCCGCTGATCTCCGCCGTCGGGCACGAGACCGACACGACGCTGATCGATTTCGCCGCGGACTACCGGGCGCCGACGCCGACGGCTGCGGCGGAGCTCGCGGTGCCGTCACGCGCCGAGCTGGCGGCCGATTTGCAGCAGAAGGCGGCGCGGCTCGCCGGCGGGCTGCACCGGATGGCGCAGGAGCGGCATCTCCGCCTGACACGGGCGGCGCAGGCACTGCCCGATTTGCCTTCGTTGCTGGGCACGGCGCGGCAGCGGCTCGATGACCGGGCGACGCGACTGCTGCTCGCCCTGCCCAATCTGGTGGCGGCGCGGCGGAGTGCGTTGCTGCGCGCCGAGCGAGGCCTGCCGGATCCGGGGGCGCTGATCGCCGCGCGGCGGGCGACGATCGCGCTGCAGGCGGCGCATCTGCGCGCCGGGCTGCGTCAGGCGGTGCATCGGGCCGAGGCGGCCGGCGCACGCGTGTTTTCGCGCCTCTCGCCGGCGGCGCTGCAGGCGCGGCTGCGCGAGGCGCGCGCACGGATCGAGGGGCTGGCGGCGCGTCTGGAATCCGTTTCGCATGCCGAGGTATTGCGACGCGGCTACGTGCTCGTGCTCGGCGCGGACGGGCACGCAGTGACGCGCGCCGCCGCGGTGAAGCCCGGCGCGGCGCTGTCGCTGCACTTCGCAGATGGCGAGGTGGCGGTGAAAGCGCGCGGTGCGGCGCGCGGCGACGAACCGCCGCAGGGAACGTTGCCGCTGTAGGATATCGCGGTCGCGTTTGCCCCAGTCGAGCTTATGACGACACCCGACGATTGCCACCAACCTGGTCCGTAGACGTACACGGGCAATACGCGCGCTGTGCCAACAGCGCTCGCGCCCCGGCTGACTGTTCGCTCGCCGCAATTGTATGTGAACACATCCGGCAAGGCGCCTGATCGGCGCGGGTCAGATCGTTTCACGTTGCCGGTAGCTCAGGGCCGGGCGGCCCGCTGCGCCGGAAAACGTGTATACTTCGGAAGATTTCTGACAATCGTATGTTAGCGCCGATCCGCTCACACGTCCCGCTGGATCGGCGATTGCGCAAAATTTTGAGGCAAGGTCGATCGCCCCGTGACTCGCGGAACCT
This sequence comes from Acetobacteraceae bacterium, assembly GCA_035504175.1. GTDB lineage: Bacteria > Pseudomonadota > Alphaproteobacteria > Acetobacterales > Acetobacteraceae > DATJSJ01. Next base: position 64,273 of record DATJSJ010000276.1, read on the forward strand.
CCCTGTATTTGGATCTGGTCCGGTTTGCCGCCGCAATGACGGTGCTGCTCGGGCATTTCTCGCATCACCGGATCTCGGGCGGCCTGTTCTGGCAGGTCGATCTGTTCGGCAGCAACCAGGCCGTGATGGTGTTCTTCGTGCTGTCGGGTTTCGTCGTCGCCTATGTCACGGATGCGCGCGAGAGGACGCCGCGCGACTACGCGATCAGCCGCGCCGCGCGCATCTACTCCGTGGCGCTGCCGGCGCTGCTCGCCGTGCCGGCGTTGGACTGGCTGGGCCGCACGATCAATCCGGCCGCCTATGACGTGATCGGCCCGACCACACTCTGGGGTTTCGTCGCGCACCTGCTGTTTTTGAACGAGGCGTGGCTGCACCATATCGAGTTCGGGTCGCTCTACCCGTATTGGTCGCTCGGCTACGAAGTCTGGTACTATGCCGTGTTCGGCGTCGCGATCTTCACCCCGGCGCCATGGTCGCTGCCGGCGGCTGGCCTGGTGCTGCTGGCGATCGGTCCGAATGTCGCGGCGCTGTTCCCGGTCTGGCTGATGGGATGGGGCTGCTACCGGCTCTCACGCCGCCGGGCGCCGGCCGCGCATCTGCCGGCGATTCTGCTGATCGCGGGGCCCATTCTCGGCTGGGTGGCCTTCGAATGGTTTGCCTGGCGGAGCGGCCTGCGCTCGGGGATAACCCCGCTCTACGAGCAGCGATGGCAGATCTGGCAGAACTACGTGCTCGGCCTGCTCTTCAGTCTGCATCTGCTCGGCATCACCTGGCGCTCGGAATGGGTCGGGGCCGTGCTCGCCAGGCCCGCCGCCGCGATCCGCTGGCTGGCAGGAGCGACGTTCACGATCTACCTGTTCCATTTTCCCGTCATGATGGTGCTGCTGGCGGTCTGTCCGTGGCCCGGCATCGCCGCCAGACGTGTTTTCCTGCTCGCCGGCACGCTGGTTTGCGTGTTTCTGATTGCCGAGGTCACCGAGCGGCGCAAGGCGGCCTGGCGCCGTCTGTTCACCGCCTTGCTGGGGCGTCCGAGGACGCGCGCTGCGGCCTCCGCCGGGGAGTAATGACGGTCTTCCGTTGCCACGCGGAACGATGCTGCCGGGCGGCCCTGAGCACCGCGAACCGGTCCGAAAGTGGATCACTGTCGGACATCACCGCATTGCCTGCTCAATCGCGGCGAGAATCGCGCCTGCGCCTGCCAATGGCGAGACGGAGACAAGGGTGTGGGGGGCGGCGTCGCACGGCTCGGCCGATCGGGATGTGCAACGCGCCGGCGGTTCAGGCGCGCTGACGCGATGCCTGGCTGACCTGCGCGACGCGGCCCGCGGCACTCTCCAGAAGCGGAAGGCGCCGCAGCAAGTGCTGACGCACGCGTTCGACCGCCCAGCCCCGCTGCACCAGCGGCGCGCAACGTCGGGACGACGCTCCGCCGGCGAGGTCGGCCGAGGGCTCGATGACCCTGTCGGCGTCCTCGAACGCACCGCGATTGCCATCGTCGAGATAGCTTTCCGTCGGCAAACCCTCCGCCAGCAGAATGCGATGCTGCGCCAGCTCGACATGCCAATACGTGAGCGCCTCGACCGCGACCTGCGCGACCGACGCACCGTTGACCAGATGCCGGATCGGGATCAGGACGCCGTTGATGAAGACGGAGTGGTCCGGGGAAAGATAGAGATCGCGCTGCGGCATGCCATCGGCGAAGGCATGGGCGGAGATGCGGATCGGCCATACGGCGGAAGGGTCGGGCTGACGCGAACAGCGCAGAGAGCGATGCCCGATCCAGGCGACGGGAAAGCGTTCACCCCAGGGCGACAGAACCACATCCCCGACCGCAAGCGTCTCCACGGCGACGTCGCCGCCTGCCGTGCGAATGCGCGTGCCGGCGGCGAAACAGGGCAGCACGGCGAAATCGAAAAGACCGCCCGGGGTGTTGGCATGGTCGAGAAACCTGACCGTGCCGGCGGCGGTACCGTCGGTGCTCCACACCGCATTGTCGCCGTTGCCGTCGTTGTACGTGAACAGCACCCGGTCATCGAGCACTGCCATGCTGCCGATGCCGGCGAGCGGCCCGGCACTCGGCAGCGTGGCGATCAAGGATGTGCCGGCCGCGGTACCGTCGGTCTTCCACAATTGCACCGGCGCTCCGGGATTCTGAGAACCGTTGCTCGGCCCCGCCGCGAAGATGACCTCGTTACCGAGGCTCGCCATGATCGGGACGGGAAAGAAGCCGCCGGCGCCGATGAGTCTCGGCTTGATGAGCATGGTGCCGGACGGCGTCCCGTCCGTTGCCTCGAGCCCGGCGCCGGTGACGAACACCAATCGGTTGCCCGCCGTCACGCCGAGCGTCAACAGCATCGGATCCGGATAATTCGTTCCGGGCAACGGCCGCGTGCCGGCGGCGCTACCGTCCGTCACCCAGACCGAAGCCGAATCGCGGCCGTCGTCGTACACGAACACGGCTTTGCTGCCGAGCGCCGTCAGGTCGGAGATGAGAGCCTGACTCGGGCCCGGCGGCGGACTGTCATCCGGAAGCGTGGTGATGAGCCTGGTGCCGGCCGCGCTCCCGTCGCTGACCCAGAGCTGGTTCATCGGGAATGAAATGCTGTTCGTCGGATCCCGGCTGGATGCGGCAAACACCACGGAACCGCCGAGGCTGACGACGCTGCCGATCTCCGGGCCAACCGGATCCGCCTTCAGCAGCACGGTTCCCGCCGCAGTGCCGTCGCTTGCCACCAGCCCCTCGGCGGTGCCGAACACCAGTGCGCCGCTCGTGAGCGTGGCGCCGTACAACAGATCCGGCTGCGTCACCCCGGGGATCTTGACCGTGCCCGCCGCCGTGCCGTCCGTGCTCCACAATTCCGGGGCGCCCCCGAAATCGGTCGGCCCATACTCGATCAGCGCGTGCGACAGGCCGGCCCGGGCGATGGAGAGAATCTCCTGGGCATACGGATAGGTCTGCTCGTTCGGAAGCGTCGTGATTTCGCGCGTTCCCGCTGCCGAAAAGTCCGTCGCCCAGAGCGCATTATCGAGGTCCGACGGCTCGGGACCGGCGGTGGCGAAGAACACCTTCGACCCGACCGTGGTGAAGCTCGAGGCGCTTGCGAGGTCGGCCCCGGCAATACTGATCACCGTCGTACCCGCGGGCGTGCCGTCGGTGATCACCAGGCCCTGGGCGGATGCGAAGATGCCACGCAGTTGCAGCATCGGAGCGATTCCGAGACGAATACCCAACGATGCCGGGCCGGCACGACACAGTCAATGGCGGCGCGCGCGGGTCACTGATCCTTCCCCGGCAGCGCAATCCCCGTCAGCGCCTCCCACACGCGAATCACGAACGCATCGTCGCGCCCGCCATGTCCCGCCGCCGCGGCGGCGAGGAACAACTGGTGCGCCGCCGAGGCCAGCGGCAGCGGAAAGGTGAGCGCCCGCGCCTGATCGAGCACGATGCCGAGATCCTTGACGAAGATGTTGACCGCCGAGAGCGGCGTGTCGTCGCCGTCCAGGATGTGCGGCACGCGGTTCTGCCACATCCAGGAACTGCCGGCCGAGGACGAGATCACCTCGAACAGCGTGCGCGGATCGGCGCCGGCGCGGATGCCGAGCGCCAGCGCCTCCGCCGCGGTCGCGATGTGCACGCCGGCCAGAAGCTGGTTGACCATCTTCACGGTGCTGCCGACGCCCGGCGCGTCGCCCAGGCGCCACACCTTGCCGGCGATCGCGCCCAGCACCGGTGTCGCGCGGTCGAACGCCGCGGGCGCGCCGGAGGCCATCACCGTCATGTTGCCGGCCCGTGCGGCAACGCCGCCGCCCGAGACCGGCGCGTCGAGATAAAGCCGCCCGGTCGCGGCCACCTGCGCCGCCAGCGCGCGCGCATCCTCCGGCGCCACGGTCACGCTGTTGATCACCACCGCGTCGGGCGCGAGCCGCGGCAGGCAGGAATCCAGCACCGCCCGCGCCTGCGCCGCGTTGACCACGAACAGCAGCGCCGCGTCGATCCCGTCCGGCAACGCGTCGGCCGTGGCGACGCAGGCGCCGCCGGCCTGCTCCAGCTCCGCCCAGCGCTCGCGCCGCGTCTCGCAGCCGGTGACCGCGAGCCCCTTGGCCGCGAGGTTGAGCGCCCCGCCGAGCCCCATCGTCCCGAGCCCGATCACCGCTACCCGCATCGCCCGTCCCTCCGCATGGTGCACCCGGCCGGCGATCATACGTCGCCGGCCCCGGGCGCTGCGCCGCCCGCTCCCCGCGTGGCGGTTGGCGCAGCGCCGGTCGCGCCCGCCCCGCTCAGCGCAGGCGATGCGAGCCGAGCAGCCGCTGCGCCTGGGCCAGGTGGCGCTGGATCACCGGAATGGTCTGCGCGGCGAAGGCCTTCAGATCGGCATCGGTGCCGTCGCTGACCTCCTGCTGGAACAGCTCGAGCTGCGCCTGATGCGCGGCGACCTGGTTGTGCAGGTAGTCGAGATTGAACCGGCTGCCGTGCTCCTCCGCGAGCTGCGCCATGATCTCCTCCTGCGCCGGATCGAGCGTGCTCGGCAGGGTCACGCCCCTGGCCTGCGCAATCTCCCCGAGCTGCTGGTCCACCCTCGTGTGCTGGTCGATCATATGCTGGCCGAACTTGCGCACCGCCGGGCTGGTCGCCTGCTGGATGGCGAGCTGGCCGAGCCGGATTTCCGCCAGCCCGCCGGTCGCGGCCTGATTGATGAAATCGCGATCCCTCTGAGAAAGCACCGGAGCCGCCGGAACCGGCGTGGGCGGCGGCGGGGGCGGCGGCGGACTGCCGGAGCAGGCCGCGAACGGCAGCAGCAAGGCAACGGCAAGGCCCCAGCGCGTGGTGCGTCTCATCGATGGCGTTCTCCGAAGTAGGTGTGCGACTGGCCGTCGGAGCGCGCCGGCGGCCTGCGCGCCGCGGCCGCGGCGCGGTCCGGAGATCACCGGACCCGGCCCCCCAAGGCAAGGGCCGGCGCCCCGCACCGCGCGCGCGTCACCCACCGCAGGCGGAGCGCGGGGCGAGGTTCGCGCCGACCGGCCGGGCTCGCCGGCCGGGCGCGCGCCGCCGCCAGCGGGCGATCACGTCCGCGGCACCGGCCGGCGTGGTCGGGCCGTCACCGCCGGTGCGCGACCGCGAGTCCCACCGCCGCGCTCAGCAGCACGCCGGCCGAAAGGCGCTGGCCGAGTCGCCCCCGCCCGCGCAGCAGGAACCGCGCCCGGCCGCCCAGCACGGCCCAGCCGCTGTCCAAGACCAGCGCGATCGCCAGCACGAGCCCGGCCAGGACCACAAGCTGCGGCCCCGCGGGACGGTCCGGCCGGACGAACTGCGGCAGGAAGGCGCCCCAGAACAGCAGCGTCTTCGGATTCGTCAGCGCCACCAGCGCGGCGCGGCCCAGAATCCGGCGGCGTCCCGGCGCGGCTGCGGCGGTCCCGGCCGGCGGCGCCTGCCATTGCCGCAAGCCGAGCCAGAGCAGGTAGGCGACGCCGATCCAGCGCAGCCAGTCGAGCGCCGTGCTCGCCGCAGCGAGCAGCGCCGCCATTCCCCCGACGGTCAGGCCCAGCTGCACGGTCATGGCCAGGCTGGTGCCGAGCACGGTCAGCAGCCCGGCCCGCACGCCGTGGGTCAGGCTGGTGCCCACGATCAGCGCGACGTTCGGACCGGGCAGCAGCATCAGCGCGAGCGTGGCCGCGGCGAAGACGAGGAGCGATGGTTCGGTCATGGATCGGATCCTAGCGCGCCCGGCCGGCGAATTGCGGCCCCTCCCTGACGAACCGGGGTCGATCTTGCCGCCGCGATGACGCAGATTGCGCCCGATTTCTACTTCTGGAGAGCCCGATGGCTGACCTGCGCCTGCTGGACGACGACGAGCCGGATCCGGATTCGCCCGAAACGCCCGATATTCCGGAGCCGCCGGGTCCCGAGCCGAAGGAACCGGGCGACAACCGCACCCTCTCTTCGCCGGTCAACGAGCTGGAAGGCCGGCTGCTGAAGCAGCGCAAGGTGCTGATCTTCGGTGCGATCAACGACAAGCTGGCGCGCGACGTCACGGGACGGATGCTGGCGCTGGCGGGCGATGCCGACGGCCCGATCGACGTCTTCATCAACTCGCCCGGCGGACACGTCGAGAGCGGCGACACGATCCACGACGTGATCCGCTTCGTCGACAGCCAGGTGCCGGTGCGGGTGATCGGCACGGGGTGGGTGGCGAGCGCCGGGGCGCTGATCTTCCTCGCCGGGCGGCGGGAGCGGCGGCTCTGCCTGCCGAACACGCGCTTCCTGCTGCACCAGCCGATGGGCGGCGTGCGCGGGCCGGCGGTCGATATCGACATCGAGGCGCGGGAGATCGTGAAGATGCGCGAGCGCCTGAACCGGCTGGTCGCGCGGGAGACGGGCCAGCCGTACGAGAAGGTCGCGCGGGATACGGACCGGAACTACTGGATGAGTGCGGAGGAGGCGATCGCCTACGGGATGGTGAGCCGGGTGATCGAGAGTCTGGAGGATCTGAAATAAAAGGCCAGGGGGCGCTGCCCCCTGGACCCCTGCTGGGGCCTGAGGCCCCAGACCCCCATTCGTTTTGCGGGTCTGGGGGCGCTGCCCCCAGCGGGGTCCAGGGGCAGAGCCCCTGGCCTTAAGCGGCGAGCCAATCCTCGAT
>DATJSJ010000277.1:0-23422 GCA_035504175.1 Acetobacteraceae bacterium
CCGTCATTGACCACCGTCACCAGCATGTCGCCGACGCGACGTTTGTAGACGCCGGGCACCTGCTTTTCCTGTTCCGCCATAGCGCCATCCTTCCGAGCCGATCGATATGAACCGGGCGCAGGCCCGGGCGCGTCAGAAAACCTTGCTCGTCTCGTCCGCCGTGAGGGCGAGCTCGACGACGTACAGCCCCGCTGTCGTCCGCCGCGACGGGAACACATCCTTCAGCCGGGTCTCATGCACCGGAACGACGCGGCGGGGCTCGCCTCCCGCCTGCCGCAGCATCTCAGCGGTCGCGAAGATCAGGTTGGACTGGCTGCCGACGGCGAGCCCGATCGGCACGTATTGCGGGTTCTCCTGATCCAGCCCGGTCAGGTTGTCGTAGGTGTAGAGCAGGTCGCCGGCGAACACGAAGACATCCTGGCTGGCGGATGCGCCGTCGTTCCGCACGGTGACATACATCGAACCATAGGTGTGGGTATCGGCCGCGAGGTGCAGGTCAATCCCCGGCAGCGCATCTTGCACGTCGCCGTCGACGCAAATCATCCGGCCCTGCTGCGTCAACTCGACGGCCTTGACAATGTCCGCCGGATCCGCCGCGCCGACCAGGAAGCGGAATTCGGGCCCGAGCGTCAGCGCCCAGACCCATTTGTCGACTTCCCGCTGCTGGATGTAGAAACGCGCGTTCGGGAAGTGGTGCATCGCGCCCATGTGATCGAAATGCGCATGGGTGATGAACACGGTGGTGACGTCCTCCGGCCGCACGCCGCATTCCGCCAGCACCTGGGCCGGTCCGTGATAGTTCGATACGCCGTAGAGCTCGGCCAGGGTCCGGCCGTAGTTCACGTGGTCGTAGCCGGTGTCGATCAGGATGGTGCGACCCTGGCCCTTGAGCAGGACATAGGCGTAGGGAAGCTTGCGGGTGCCTTGATATTGCGGGCCGTACAGCATGACGCTGAGCGGGAACGTCTCGACGGCCGCGTAGTCCAGTACCCAGATCGAATACTGTGACATGGGAGTTTCCGCTGCTGGGTTCAGCCTGCCAGGCAGGTGGGCCGGACGGGAGCGGCATGGCAGGCGCAGCAGGCCTGCGCCATGTCGACCATCGCGAATCCCGGCAGCAGCGCGCCCGCCGCGCGGAGATGCTCCGTCGCCCGGCGCAGCGACCGCGTCAGGGCCGATCGGCTGCGCTCGTCGGCGTTCGGATAGAGGCAGGTTTCGATCCGTGCGATCGCCTGCCGCAGCGCGTCCGCGGCGGTCAGCAGATGCTGGTGGTGATGCCGCGCCTCCCTGGGTACCGCGAGGCAAGCCAGCGCCTCGAACGGCGGCACGAGCAACGCGCGCGCCGCGTCCAGCGGCGCCTGCAGGCTGTCGATCCGGTTGCGTCGCGTCATCATCAGCAGCGCAATGCCGGCAAGCTGTGTCAGCCCGTCGCGCAGCCGCTCATGGCAGGTGCGGCTTTCCACCACATAGCGAAGCATGCGGTCGGAGGGTGTCGGTTGCTGCGACCGAGCCACGCCGTCTCCTCCATCTGTCGCCCGCAGTTGCGCCCACGGCACGGTTGCATCCCTGCAATCCTATGCCGAAGCGACTGGCGCGGCAACCCTCGCGAAGCGCAACTTCCGAGACTGCGCGCGGAGCTTTGCCGGCCCGACGCAGCTTCGGTTCCGGTTGCGCGCGGCTCGCTTGCCTCGGGAAGGTGCGGCTCGTAGCGTTGACTCCGGGCGTGTGCCGCACGTGACGCGCGGAGGAAGCAACGGTGGCGTCTGACCGGGTCCTGGCCGGTCGCGTGGCAGTGCTGACCGGGTCGACCGGCGGCCTCGGCTTCGCCATGGCCGAAGCGCTGGCGCAGGCCGGATGCGATGTCATGCTGAATGGCATCGAGGCCGATTCGTCGATCGAGGCGACCTGCGCGGCGCTCGCAACCAGGGCCGGCACGCGCGTCACCTATTGCCGCGCGGATGTCGGGCGGGCCGAGGAAGTCGAACGGCTGCTGCGGACCACCGAGACACGGTTCGGCCGCATCGACATTCTGGTGAACAACGCCGTCGTGCGGCACTTCGCCCCGATCACCGAGTTTCCGCCGGACCGCTGGGACGCCGCGCTGGCGGTGAACCTCTCTGCCGCCTTCCACGCCATCCGTCTGGCACTTCCCGGCATGCGCCAGCGCAATTTCGGTCGGATCTTCAACATGGCATCGGTTTACGGACAGCGCGGAACCATCAACCGTGTCGACTATGTCACCACCAAATCGGCGCTGCTCGGGCTGACCCGTGCGGTGGCGCTGGAGAACCTGGACTACGACATCGCCTGTCATAGCCTTTGCCCCGGCTCGGTACTGACGCCGGGGACGGAGCGGCGACTCGAGGCGCTCATGCACGAGCGCGGCATCCCGCGCGAACTTGCCGAACGGGAGTTCCTGGCCGGCAAGCAGCCGAGCGGGCGATTCATCTCGCCGCAGAACGTCAGCGCGCTGATGGTCTTTCTGTGCGGCGCAGCCGGGCGCGACATGACCGGCGCGCTCGTCCCTGTCGAAGGCGCCTGGCTTGCCAGCTAGAGGCACGCGTCGCATCGCCGGTTGAGCCGGCGGCTGAAAGTGCCTCGGACGGGACAGGCATGACCGTGAGTGTCGCGGCACAAGTTCATTGCCCGCGGTATCCGTGGTGGCGATCGGCACGTTGGTCGGCAGGTGCATCCCTTGCCGTCGTGGCACCCGGCCTCGCCGCTGCCGCGCAAAGCTGGAGATGGCGGTGCCAGTGATGGCGCTCTGATCGCGCCGTCTCGGCTCGCACGGTCGATGAATCCACCGATCGGCAGCAGGCCGCCGAAAGCGGACGCCCAAGGCCAGATCGTCAGACCTTTGCTGTTGACCGCGGCGCCCAAATGTCTGACAGTCAGACAGATCGGGGAATGCCGCCCCGCTCACGACATGTGCAGCTGTCCGGAGGTTGACGGGTGGCGAGCAGTGCGACCGAGAACGCTGATACGTTCGACTATGTCCTCGTCGGGGCGGGCGCGGCGGGGTCGATACTGGCTGCCCGGCTGACGGAGGATCCGCAGAGCAGTGTATGCCTGCTGGAAGCGGGGCCGCGCGACTGGCATCCTCTCCTGCACATCCCGGCCGGCTTCATCAAAGTATTGTTCAACCCGGACTTCACCTGGCAGTTCTCGAGCGAACCCACAGGCAACACCAACGGTCGTCGCGTGCCGATCCCGGTCGGACGCACCCTGGGCGGGTCCACGTCGATCAACGGTCTCGTCTATAACCGCGGGCTGCCGTCCGATTTCGACGCCTGGGCGGACGCCGGGAATCGCGGCTGGGGCTATGCGGATGTTCTGCCGTACTTCAAGCGCTCCGAGCGCAAGATCGGCGTCGGCGATGCCGCATTCCATGGCCGCGTCGGCGAGCAGGCGGTCACCGACATGGACTGGTTTCACCCAATCTGCGAGGCCTTCATCGCGGGCGCGGCCGGCCACGGCATACCGCCAAACCGCGACTACAATGGCGAATCCCAGCTTGGCGTGGGATATTTCCAGCGCACGATTGCGAACGGCTGGCGGCAGAGCGCGGCGCGCGCCTTCCTGCGCTCCGCGATGCGGCGCAGAAACCTCGATGTCCGGACCAAGGCTCAAGCGACCCAGATCATGTTTGATGGCAAGCGAGCCAATGCCGTGCGATATCGGGCCGGTGGCAGCCGGGGCGCGGAGAACACCGTGCGTGCAGGGCGCGAGATCATCTTGTGCGCCGGGGCGATGAACACGCCCAAACTGCTGCAACTCTCCGGCGTCGGGCCCGCGGCGTTGCTGCAGTCGATCGGAGTTCCAGTGATCCGCGAACTGCCCGGCGTCGGCGAAAACCTGCGCGATCACTATTCCGTTCGCATGGTCGCCAAAGTCAAGGGCAGCACCACGATCAACGAACTCGCCCGTGGTGTCAGGCTCGCCGGTCAAATCGGCCGCTGGCTGCGCGGCCGGCCCAACATCCTCGCACTCAGTCCGTCGCTCGTGCATTGGTTCTGGAAGTCACGCCCGGAACTGGCGCTGCCCGATCTGCAGGGCGTGTTCACGCCGGCGAGCTATCGCGAAGGCTATGTCGGGCTGCTCGACGACTACCCGGGGATGACATGCGGCGTGTGGCAGCACCGGCCGCGCAGCGTCGGCCATGTTCGCGCCCGCTCCCCGGATCCGGCCGACGCGCCGATCGTGCAGCCGAACTACCTGGAGGATCCGCACGACCGAAAGGTGCTGGTCTCTGGCTTGCACACCGCACGCCTGCTGCTGCGAACGCCGGAGCTGGCGGCATTTTTCGACCACGAGACCTTGCCCGGCAAGGACGTGACCACGGATGATGAGCTGCTCGACTATGCCCGGCGCCTTGGCGTGTCCTGCTATCACGTGATGGGAACGGCCCGCATGGGCCCGGCAGACGACCAGGCCGCCGTCGTCGACGATGGGTTGCGGGTGCACGGAATAGAGGGGCTGCGTGTCGTCGATGCCTCGATCATGCCGGACATACCTTCGGCGAACACGTGTGCGTCCACGATGATGGTCGCCGAGAAGGCGACGGACATGATCCGGGGGCGGCCGCCGCTGCCGCGCGAGATGACGGACAACGTCGCGTCGGCGATGGAGGGGCGCCGCACCAGGGCGAGGGGCGAGCGGGTTCACTGAGCGGCCTGGCCGCGCGGATGCGGCGACCGGAAGGCGTCTGCCGAAAGGCGGGAGGGAGGAATGAAATCGGTCGAGTTGCAGCGCTGCGCGCGTGTGGCGATCGAGACCTGCGGCAACGTCAAGGCCGGCGAGCGGGTGCTGATCGTCACCGACACGATGCGCGATCCGCGCGTTGCCGAGGTATTGATGGCGGCGGCGCTCGCTGCCGGTGCCGAGCCGGTTCTGACGGTGATGCCGACGCGACGAAGCACGCCGCAGGAGCCGCCGGCGGCCGTGCGCGCCGCAATGCAGGCAACGGACATCGCTTATCTCTACACGTCCTATTCGCTGACGCACTCCGCGGCGCGCGTTGCCGCGCAGCAGTCCGGCGCGCGGATCATCACCATGCCGGGCGTCACCGAGGATGGCTTCCTCCGGACGCTCTCGGTCGATATCGAAGCCCTGGTTCGGCTGACGAACCGGGTGGCGGAACGGGTGGCGCGGGCGCGCACGGCCCGCGTGACCACGACGCTCGGGACGGACATGCACTACGAGCTCGAGCATCCCCTGGCGATCCTCGACGGCGTCGCCGCGAGCCGCGGCGATCTCGATGCGTTTCCGCCCGGCCTGTTCCTGAGCGTCCCCCGTCCGAAAAGCGCGGCCGGCGTCGCTGTCGTCGACGGGTCGATCACGCAGATCGGGCGTGTCACGTCTCCGGTCACGATGACGTTCGACAACGGTCGCCTGGTGCGGATCGAAGGCGGCAACGAGGCGAGGCGACTGTCCCAGATGCTCGCCGCCCTGAAGGACGACAACGCGTACGAGTTTGCCGCCTGGGGCATCGGCACGAACCCTGGCGCCGCGCTGATCGGCGAGGATCCGAGTTTCGAAGGCGAGCGCATTTTCGGCTGGACCCATGTCAGCACCGGCAGCAGCGCCACGCTGCCCGGCGGGTCGGTCCAGTCCAGGATCCACCTCGACGGCATCATCAGCCAGCCCACGATCTGGCTGGACGACGAGAAGATCGTCGAGGCCGGCGAATTCGTCGGCGCATTTGCTTGAACCGGCGTCGAGGCGGGATGATTCGCTTCGTCGAGCACACTTGATGCACCGTCACGCCAAGAAGGTGCGATGACCAGACGACGGAAGGAGGAAACGTCAATGAAAATCTTGCAGCAGCCGAGCGCCGGAACCGGGTGGCGCACGCGGATCGGGGTGGTCTTGCCTGCCGCGCTTGCATTGGGGATGCTGACCGCTCCGGCCTCGGCGCAGGTGCCCGGCGCCCGCGCGAAGCCGTTCCCGGCCTGGCCCGAGCCGAAAATCGACCCGACACTGACGGTCGCGCAGGCCAAAACGATCGTGGCCGAGCGCACCCGTCCGCAGACGGAGTGGACGGGACCGACCAGCGGCCCGCAGGCGATCCGCAAGCCTCTCACGATTGCCTGGGTGTCGGCCGATCAGTCCTACACGGCCTACATCTATTGGGGGAAGGGCATTATCGATGCCGCGAGCGCGATCGGCTGGAAGGTCGTCACCTTCAACGGTCAGGGCACGGTTGGCGGTCAGCTCGCGGCGATGAACCAGGCGCTCGCCATCAATCCCGCGGCGATCATCACGCCGGCCGATGCGAACGCGCTGCAGCGGCCGATTCAGGAAGCGGTCAAGCGCGGCATTCCGGTGATCGGCATTCACGCCACCGCCTTTCCTGGCCCGGATCCGCAACTCGGGCTCTATATGAACATCGTCTCCAATCCGGCGCAGATCGGTCAGACCGAAGCGGCGTACGTCATCGCAAACTCCAACGGGACCGCGTCTGACATCCACATGGTGGACACGAGCTACGCGATTGCCCGGTTCAAGGCCAAGGCCACGATAGAGCCGATCAAGAACTGCAGCGGCTGCAAGTTTCTCGAGGAAGTGAACGTGCCGATCGGCGACACCGCGCGCATCTCCTCCGTGGTGTCCGGTTTGTTGGCGCGCCACGGCGACAGCTGGTGGGTGACCACCTGCTGCGACGGATACTATCCGTATGTCGCGTCGGCCCTGCGTTCCTCCGGGATCTCGCCTGAAAAGGTCAAGCTGGTGGGTGCGGACGGGCCGCCCGCCACCTATGAGATGATCCGTAAGGGCAATTATGAAGTTGCGACCGTTCCCGAGCCGAGCACCCTGTTCGGCTATGAGGCGATCGATGCCGCCGTGCGCGCGATGGCGGGGCAACCGCCGGCCGAGTTCCTTCAACCGACCTATCTGGTCACCAGGGAGAATGTCAACGCCGAAGGCGGCAAGGACAACCAGTTCATCCCCAGCAACAACTTTGCGTGCCACTACACGAACATCTGGCTGAAGGAAAACAAGACTTGCTGAACTCGCCGGGCAGTTCTGCGCCCGGCGTGACGGCGGCGCCGGCCGGGCCTGACAGCCCGGCCGGCACGGCTGCGGTGCTGGAAGTGCGTGGCCTGGTGAAGCGGTTCATCGGCACATTGGCCCTTGATCACGTCGACTTCGCGCTCCGGCCCGGCGAAATCCATGCGCTGATCGGCGAGAACGGCGCCGGAAAGTCGACGCTGATCAAGACTCTCGCCGGGCTCTATCCGCCGGACGCCGGCGAAATCCGCCTGGAAGGGCGCGTGGTGCATCCGCATGGCGAGCGCCTGCCGATCTCGTTCGTGCATCAGGACCTTGGTCTCGTCGACGAGTTGAGCGTGGGCGAAAATGTCGCCCTGGTGGCTGGATATCCCCGCGCGGCCGGCCTGATCGACTGGTCGGAAGTCTGGCGGCGCGCCAGCCGCATCTATCAGACGATGGGTGTGGCCGCCCCTGATCCGCGATCGCTGGTCGGCACTCTGAATGCCGCCAACAAGGCATTGCTCGGCATCGTCCGGGCGCTGTCACGCGAGGCCCGCGTCATCGTGCTCGATGAACCGACCGCCTCCCTGCCGGAGCCCGACGCCCGGCGCCTGTTCGACGTACTGCGAAAGCTGCGCGCACGGGGAGCGAGTGCGATCTATGTCAGCCATCGCCTGAACGAATTGTTTGGTCTGGTCGACCGCGTCACGGTGCTGCGTGACGGACGGCACATCCGCACGGCCCCGATCGCGGAGGTGACACCGGCGTCGCTGGTCGAGGACATGCTCGGCCGCGCCGTCGATTTCGCCCATGCCGCTCACGTCGAGCACAGAACGCGTGCGGCCGTCCTCGAAGTGACGGAGCTTCGGATCGGTAGCCTCGGACCGACATCCTTCAGGGTCGAGGCGGGCGAGATCGTCGGTCTGGTCGGCCTACGCGGCGCCGGACAGCGGATGATCGGGCGGGCGATTTTCGGCGAAACGCGTGTGGACCGAGGCCGCATCCTCCTGGATGGAGCGGAGCTGTCCGTCGCCGACGACATCCCCCGACGAGTGGCCGCCGGGATTGCGCTCCTCGCCGGTGACCGGGTGCGCGAGAGTGTCCTCTTCGGCATGTCGCTGCGGGAAAATCTGTATCCGGATCCTGCGTTGACGCACGGCAGTGCCTGGCACTTGCTTTCGCCGGCGGGCGAACGGCAGCGTACGCAAGCCGTCCTGGCGCAATTCGACGTGCGGCCGGCGAACAGCGAGGCGATGATCGACTGGCTGAGCGGCGGCAACCAGCAGAAGGTCTTCGTCGCCCGTTGGCTTGGCCGGGGCGCACGTGTCTACATCCTCGAGGAGCCGACGGCGGGCGTCGACATCGGCGCCAAGCTGGCGATCCATCGGATGGTGCGCGATGCCGCCAACGCAGGTGCCGCGGTTCTGGTGGTGTCGTCGGATTTCGAGGAAGTCGCTGCCCTCTGCGACCGGGCACTGATCATTGCGCGCGGCCAGACGATCGGCGAGTTGCGCGCTGCGGCCCTGACGATGGACAATCTGGTGGCGCGCTCCTCCCTGGGTGGGTCCGCGGCGGGATAGGACATGAGCTGGTGCAACACGCCATGAAACCTCAGGCAGGCGTTCGCAGCGGCGCGGTGCGCCTCGTCGATTTCGCCCGCGTCTCCGAGTTCATCTCCAACTACGGTCTCGCACTGGTCTTCGTGCTCGTCATGGTCGCCTTCGGCCTGTTGCGGCCGACGACCTTTCTCAGCGCGTCGAACATCAACAACATCCTGGTCGGCCAATCGGTCACCGCCATGCTCGCGCTTGCGGAAATGGTGCCGCTGGCGACGCGGCAATTCGACCTCTCGGTCGGATTCCATCTCGGCATGGCGCAAGTGTTGATCGTGGCACTTCAAGTCGACCAGAATCTCTCCTGGCCTGCGGCAACCGCCATTGTGCTGGCGATCGCGCTCCTGGTCGGGCTGTTCAACGCCATTCTCGTGACCGTGTTCAGCATCGATTCCTTCATAGCGACGATGGGCGTCGGGACGCTGCTCTATGGCGTGTCCAACTGGTACACGGGTGGGCAGCAGATCGTCGGGATGAATCTCCCGGAGACGTTTGGCAACCTGACCCAGATCGTTGGCCACGTGCCGCTTCCCGCGGTCTACGTCGCGATCGTGGCGATTGTCTTGTGGATCGTCACTGAGCGCCTTCCGGTCGGTCGGGCTCTCTACGTCATCGGCGCGAGCCCGCGCGCGGCCGAGCTGATTGGCATCAGAGTGGCGCGGCACGTCGGCGGCGCGTTCGTCGTATCCGGCCTGCTCAGCGGCATCGCCGGCATCATGCTCGGCAGCATATTGCAAGCCGGGACGCCGTCGGTCGGTCCCGAATATCTCCTTCCCGCCTTCGCGGCCACCTTGCTGGGCGCAACCTCGATCCGCCCCGGGCGGGTGAACGTCGTCGGCACCCTGTTGGCCGTGCTGATCCTGGCGTTCTCGTTCTCCGGTGTGCAACAGTTGGGGGCGCCGTTCTTCGTTCAGTATTTCTTCAACGGCGGCATCCTGATCATCGCGGTCGGTCTATCGGTCTACGCCGCGGCGCGCCGGCGGCAGGTGGCGACCGCGGGTGAGGATAGCGAATAGGGGAAACCTGGCCATGAGCAGCCCGAACGAGGATCCGTTCGAGATCGTTGATCAGCGCTTCCGGCAGTACACGATTCCCATCGTCTGGCTCGAGCGGCTTCATACCGGCATGCGATGGGCCGAAGGGCCGGCCTATTTCGCAGACCTACGCTGCCTGATCTGGAGCGATCTGCCGAACAACCGGATGCTGCGCTGGGAGGAAGAGACAGGTGCGGTGAGCGTGTTCCGCGCGCCCTCGAATTTCTCCAACGGCAACACCCGTGATCGCGCCGGTCGTCTCGTCACCTGCGAGCATCAGACCCGGCGGGTGACCCGAACCGAGCTTGACGGCAGCATCACCGTGCTGGCCGACCGCTATGAGGGCAAACGTCTGAACTCTCCCAACGATGTCGTCGTGAAATCCGATGGCACCATCTGGTTCACCGATCCGAGCTACGGCATCAGCGCGGAGTATGAGGGCGGCAAGGTCGAAAGCGAGATCGGTGCCTGCAACGTCTATCGACTGGACCCGCGCGACCGCAGCCTGCAGGTCGTCGCAGACGACTTCAGCCGGCCGAACGGGATCGCCTTTTCTCCGGATGAGGCCACTCTCTACATTGCCGATTCCGGCTTCTGGCCGGATCCCACCAAGCCGCATCACATCCGCGCCTTTCGTGTGGACGCCGACAACCGGCTGAGCGCGAGCCGCGTGCTGGCCGACATTTCACCCGGCATCGCCGACGGATTCCGCGTCGATGTGGATGGCAATGTGTGGACCAGCGCGGGGGATGGCGTGCAGTGCGTGACGCCGGGCGGCGATCTGATCGGGAAGATCAAGGTTCCGGAAAAGGTGGCGAACGTCTGCTTCGGCGGACCGAAGCGGAACCGCCTCTTCATCTGCGGCTTCACGTCGCTTTACGCAGTCTACCTGAACACCCAGGGCGTGCAGCGGCCGTGAGCGCAGACCCGGCCCGCTTGCCGCCTGGGAGCCGTGGGATCGGATTGCGCCGACGCGACGCTGTCGCCGTGATCGCATGCGGGATGGTGCCCTTGTGACCAGGTCAGTGTTACGGGCGGGCTGAAATGCACGCGACCTCCTGCCGGGTCGGCATCGGTTCCGGACAAGAAGTCTGATGCGGTCTCTGGAAGTGCGAGCCGGAGACACGGACGGGCAGTCGGCATCCGAACAACTGCTGAGACCGCTTGGCCGGGCGACGTTGCCGCAGGAAATTGTCGCCGCCATTGCCGAGTTGATCATGCGACGCGTGTGGCGGCCCGGGGATCGGATCCCGCCCGAGAAGGAACTCGCCGCCCGCTTCAATGTCGGACGCTCGACGATCCGGGAGGCGATCAAGAGTCTGGTCATCGTCGGGGTCATCGACTCGCGTCCCGGCGATGGCTCGTTCATTCGCGAATCGCAGTCCGCTCTGCTCTCGGGCGCATTCCAGTGGGGCATGCTCCTGACGGAGCGCAATCTGAGCGACCTCGTCGACATGCGGGTCTTGATAGAGGGCGAGTGTGCCGCTCGCGCTGCGACCTTCGGCAGCCCCGACATGGCACCCCGGCTGGTCCGCATGGTCGAGCGGATGCAGGGCGAGCGATATCGTCCTCAGGAGTTCATGCAGCTGGACAACGAATTCCACGCGGAGATCGCCACCGCCGCCCGCAATGCTCTCTATCTCAGCGTGTCGAACACAATTCAGAGCCTGGTCAGCGTCTGGTATATCGGGACGTTTCGGCTGGAGCCCACGAAGGCGGCGACGATCGCCGAGCATTCGGCGATTGCGTCTGCGATCCAGGCGGGAGACGCGCTTGGGGCGCGGGAGGCGATGCGACGGCACGTCGTGCTCGCCGCGCAGCGGCTGCAGAAGGTCCTCAACGAGGAGAACGTCGATCAGGCTGCGCCCGCGAGGCGTGGTAAGGCACGTCGCGGCCGCGTCGGCCGCGGAGGACCTGCCGACACCTGCGCCTAGTCCGGGCGTATCGGATCGCGATGTCCGCGGGCGGATTCCCATGCGACCCGATCCCAATGCGCGGCGGGATCGCCAACCGTCGTGAGTGATGTGCCGTGGCACGGTCGGGAGCCAGGGCCGGTGCGCCGGTTTCGCTCGGCGCGGTAGGGACGAAGGGTCGCAGTCAGAACGCACGCCAGATGGTCATCGCCGGTGCAGGGATCGCGTCGACGCGCGACGGCGCCCACCCGAACCGCGGCGGGCGACGCACCAGCTCCTGTGTGGCCGGGCGGGCATACCCGCAGGCGTCAGCTGGTAGTGTGAAACGCAGGCGGCGACGATCCCACCGGCCTTTTTTTGCGAGGCGTCCCGGATTTGAAGAGTCGGTGCTGTCCGACATTGACTCGCGTCCCGCGAATCGGAAGTCACTCCAGCTTGTAGAATCGAAACCGCCGACCGTCCTTCTGATCGCCAGCCGGCCCGCCAGCCCGCCGCCAGGCCCGCGGTTCCGCGCTCAGCTCCGGATCCCGACCGTCGCATCCGTCGCATCCAGCAGCCGAATCCGAGCCTCCATCCCTGTCCCGATCTCGGCGTCCGACCAGGACACCGCGACGCCCCGGCAACCGGCGCGGCGGCTCGAACGCGCGCCGATCACGTCGTGACGGGCGCAGGGACGAAGACCCGAACGGATCGCGTTAACCCGTTGATTACGGGATTCGCGGAATAGTCGACGCGTTCCGGGCCGGCCCTCCGGCACGGAATCAGAGCGTTTGCGACTCCTTATCCTGCAAGCCACGAGGCCGAGATGACGGTCGAAGTCGTCGACAGCGCGTTCGCAAGTCCGGACGCACAGAGCGTCCGGATGTCGCAGATCCTGTCCGTCACGGCGGACGGTTCGAACCCGACCTACCTGATCGTCTCCGGTCTTGACCGCGACGAATACACCGCGGGCGAGAGCGGTACCACCGGGACGCTGAGCGGGGACGGAGAGAGCGCCGCCTTCACCGCGATCGGCGGCGATGAGCGCGGCGTCGGCATCGTCTTCACCTGGGACGCGGCCAGCGGCACCTATGAGAATGCCACCTACGGCAACCTCCTGGACCTCACATACAACTCGTCCGCCAGCGCCGGTGAACTCGCGGATCTCAGCTTCTTCGGCACCAACACCGCCTCGCTGACCTCGGCCTACGCCGATGACAGCGTCACGATGGCGGTCAATCCGGGCGACTGGACCGACTACGGCACGGCAACCTTCGCCACGCAGTCGGTCGGCGCGGCCACCGCGACCACCCAGGCGACACCGGATTCGATCTGCTCGACGGCGATGAAATTCGTCGGCGACGCCTGGAACGACGAGGGATGCTGGCTGCTGGCGAGCACCATCGACGCCGAGGCGGGCGCAGGGCTGACGGTTGCGAGCAGCGCGGTCGGCACCGCCGGGGTCGATGCGACGAGCAGCGAGTGGAAGGTCGCTTATAACGGGCCGGCCAGCGCGAACGGCGCCTGGGAGTCGCTGCTCCGGGCCGGCGACCAGGTCGTCTTCGAGCCCGCCGGCGGCGGCGGCCACATCACCACCGTGGTGTCCGGCTCGGGCACGAGCGCCATGCTCGTCGACAACATGGCCTACGCCGGCGGGGCGAACAGCGCGCATGACGGCAGCGCCAGCGACATCACCGTCCTGGCGCCGCATCCGGCCAGCCAGGAATTCACCGGCGTCAACGCCGCGACGGTGGTCGTCTATCGCCTGGATACGCCGACCGTCACTGGGCTGGTGGCGAACGATGCGCTGGGCCTCGGTCAGTCGCAATCACTTGCCGCGCTGTTCTCGGCGTCCGACTGGGCCGGCACCCGCATCGTCGCCTACCAGGCCTACGCCACCCCGTCCTATGGCAGCATCACCGTCAACGGCGTCGCCAGCTCGACCGCGCGTTCGGCCGCGACCGCCGCGGCGTCGGCAAGTTTGGGCGGGCTCGGCTTCCTGGCGGGCTCGGCGGCGGGCACGGACACGGTCGAGCTCCGCGCCGAGAACGCGAGCGGCTACTGGGGCGATTGGTCGTCGGTCACCGTCGCGGTGAGCGGCTCGGCGCCAGCCACGAAGGCCGCGCCGCCGAAGCTCACCGATCGGACCGGTTCGCAGAGCGTGCTGACTGGCCACGCGCTGAGCTTTGCGCTCGCCGCCGACACGTTCACCGACCCGCAGGGCCAGGCGCTCACATACACGGCGGCGCTTTCCAGTCGTGCGGCGCTGCCGGGCTGGCTTGCGTTCGACGCTGCGACCGGAATCTTCTCCGGGACGGCGCCGAGCACAGCGCAGACGCTGACGATCCGGGTGACCGCGACCGACACGAGCAACCTCGCAGCCACGGAGACCTTCACCCTGGCGGTGAAGGCGCCGCCGCCGCCGCGGCTGGTCAAGGCCATCGCGACGCAGAAAGCCTATGAGGGACACGCCTTCAGCTTCGCCGTCGCCGGTACCTTCGTCGACCCCAACAGCGAGGCGCTGACCTACACGGCCACGCTCGCGAACGGGGCGGCGCTGCCGTCCTGGCTCAGCTTCAACGCGACGACGCAGACGTTCAGCGGGGTCGCCCCGGCGACGGCGTCGAACACGGCGATCAAGCTCACCGCAACCGACACCGGCGGCGGCGTTGCCTCGGCGAGCTTCACCCTCTCCGACGTGCTCGACACGCCCGCCGCCAGAAGCGCCTCAGCCCAGGTCACCGGCGGCACCGCGTTCTCGATCGTCCTGCCTGCCAATCTCTTCACCGACCCGCTCGGCGAGTCGCTGACCTACAGCCTCACCCAGGCCAACGGCCAGGCGCTGCCGAGCTGGCTGCATTTCAATGCATCGACCCGGACGCTGTCCGGCACCGGGCTGCCGACTCCGGTCGTCAAGACCACCGCCCTCAAGCTCACCGCCACGAACACGGATGGCGGCTCGGCCTCCGAGTCGTTCAGGCTCACCGACCGGCCGCCCGCGGCGCCAACCGTCACGGGCGGGACGCTGGGAGCGACCGTCTACGCCGGCCAGGCGGTCGCGCTCTCAGGAGGCAGCTTCACCGACCCGCAGGGCATGGCCTTGACCTACGCGGCGACGCTCGCGAACGGCCAGGCGCTGCCGTCCTGGCTCAGCTTCGACCCGGCGACGCTGCACTTCTCGGGAACCGCGCCGACCACGGCCGGCACGACGCCGATCAAGCTGACCGCGACGGATTCGGGCGGCGCGGTCAAGAGCCAGATCCTGACGGTCGGCGACAAGGGCGTCGACACGCCGACGCTGGCGCACCGGACGACCGCATCGAGCTGGACCGTCGGGACGGCGGCGAATCTCGCGGTCGCGGCGAACACCTTCACCGACCCGCTCGGCGAGCACCTGACCTACAGCGTCACCGAGGCGAACGGGCAGGCGCTGCCCTCGGGCCTGTCGTTCAACCCGGCGACGGACACGATCAGCGGCACGTGCCCGATCACGCCGGGCTCGCTCGGCCTGCAGGTGACGGCCACGAACACGAGCGGGCGGAGCGCCACCGAACGGGTCGCGGTCGCGATCCATGCGGCAGCGCCGGTGGCGAGCGGGCACACGGGAAGCGTGATCCTCCTCGATTCGCAGCCGGTGTCGGTCGCGCTGGCGAGCGGGTTCACCGATCCGCAGGCATCGGCCTTGCGCTTCACCGCCATCGAGACCTCCGGCCCGAATGCTGCGTCCTGGCTGCACATCGATTCCCAGACCGGCGTTCTGAGCGGCATCGCGCCCGCCACCGGGGCGGGCAGCCTGGCCGTCCGGGTGACCGCGATCGATCGATACGGCCTGTCGACGTCGGAGAATCTCGGCCTTGCCTGGGGCGCGGCCGGAGCGGCACAGGGCGTCACGCCTGGCACGACCTCGGAGCTGATCGCCCTGCACGCCTGAGCACCCGCCGCCGCGGTGTGACCCAAGCCAACTGGCCTCCGGCAAACCCAGCGCGGTTCCGTCCCGCCATGGCGCGCAGGGCGCTGGCTTTTCGCTTGAGGCGCCCGCACCGGTCCGCCACCCTTTCCGCGCCGGCCGAGGCCCTGCAGGACAACGATGCAACCACCGACAGAGCGATCCGCCGAACCGGTGCGTGGCGACCGCAACGCGGCGACGCTGTTTCGCCACTGCTGCGCCCTGTTGGAGCAGGGCGCGCCCGGCGCGATGGCGCTGCTGCCGCACCTGGACGCGTATCCCGCGTACGCGCCGGGCTGGTGCGCGCTCGGCCAGACCTTGCTGCGCGCCGGCAAGGCCGAGGCAGCACGCGTCGCCTTCGCCCGCGCCCTCGCCGCCGATCCCGCGCTGCTGCCGGCGCAATTGGGCGATGCCGCCGCCATGCTGGCGCTGGGCCAAGCGGACGCCGCCGCTGCGGCCTACGGGAAGGCCGAACCTGGCGCGCCGGAGCTGGCGGAGATCCCGTATCGCCGCGGCCTGTGCCTGCGCCAGGCCGGGCAGCGCGAGGCGGCCGCGCGCGCTTTCGAGCGGGCGGTCGCGCTCGATGCAAACGCCGTCCCCGCCTGGTTCGCGCTGGCGCTGACCCGGCACGATGGCGGCGACGCGGCGGGCGCGGCGACGGCATATCGGCGCGTGCTGACGTTGCGGCCGGAGCATCACGAGGCGGCGCTCAATCTCGGCGTGGCGCTGCAGGAGAGCGGCGAACTCGAGGCGGCGCTCGACGCGTACGGCCAAGCGCTGCGGCTGCGGCCGGAGTCCTTCGGCCGCATCGCGCAGGCACTGGTCGCGGCGCCGGCCGGGACGCTATTCCTCGATCTCGGGCGGCTCCGCGGCGAGCTCCTGCGCCGCGCCTGACCGCCGCGCGCGGAAGCGGCGGCGATAGGTGCCGGGCGTGCGCAGCACCGCATCGCCGGTGCGGTCATAGGCGGCGCTCGCCTCGGCATCGAATGTCGCGAGTTCCAGATGCAGCGGCGCGCGCGGCACCGGGAAGCATTGCGCGACCGGCGTGCCGCGCGGCAGCACGCCGTCGAAATCCCGGTCGGTCCAGACCGCCGGAAACAGGATGCCGATGTCGTGGAACCGGTCGGCATCCACGAGGCCGCTCAGCAGTCGGAACGGCAAGTCGGTGCGGTTCACCGGATGCGTCGCGAACAGCGACCAGCCGGATTCGAGTTCCACCGTCCAGAAGCTGTTGAACTTGACCAGCGCGCGATCGGGCTGGTGCAGCGGCGTGCCTTCGACCTGCGCCGGGACGTGGAAGCTGACCGGCGAGCGCGGATGCATCGCCGCGGCGAGCGGCGGCAGGCGCCAGTCCCAGGACAAT
Organism: Acetobacteraceae bacterium; assembly: GCA_035504175.1. GTDB lineage: Bacteria > Pseudomonadota > Alphaproteobacteria > Acetobacterales > Acetobacteraceae > DATJSJ01. The sequence continues at coordinate 16,842 of DATJSJ010000277.1, forward strand.
TGTCCGTCGCGCACGGTCACGTCGCAGGGCAGCGGCATGACGAAGCCGTAGGCCATGGCATCGACGAAGGGCGGGCATTGCTTGACCGTGCGCACCTCCGCGCCATGCGTCGCGGAGAACGCCGCGCGCGGCATGCGGCGCAGCCAGTCGGGCAGCGCCGCGCGCGCCGGCACCGGCGGCGGCAGCAGATCGCGCAATGCCGGATCGCAGCGGAAGACGATGCGCATCAGTGATGCGCACTAGTCCGGGGCGACACCCGGCGCGTGCCGCGCCTGCGCCACCGCCTGCTGCCAACCGCGATAGCGCGAATCGCGCTCGCTCTCCGGCATGCGCGGGGTGAAGGCGCGCGCGCGCGACCACGTCTCGGCGAAGCGCTCCGGCGGCGGATAGAGCCCGGCATCGAGCCCGGCGAGATACGCGGCGCCGAGCGCGGTCGTCTCCAGGCAGGTCGGCCGGTCCACGGTCAGCCCGAGCGTGTCGGCGAGGAACTGCAGCGTCCAGTCGCTCGCGGTCATGCCGCCATCGACGCGCAGCACTCTCTCCGCACCGCCCCAGCGTCCGCCGAGATCAGCCACCATGCAATCGAGCAGGTCGCGCGTCTGGTAGGCGACACTTTCCAGGGCCGCGCGCGCCAGCTCGCGCCGCGTGGTGGCGCGGGTGATGCCGGTGACGGTGGCGCGCGCATGGCTGTCCCAGTGCGGCGCGCCAAGGCCGGTGAAGGCGGGCACCAGATAGACGCGCTGCGCCGGATCGGCCGCGGCCGCCAGATCGCCGCTCTCCGCCGCGGTCGCGATGATACCGAGTCCGTCGCGCAGCCATTGCACGGCGCTGCCGGCGGAGAAGATCGAGCCCTCCAGCGCGTAGAGCCGCCGCCCGCCGAGCTGCACGCCGATCGTGGTCACCAGCCGGTGCTGCGAGGCGACCGGTGCCTCACCGGTGTTGAGCAGAATGAAGCCGCCGGTGCCGTACGTCGCCTTGACCATGCCGGGGCGGAAACAGGCCTGGCCGACCAGCGCTGCCTGCTGGTCGCCGGCAACGCCGCGGATCGGAATCGCCGCGCCGAACAGATCGGGATGCGTGGTGCCGAAATCGCCGGCGCTGTCGCGGATCGCCGGCAGCATGGCGCGCGGGACGCCGAACAGCGCCAGCATCTCGTCGTCCCACGTTGCGTCGGCGATGTTGCACAACAGCGTGCGCGAGGCGTTGGTTGCGTCGGTCGCGTGCACCGCGCCGCCGGTCAGGCGCCAGAGCAGGAAGGTGTCGACCGTGCCGAAGGCGAGCGCGCCCGCGTCCGCCTGCGCCCGCGCACCCCGCACCCGGTCGAGGATCCAGCCGATCTTGGTCGCGGAGAAATACGGATCGAGCCGCAGCCCGGTGCGCTCGGCGACGCGAGGGCCGTGGCCGGCCGCTTCCAGCGCCTCACAGGCCGCGGCGGTGCGGCGGTCCTGCCAGACGATGGCATTGTGGATCGGGCGACCGGTGGCGCGATCCCAGACCAGCACCGTCTCGCGCTGGTTGGCGATGCCGATGGCGGCGATCGCGTCGGCGCCGAGGCCGGCGCGTGACAGCGCCTCCCGCGCCGTCACCAGCGTGCTCTGCCAGATCGCCTCGGGGTCGTGCTCCACCCAGCCCGAGGCGGGGAAGAGCTGCGGGAATTCCTGCTGCGCCGTCGCGACCGGCGACAGGGCGCGATCGAACACGATCGCCCGGCTGGAGGTCGTGCCCTGGTCGATGACGAGAATATGCGCCTGCATCGAAACCCACACTCACGGCGGCGACGAGGAGGGAGGCCGAAGCCTCCCTCCAAGCCCCAGGAGTTCAGCTCCGCTTCGGCGGCGTCGCCGGCCAGCTCTTGATCAGCTCGTCGTAATCGACGGTCTGCCCCGGCGGCTTCTCGTTGGCAAGCTTGCGTTGCGGCGCCAGGTTGCCGTCCTTCTCCGCCTTGGCAAACCAGTATTCCGCCGGCATCGGCTTGTTCATCAGCGGACCGAGATCGCCCTGCACGCCCGAGCGCTGCAGCCGCGCCATGATCGCGTCCTGGTCGCGCGCCAGCCCGTCCATCGCCTGCTGCGGCGTCACCTGGCCGGAGATGGCGTTGGAGACGTTCTGCCACCAGACCTGCGCCATCTTGCCGTAGTCCGGCACGTTGACGCCGGTCGGCGTCCACTCCTTGCGCGCCGGGCTGCGATAGAACTCGACCAGGCCGCCGCATTTCGGCGCGAGGGCAGTCAGCGCCGGGTGCCAGATATCGCTCTCGCGGATCAGGTGCAGCGAGACCACCGCCTTGCGCAGCGTGACCGACTTCGCGGTGCAGAACTGCGCATAGAGCCATCCCGCCTTGATGTGCTCCATCGGCGCGTATTTCAGCATCGTCCAGCAGCCGCAATCCTGGTAGCCGAGCTTCATGCCCTCCTTCCAGTAGGCACCGTGCGGGCTTGGTGCCATGCGCCATTTTGGCGTGCCGTCCGCGTTCATCACCGGCAGGCCGGGCTTGGTCAGCGCGTCGGTGAAGGCCGAGTACCAGAAGATCTGCTGCGCGATGTGGCCCTGGCCCGGCACCGGCCCGGCTTCCAGGAAGTCCATGCCGGCGGCCTCGGGCGGCGCATATTTCTTCAGCCACTCGACATATTTGGTCAGCGCGTAGACCGCCGCCGGGCCGTTGGCGTCGCCGCCGCGGGTGATCGAGGAGCCGCGCGGCCGGTTGTCCTCCAGCCGGATGCCCCATTCATCGACCGGGCGCCCGTTGGGCAGGCCGCGATCGCCGGAGCCGGCCATGGACAGCCAGGCATCGGTGAAGCGCCAGCCGAGCGACGGATCCTTCTTGCCGTAATCCATGTGGCCGTAGACGCGCTGGCCGTCGATCTCCTTCACCGTGTTGGTGAAGAAGTCGGCGATGTCCTCATAGGCCGACCAGTTGACCGGCACGCCGAGATCGTAGCCGAACTGCTTCTTGAACGCCGCCTGCAGCTCCGGCCGCTTGAACCAGTCGTAGCGGAACCAGTAGAGGTTGGCGAATTGCTGGTCGGGCAGCTGGTACAGCTTGCCGTCGGTGAAGGTGCCGAACGAGAGGCCGATGAAGTCCTCGAGATCGAGGCCCGGATTGGTGACGTCCTTGCCTTCGTTGGCCATGAAATCGGTGAGCGAGCCGCCGACGATGTCGTGATAGCGCGGATGCGTGCCGATGAAGTCGGAATCGTTCATCCAGAAATCGTAGATCGGCCGGCCGGACTGCATCTCGACTTCGATCTTGTCGACCAGCGTGCCTTCGTCCATCAGGTCGTGCTTGACCTGGATGCCGGTGATGTCGTGGAAGGCGCGGGTCAGCGTCTTCGACTCGTAGTCATGCACCTTTAGGATCTCCGAGACGGTGCTGACCTGCAGACCGGCGAAAGGCTTGGACGCCTTGATGAACCATTCCATCTCGGCCATCTGCTGATCTTTGCTCAGCGTCGACGGCTGGAACTCGCTGTCCACCCATTTCTTGGCGGCGTCCATCTGCTGCGCGTGGCTCGGCCGGCTGCGCAGCAGCACGCCGGAACCGACGGCCGCGGCCGCCGTCCCCTTCATCACATCGCGACGTTTGATCCCCATCGTCTCCTCTCCTTGGTTCTGCCAGCGGCGTGATGGTCACGCGCGAGGCGGGGTTTTCGGTGGGCCGCGGCCGCGCCGGCCACGGCCGGGCGCGTCAGGCGAAGCGGAACATCAGCGCGGTGAGAACCACCGCACCCGCCAGCGGGACCCAGAGATTGTCGCCGCCGGTCAGACGGATCCACAGCAGGAAGATGTAGGCCCAGCCGAGCAGCGACATGAACAGCCGGTCGCCGCGCGTGGTCGGAAAGCGGAAGATGCCGACCCGCGGCGTCTCCGGCCACCGGATCGCAATCACGCTCATCGCGATCAGGGTCAGCAGGATGGCGCAGAAGAAAACGCCGGTCTGCCAGGTCCAGGCCATCCACAGCAGCATCGCCGTCTCTCCTCAGACGCGGCCGAGCGCGAAGCCGCGCGCGATGTGGTTGCGTACGAACCAGATCACCACCGCGCCCGGGATCATGGTCAGCACGCCGGCCGCGGCCAGCAGTCCCCAATCCATCCCGGCCGAGGAATAGGTCCGCGTCATCACCGACACGATCGGCTTGGCATTCACCGTGGTCAGCGTCGTCGCCAGCAACTGCTCGACCCAGGAGAACATGAAGCAGAAGAAGGCGGTGACGCCGATGCCGTTGGCGATCAGCGGCACGAAGATGCGGATGAAGAAGCGCGGAAAAGAGTAGCCGTCGATCGCCGCCGTCTCGTCGATCTCCCGCGGCACCCCGGCGATGAAGCCCTCCAGGATCCAGACCGCGAGCGGCACGTTGAACAGGCAATGCGCGAGTGCCACCGCCCAGACCGTGTCGAACAATCCCACGGCCGAGTAGAGATTGAAGAACGGCATCGCGTAGACCGCCGGCGGCGCCATCAGGTTCGACAGCAGCCAGAAGAACAGATGCTTGTCGCCGAGGAACCGGTAGCGGTTGAAAGCGTAGGCGGCGGGCAGCGCGATCGTCACCGAGATCACCGTGTTCAGCACGACATAGGTAATCGAGTGCAGGAAGCCGCCGTACCAGGCCGGATCGGTGAAGATGTAGCGATAGTGGTCGAGCACCGGATGGTGCGGCCAGAGCGTCAGGCCCGAGGTGATCTCGACATTGCTCTTCAGGCTCATGTTGATGAGCCAGTAGATCGGCAGCAGCAGCGCGATCAGGTAGGCGCCGAGCACGACGCGGCGCAGCCCCTCGCGCCTCGCACCGCGTCCCGCGGAGCGCGCCCGCCGCAGCGGCGCCGTCGCGCGCGGCGGCAGCGACGGCGCGAACTCGGCAACCGGATGATCCATCATGCCCCCTTCCGCGCCTCGAGCTGCGTCATCGTGGTGAAGAAGATCCAGCACACGGTCAGCGTGATCAGGTTGTAGATCAGCGAATAGGCCGCGGCATTGCCGAGATCGACCTGGCCGAGCGCGATCTTGACCAGATCCAGCGACATGAAGCTGGTCGCCTCGCCCGGCCCGCCGCCGGTCACCACCATCGGCTCGGTGTAGATCATGAAGCTTTCCATGAAGCGCAGCAGCACCGCGATGATCAGCACCTTGCGCAGCTTCGGCAGCTCGATGTTGAGGAACACCGACCAGCGACGGGCCGCATCGATCCGCGCCGCCTGGTAGTAGGCATCGGGGATCGCCTTCAGCCCGGCGTAGCAGAGCAGCGCCACCATCGACGTCCAGTGCCAGACATCCATCACGACGATGGTGGCCCAGGCGGACACCGGATCCTCGGTGTCGTTGTAGTGGATACCGATCTTGTTCACGACGGCGCCGAGCAGGCCGATATCCTGGCGCGCGAAGATCTGCCAGATCGTGCCGACCACGTTCCACGGGATCAGCATCGGCAGCGCGATGATCACCAGCGTCGGGCCGACCGCCCAGCCGCGCCGTGGCAGTGACAGCGCCACCAGGATGCCGAGCGGGATCTCGATCGCCAGGATCGCCGCGGAGAAGACGAAATTGCGCACGATGGCGCGCGCGAACCGGCCGCCGATATCGGTCGTGGGATCGAGCAGGTTCTGGAACCAGCCGGCGCCGTTCCAGAAGAAATGGTTCTGCCCCATCGTGTCCTGGACTGAGTAATTCACCACGGTCATCATCGGGATCAGCGACGAGAACAGGACGAAGGCGAGCACCGGCAGGACGAAGAACCAGGCGCGGTTGTTCCAGGCCTTGTCGTTCATGCCGCAATCCCCTCCACGCGGCGGTCATCGACATAGACGTGCAGGTTGGGCGGCTCGACCTGCAGCACCGCCTCGCTGCCGGCGATCGACAGGCCCGGCGGCAGGGTCGCGACCAGCTCGTGTGGCCCGAGCGCGACGCGCGCGAGGCGGCGACGGCCGAGATCCTCGACCCGCCGCACCTGCACCGGGATGCCGTCGCCGGCCGCCAGCGTCGCGTATTCCGGCCGCACGCCGAGCTGCACCCGCCCGCCCGGGGGCGACGCCGGATAGGTGGCGCCGAGATCGAGCACGTGTCCGTCGACCCGCGCGTGCCGCCCCATCACCTGCGCCGGCAGCAGGTTCATGCCCGGCGAGCCGATGAAATAGCCGACGAAAGTATGGTCGGGGCGCTCGAACAGCTCGGTCGGCGTGCCGATCTGCAGCACCCGCCCGTCATTCATCACCACGACGCGGTCGGCGAAGGTCAGCGCCTCCACCTGGTCGTGCGTCACGTAGATCATCAGCAGGTCGAGCGTGCGGTGCACGATCTTGAGCTTCGAGCGCAGCTCCCATTTCAGCGCCGGGTCGATCACGGTCAGCGGCTCGTCGAACAGCACGGCGGAGACGTCCGGCCGCACCAGGCCGCGCCCGAGCGAGACCTTCTGCCGCGCATCGGCGGTGAGCCCGCGCGCCCGCCGGCCCATCTCGGCGGTCAGCCCGAGCATTTCGCCGATCTCGGCGACGCGGGCGGCGATGGCGCGCCGCTCCATGCGCCGGTTCTTCAGCGGGAAGGCCAGGTTCTCGGCCACCGTCATCGTGTCGTAGATGACCGGGAACTGGAA
>DATJSJ010000278.1:0-18562 GCA_035504175.1 Acetobacteraceae bacterium
GACCCGCGACCATGTCTACATGCAGGGGCCCATGCCGTCCGGCGCGGCCGACTACCTGTCGCTCAGTCCGGACATGCACTTCACGCGCATCGGCAGCGCGACCGTGGCCGGCCAGCCTTGCGTCGTCTGGCAGATGCAGGCAACGGACGGCAACGGCACCGGCTGCGTCACCGCCGACGGCGTGATCCTGCGCGCTTCCGGCTCTGACGTGAAGGGCCAGAAGGGCGGCGTGGACGCGCTGACCGTGTCGTATCACCCGCTGCCCGACAGCCTGTTCGGGCCGCCGCCCGGCTTCCGCCGCGTCTCTCCGCCCGGCCAGGGCGCGCCGCCGGGCCAGGTTGCGCCACCGGGCCAGGCTGCGCCACCCGGCCAGCCGTGAGCTCGGTACCGGCGCGTCTCGCGCTGACGCTTGCCGGCCTGCTGGCCGCCTGGCCTGCCTGGGCACAGCCGGCGCCCGGCCAGGCCAATCCGGACCGGCCGCTGATCCAGCCGACGCGCGATGTCGACATCACCTATCGCCTCGGTCCCGCCGGGATGCAGGAGCGGATGCGGTGGTCGGCGACGCTGCACCTGCAGCGGGTCGATCCGCCGACTCCCGGCCTCTACGCGATCGTCGATTCGGTCTCCCGGCGCCTCACCGTGGTGCGCAGCAGCGACCACACGGTGCTTCAGCTCGACTCCGCACCGCCCGGACCGGCTGCGGCGCTGGACGATCCGGCGACCCGCTTCCGCCGCGGCGGGCCGGACCAGGTCGACGGCATTGCCTGCACCAACTGGCAGACCACCGACAGCTACGGCCAGGACACGGTGGTCTGCCTGACCGCCGATGGGGTGTTGCTGCGCGCCGTCGGCGGCGGGCGCATTCTGCTGCAAGCGGTCAGCGTCTCCTTCGCGCCGCTGGATCCGTCTGCCTTCCAGATCCCCGCCGGCTACGCCGTGGTGCCGCTGCCACCCGTGCACGGGGGATAGGCGAAAGGCCCAGGCCGGCCGCTACATGGGTTCCTTGAACCCCGCCCGGATCAGCCACCAGTTCACCGGATAGGCGGTGGCGAAGCCGCACAGCATCGCGATCTGCATCATGAACCAGAATTCCACCGTGTCGGTGCGCAGCGCCACGCCGAGCCACGCGGCGAAGAACACGAAATGCGCCAGTGCCATGAAGCCGTACATGCCGACCTGCCAGGCGGTCAACGACAGCGTGTCCGCCTTCGCCGCGGCCAGCAGCCCGGCGCCGAGCGACAGGCCGCGCATCGGCGCGATGGTGAAATACTGAAAGAAGATGCCGAACACGTAGGCGAACAGATAGTCGACGATCCAGACCGCGAACATCCGGTCGCCGAACAGCGTGCCGTAGCCGAAGGCAACGGCGATCCCGGGCACCGCGAAGACCAGCCACTCGGCGACGATGTCGCCCAGCGTGCAGCCGCTGCCGCAATGCAGTGCGCCGTTGGCGACCATGATGCCGAACGGCGTCTGACGCTCGCTCGACGGCGCCTCGTCGTGCGCCATCGCCGCATGCATGCGTGCATGCGTCGCCAGACGCCCGTAGCGGAAATACTGCCACGTGACCCAGACCGCACCGAACAGCGCCGTCACCGGCCAGACCACGTTCATGATCCACATGGGCTGCGGATGGCGCGCGACATCGATCGCCAGCACGACCGCGCAGATCGCGCCGAGCAGCAGACAGGCGATGGAGAGCACGTGCAGCCAGGCGGGGATCATGGCGGCACCTCGCGAACAGGCGGTGGAAACGGTGTTGCCGAACGCGCCGGAACGGCTTCGTGCATCGGCGTTCGGCGCCGGCCGTTGGCGCTCGGCCGCATCAGGCAGGGGCGAGCCGTCGTCCCGCGCGCAGCGATGCCGCCGCCGCCGCCAGGACGGCGCATGCGGCCAGCAGCAGCATCACGTCGCCGACCGCCGCGAGCAGCGCCGATGGTGCCGACGCCATGGTCCGCTCGTGCAGTCCCGTCGCGAGCTCCAGCCGCCAGCCCAGCACGGTCGAGGCGGCGGCGACGCCGGTGCCGGTGCCGAAGGCGCGCACCAGGTTGAGCAAGCCCCCGGCCTCGCCCGATCGCGCGGCGGGCGCCGCACCCAGGGTCGCGTTGTTGTTCGGCGCGATGAACAGGCCGAGCCCGGCGCCGAAGATCGCCAGCGCCGCCATCACGCCCGCCAGGCTGCCGGGAGCGCCGGTCAGCAGCCCCCGCAGCGCCGTCGCCGCAACCAGGCACAGGGCCATGCCGCAGAGCATGACCAGGCGCGGCCGCCGCTCGCTGAACCCGCCGCTGAACGGCGCCACGATACCGAGCGCCAGCGGGATGATCGTCAGGCGCAGTCCGGCCGCGAGCGGCGCGTCGTGATAGCCCCGCACCAGTGCGAACGACATGGCGAAGAACATGCCGTACAGCATCGCGTAGGAGAGCAGCACGGCAACGATGCCGCCGGAGAAGGCGCGCGAAGCGAATAAACTCAGATCGAGCAGCGGCGCCCGCGTCCGCCACTCCTGCCGCACGAAGCCGGCGAGCAGCGCCAGCGCCGCGGCCGCGCAGCCGAGCGTCGCCGGCGCCATGGCACCCCAGGCGTGCAGCTCCATGATCGCGGTCAGCAGCGCCACCAGGCCGGGCACCAGCAGCAGCGCGCCGCGTGCGTCGAAGCCCGGCTCGGCCGTGCCCGGTGGCGTCACCGGCAGCACGGTCCAGCCGATCAGCATGCCGAGCAGCGACAGCGGCAGGCTGACCCAGAACAGCCAGTGCCAGCTCAGCGTGCCGAGCAGCACGCCGCCGGCCGCCGGGCCGATGCTGATGCCCACCGCCTGCGAGCCCGCGAAGATGCCGAGCGCCTGGCCGCGCCGCGCCGGCCCGACCGCCGCGACCAGGATGACGATGCTGTTGGCTCCCAGCATGGCGCCGCCGATCCCCTGCACCGCGCGGAGCGCGATCAGCCAGGCCAGGCTCGGCGCGAAGCCGCACAGCAGCGAGGTCAGGCCGAACAGCGCGAAGCCGACCAGGTAGAACGACTTGCGCCCGCCGGTCTCGGCGAGCCGCGCGAACACCGGCAGTGCCGCCGCGAAACCCAGCACGTAGGCGACCGCGACCCAGCTCACCGCGTCGAGCCGGGCGTCGAACGCGTGCTCCAGCGTCGGCAGGCCGAGCTGCACGATGCTTGCATCGATCTGGCCCATGATCGCGGCGACGCAGGTCGTGGCGACCACGAGCCACGGATAGGCGGCAAGCCGGGTCACCGCGGCTGAGGGTGCGGGCTCCGGCGGCGGCAGCAGCCGCGACCGCGACAGTCCGATGCCGTGACCGGATCCCGGCATTCCCGCCATGTCGCTCTCCCGATGCCCGTGCCTGTTGGGCGAAGGTAGGGGGTTGCCGTGCGGGGTCGCAACAAATCACGTGACATCGGCGGCGTGGCGGGCCGGCGCCGCGCCATCGGCAGCGTCATGCGTGTCGGCAAGCTCGTCGATGATCGGGCAATCCGGCCGTGCATCGCCGCCGCAGCGATCGGCGAGATGGCGCAACGCGCGGCTCATTTCCACGAGTTCGCGCGCTTTCGCCTCGAGTGCTGCGACATGTTCCAGCGCCAGGCGCTTGACGTCGGCGCTGGCGCGCCGCTTGTCGCGCCACAGCGCGAGCAGGGCCCGCATCTGCTCGACCGAGAAGCCGAGGCCGCGTGCCCGGTGTACGAAGCGCAGCGTCTGCACGTCCGCGGGCGTGTAGGTGCGATAGCCGGCATCGGTGCGGCCGGCCGGGCCGATCAGGCCGATGCTCTCATAGTAACGGATCATCTTGGCCGAGACGCCGGACGCGGCGGCGGCCTCGCCGATCTTCATGCCGCGCGCTCGGGTCGCCAGCGTCGCAGCAGCAACGCGCTGCCGACGACGCTGACGCTGGAGAACGCCATTGCCGCGCCGGCCACGATCGGGCTCAGCAGCCCGAAGGCCGCGAGCGGGATGCCGACCGCGTTGTAGACGAAGGCCCAGAACAGGCCGGCGCGGATGCGCCGGTCGGTGCGCCGGGCGATGTCCAGCGCCGCCGGCACCAGGCCGGGATCGGAGCGCATCAGCGTGATGTCCGCAGCCGCCGCGGCGATGTCGGTACCGCTCGCGATGGCGATGCCGAGATCGGTCGCCGTCAGGGCCGCCGCGTCGTTGACGCCGTCGCCCACCATCGCGACGCCGCCCGACTGGCGCAGCGCCGCGATCCGCGCGGTTTTATCGGCGGGCAGCGCCTCCGCCTGCACCTCCGTGATGCCGAGTTCCCGGGCCGTCGCACGGGCGGCCGCCCGGCTGTCGCCGGTTAGCAGTGCCACATTGAGCCCGTGTGCCCGCAGCATGGCGACTGCCGCCGCCGCACCCGGCCGCGGCCTGTCGCGGAAGCCGAGCAGGCCCAGCAGCCGGTCCGGCGTCGCCAGATAGGAGACGGTACGGCCATCCCGGGCCAGAGCTGCTTCCGCCTCCGCCAGCGGCGCCGTGTCGATCCCCGCCTCCCGCATCAGCCGGGCGCTGCCCAGCAGCAGGCGCTGGCTTGCGACCATGCCCTCGACGCCACGGCCGGGCAGCGCCCGCACCCCTTCCGCCGGGGGCGGCGCGGCGCCGTCCAGCCGCGCCAGCACGGCGCGCGCCAGCGGATGCTCGCTGCCCGCCTGCAGCGCGGCCGCATCCTGCAGCACGGAAGCCTCGCTGTTGCCGGGTGCCGGATGGATCGCGACCAGTTCCGGCCGCCCCTCCGTCAGTGTGCCGGTCTTGTCGAACACCACGGTCCTGATGCGCCGCGCCTGCTCCAGGGCAGCGGCGTCACGGATCAGGATGCCATGCCGGGCGGCGACGCCGGTGCCGACCATGATCGCCGCCGGCGTCGCGAGGCCGAGCGCGCAGGGGCAGGCAATCACCAGCACCGCGACGGCATTGACCACCGCCGCCTCGAAGCCGGCGCCGGCCGCCCACCAGCCGAGCAGCGTCGCCGCGGCGATCGCGATCACCACCGGCACGAACACGGCACTCACCCGGTCGACCAGGCGCTGCACCGGCGGCTTCGCCGCCTGCGCGTCCTCGACCAGCCGCACCATGCGGGCGAGCTGGCTCTCGGCTCCGGTCGCGGTGACCTCGACGACCAGGAGCGCTTCGCCGTTCAGCGCGCCGCCCACCACCAGGCTGCCCGGCTCCTTGGCGACGGGCAGGCTCTCGCCGGTCAGCAGGCTCTCATCGGCGCTGCCGATCCCCTCGCGCACCCGGCCGTCCGCGGCGATGCGCTCGCCCGGCCGGATCACCAGCAGATCGCCCGGCCGCAGCGTTTCGACCGCGACCTCCTGCTCGACGCCGGCACGGCGGATGCGGGCACGCGCCGGGCGCAGCCGCTGCAGTCCGCGGATCGCCGCGCCCGCCTGGCGCCGGGCGCGTGCCTCCAGCCACTTCCCCAATCGTACCAATGCGATGACGGTGGCCGAGGCCTCGAAATACAGGGGCGCGCCACCACCCGCGGCCAGCCCCCAGAGGCTGAGGCCGAAGGCCGCACTGGTGCCCAGCGCCACGAGCGTGTCCATGTTGCCGGTGCCCGCGCGCAGCGCCGACCAGGCACCGCGATAGAACCGGGCGCCGAACACCACCTGCACGACGGCTGCCAGCACCGCCTGCACCCAGGCCGGCAGCGCCGCATCGACGCCGAACGGCATTCCCGCCATCGGCAGCAGCAGCGGCGCCGCGAAGGCCAATGCCAGGCCCGCCATCACGCCGTCGCGCCGGGCCGCGCTCCGCCGCGCCCGCTCCGCCGTCGCCGCGTCGTCCGGCCCGGCCTGCATCGGCGCCGCGTCGTAGCCGGCGCGGCGGACGGCGGCGATCAGCGCCTCGTCGGGGACGGCGCCGGCAAGCACGCGCAGCCGGGCGCGCTCGCTGGCCAGGTTGACGTCTGCCGCGATCACGCCGGGCACGCCCAGCAGCGCGCGTTCCACCCGCCCGGCGCAGGAGGCACAGCGCATGCCGGTGATCGCGAAGTCGCGCGTCGCCTCGGCTGCCGGGTATTCGGCGGATTGCAGTGCCGCAACCAGCGCCGGCGCGCGGAACGCCGGCCCGACCGCGACCGTCGCGCGCTCCGTGCCGAGATTGACGCTCACCGCTGCCACGCCCGGCAGCGAGGCGATGGTGCATTCCACCCGCCGCACGCAGCCGGCGCAGCTCATGCCGGCGACGCGCACGTCCAGCCGCGCGGCGGCCGGCGCGGCGGACGGCGACGGTGCCGGATCGCCCAAGCTGTCGGGCAGGTGTGTGATCTGGTCCAAGGCGAAGCTCCGCGCCGCAGATGGGGGTTCCCATGATGGGAAGGTCAAGGGCCGGCACGGAACCGAACTCGGCCCGCCTGACCTCCGGTGCTTGCCGGGGTTCCGGCCGGGCCTTAGATGTCGGCTGGCTCGGGGATGCAGTTCCCCACAACCGCCTCGCCCTGGCGGGGCTGATGACTCCTGGCGTGCGTCCTTGCGCGGCGGGAGTGCGTCCGGTGACCGGCCGCGACCGCCGCGAGGGGCGGTTTTTTTGTGCGCGGTTTCCCGGCGCCGGTCGGCGGGATGGGCGATGGAGCGGGCGGCGATGGCGAACTGGACGCATGCGGGTCCGTCGATCCTGGCGGCCTTCCTCGCTTCGCTGGTCGAGTTCGTCGAGGCGATGACCGTGGTGCTGGCGGTCGGGGCGGTGCGCGGCTGGCGGGGTGCCCTCGCCGGCGCCGGCCTGGGCGGGGCGGTGCTGCTGGCGCTGGTGCTTATCCTCGGCCCGGCGCTGAGTGGAATTCCGATCGGCCCGCTGCAATTGGCCCTCGGCACGCTTTTGCTGCTGTTCGGCATGCGCTGGCTCCGCAAGGCGATCCTGCGCGCGGCCGGCATCATCCCGCTGCACGACGAGGCGGCGGCCTACGTGCGGGAGGTCGCGACGCTTCGCGGCTCCGGCAGGATCGCCGCCGGCTGGGACCGGGTCGCGATCGGTGCCGCCTTCAAGATCACCATGGTCGAGGGGATCGAGGTCGTGTTCATCGTGATCGCGGTCGGTTCCGCCGGCCAGGGGCTGCTGTTGCCGGCGGGTTTGGGCGCCTTGGCCGCGCTGGCCGCGGTGGTGCTGCTCGGCCTGGCACTGCACCGGCCGGTCGCCTCGATTCCGGAGAACGCGCTGAAATTCGCCGTCGGCGTACTGCTCTGCGCCTTCGGTACGTTCTGGGCCGGCGAGGGGATGGGTCTCGCCTGGCCCGGCGGCGACTGGTCCGTCCCCGGCCTGATCGCCGGCTTCCTGGTGGTGGCCCTGCTCACGGTCCGGGCCTGCCGCGCCCGGCGCGCCGTCGCGGGAGGAGCCGCATGAGCTGGTTGCGCAGCACCGCCGGCGAAGTGCTCGGCCTGTTCGTCGATGACACGGGCTTCGCATTGGCCATCCTGGTCTGGCTCGCCGCCGCCTGGCTGGGGCTGCCGTGGCTGCACCTGCCGCCAGCTGCACCGCCGGCAATCCTGTTCGGCGGCTTGGCGCTGATCCTGGCGGACAGCGCGGTCCGGGGTGCCGGACGGTGATCGCCTATCTCTGGGTCGCGCTCGGAGGCGCGATCGGCAGCATGGCGCGGTACGGATTGGGGCTGGCTGCCGCCCGCACCTGGGGCGATGCGTTTCCCTGGGGCACGCTCGCGATCAACGTCGCGGGCAGCTTCGTGATCGGCTGTTTCGGCGCGCTGAGCCTGCCGGACGGGGTGCTGCCCGCCAGCCCCAATATCCGCCTCTTCGTCCTGGTCGGGATCTGCGGCGGCTTCACCACCTTCTCGTCCTTCAGCCTGCAGACCTTCGAGCTGGCGCGCAGCGGCAACGGGCTTGGTGCGGCGGCCAACGTGCTGCTCTCGGTGGCGCTCTGCCTTGCCGCGGTGGCGCTCGGCCAGGCGGCCGGACAGCGTGCCTGGACGGCCCGCGCCGCCATCCTCGCCCGGCCATCGCCGGTGGTCGCGGTGCTCGATCGCGCCGACACCGCGGCGCCGGTGCTGGCCGCCGCAGCACTCGCGGCCGAGCGGCTGCCCGGGACGGCGATCGAGGTGCTGCATCTCCGGCACGACCCGATGGCCGGTTTCCTGCCGACCGAGGAGGTGATGACCGAGGCGCGGCAGCGGGCGCTCAGCGGCGAGGTGGCGCGCGAAGATGCGACGATCCGCGCGGCGTACGAGACCTGGCATCGCGATCATCCGCGCGCGGTATGGCGCGAGGCGAGCGGCGAGGCCGGCGCCGTGGTTGCCGCCGGGACCGCGGGTGCGGGGCTCGTGGTGATGGGCCGGCCGGCCGACGGAGAGGCGAACGGGCTGCACGCGGCGCTGTTCCGTGCCGGCGCGCCGCTGCTGCTGATACCGCAGACGACGCCCGTCTCGCTCGGCCGTCATGTCGCGGTTGCCTGGAAGCCGGGTCGGGCCGCGCGTCACGCCGTGCTCGCCGCGCTGCCCTGGCTGCTGCGGGCGGAGCGCGTGCAGGTGCTGATCGCCGCGGAGGACGGCGTCGCCGCATCCCCGCCGGCCAGCCTGCTGGCCCGGCTCACCAAGGCGCGCGTCCCGGCGGAGCTGCGCCGCTTCGCCCTCTCCCGTCCGGTCGGCGAGGCGCTGCTTGCCGAGGCGCACCGGATCGGTGCCGACCTGCTGGTGATGGGCGCCTATGGACGCGGCCGCATGACCGAGCTGCTGCTGGGTGGCGCCACCGCCGACCTGCTGCGCGCCGCCGACCTGCCGATCCTGATGCGGCACTGAGCGGGAGGGCGCTGGCCGCTCGCCTGGCCGCGTCTCCAGTCGACACCGTGCGAACGAGCGCGCCGTCGCTCTCCACACCGGTGGGACGCCGCGGCCGGCATCGAAGGCGAAGTCCGCAGTCCGGAATTGCCAGCCCGGGCGCCGCCTTCTATACGCGCCCGGGCACCCGGCGCCGATCGTGTGTATATACCCCCGCATGATCGCCCGGTCCCGCAAGCCGCCGTCCCGGGCGGCGACCCCGCACGGAATTGAGGAGCCGCCGATGCCCGATACCGCCGTCCAGCCCGATCACAAGGTCCGCGACATCGCGCTGGCCGAGTGGGGCCGGAAGGAAATCCGCATGGCCGAGGACGAGATGCCCGGCCTGATGGCGCTGCGCCAGGAGTACGGCGTCTCGAAGCCGCTGGCGGGTGCACGGATCGCCGGCTGCCTGCACATGACGATCCAGACCGCGGTGCTGATCGAAACGCTGACCGCGCTCGGCGCGACGGTCCGCTGGTCGTCCTGCAACATCTTCTCGACCCAGGACCATGCCGCCGCGGCGGTTGCCGCCGCCGGCACGCCGGTGTTCGCCTGGAAGGGCATGAGCGAGGACGAGTTCTGGTGGTGCATCGAACAGACGGTGCGCGGGCCCGATGGCTGGACGCCGACTCTGATCCTCGATGACGGCGGCGATCTCACCAAGCTGATGCACGACAAGTATCCCGAGATGCTCGCCGACGTGCGCGGCCTGTCCGAGGAAACCACGACCGGCGTGCACCGGCTGCGTGACATGGCGCGCGACGGCAAGCTGCTGGTGCCGGCGATCAACGTCAATGACAGCGTGACGAAGTCGAAATTCGACAATCTCTATGGCTGCCGCGAGAGCCTGGTCGACGGCATCCGGCGCGGCACCGACGTGATGATGGCGGGCAAGGTGGCGGTGGTCGCCGGGTTCGGCGATGTCGGCAAGGGCTCGGCGGCGAGCCTGCGCAATGCCGGCTGCCGCGTCGTGGTGACCGAGATCGACCCGATCTGCGCGCTGCAGGCGGCGATGGAGGGCTACGAGGTCGTCACCATGGATGCCGCCGCGCCGCGCGGCGACATCTTCGTCACCGCCACCGGCAATGTCGACGTCATCACCATCGACCACATGCGGGCGATGAAGAACCGGGCGATCGTCTGCAATATCGGCCACTTCGATTCCGAGATTCAGATCGAGGCGCTGCGCAACTATCGCTGGGAGAACGTCAAGCCGCAGGTGGACGAGGTCGTCTTTCCCGACGGCAAGCGACTGATCGTGCTGTCGGAGGGACGGCTGGTGAATCTCGGCAACGCGACCGGCCATCCGAGCTTCGTGATGTCCGCCTCGTTCACCAACCAGGTGCTGGCGCAGCTCGAGCTGTGGACCGCGCCGGCGGGACGCTATCAGCGGCAGGTCTACACGCTGCCGAAGCAGCTCGACGAGAAGGTTGCTGCACTGCACCTTGCGAAGGTCGGGGCGACGCTGACCACGCTGACGCCGAAGCAGGCCGAGTACATCGGCACGAATGTCGCAGGCCCGTTCAAGCACGAGCTGTACCGCTACTGAGCGACGTCGTCCCGCGACTCTGCACACTTTTTATTCACCAACCTGACATAGGCGAAGGCTGGTCCGGGCTCCGGGCGCCGGCCTAGCATGCGGTGGTGCCCGATCGTCAGTCCGGGACATCGAGCGAAGCCCGGCGACGATCGGGCGACCATGACGGCCGAACGTCTTCCGAACAAAGAGGCATACGCATGCCGACGACTTTTCCGACCGGTCTACCCGTGATGCCGCGCACCAGCGCCCTGCGACGGGCGCTGAGCGAGCGGCAGGACAGCGCCGCGGTCGCCGACCTGCTGTATCTGGAAGCGTGGGAATTGCGGCCGCAGCCGCAGCCGGGTGTCGCCTTGCGCATCCACCAGATCCGCCGCGCCAACCCCTCGCTGGCGGCGGAGATCCGGGCCGAGCTGGCGGGCGGCCGGCCGCTGCCCGGCCGGGAGCGCGCCGGGCCGCCCGCGATCGACTGAACCGCAGGCGGCGCGCCCCGTGGCGCGGGCGCGCCCCGCGTGCTACTCGCTCGGCCTCCGCGAGACCGAGGATCAAGGCTGATGTCCGAGACGACTCCTTCCCCGACCGGCGCCCCGGCAACTGGCGCGCAGCAGGTGCCGCCGCTGGTGGTCAACATCCAGTACGTGAAGGATCTGTCGTTCGAGGTTCCGGGGGCGCCGGGAATTTTCGCGACCCTGCGCAGCCAGCCCAGCGTGCAGATCAATCTCGACGTGCAGGCCCGTCGGATTCAGGAGGGGCAGAACGTGTTCGAGGTGACGCTCGCTGCGCGCGCGGAGGCGACCGAAGGGGCGGCGCAGGGCAACGGCCAGAACACGCCGGAGGCCGGCCGCACCGTGTTCATCGCCGAGCTCGCCTATGCCGGCATCTTCACGCTGAACAACCTGCCCGACAACGCGGTGGAACCGGTGCTGCTGGTCGAGTGCCCGCGGCTGCTGTTTCCCTTCGCCCGCAACGTGCTGGCGGATGTGACGCGCGAGGGCGGCTTCGCCCCGGTGCTGCTGCAGCCGATCGATTTCGTGGCGCTGTGGCAGGCCCGGCGCGCGGCGCAGGCCCAGGCCGAACCGGGACCGTCCTCCGCGATCGCCTGAGCGGCCACGATTGGCGGAGCCCTCGAAAGACGATCGCGCGGCTCGCCGGCAGCGGGCTGGTAGCGTGCGGCTTTATTCCGGCGCGGTCAGGCCGTGATCGCCGGAGGTGAAGGCACCGACGGCGCGAATCATGGTCGCAACGCAAACGGTGAGACCGGATCGCTTGGCACGGCAAGCGCGGTCCTGGTCTTGCTGCGCTGCGGTCGCCCGGCGTCGCCCGTCAGGGGGCTGACCAGAGCGGATCGGGGATGCGTTGCAGGAAGGCGGCATGCGCCGCCAGTTCCTCCGGAGTTGGCAGGATCGCCCGGATCGTGCGCCGCGCCGGCGCCTGGTAGCTGACGACCGGGCCCGTCAGACCGCGGCCGGCGACCAGCGACAGGCCGCGCTGCCGTCCGCCGGTCAGCTCGATATAGACCTGCGCCAGCAGCCGGCAGTCGAGCAGCGCGTTGTGCGTCACCCGCTCGCTGAGATCGATGTCGAAGCGCCGGCACAGCGCGTCCAGGCTGTTCGGCAGGCCGGGAAAGCGCGTCCGGGCCAGCGCCAGCGTATCCACCATCCGCACCACTTGCAGCGGCGGCAGGCCGAGCAGCGCGAACTCGGCGTTGAGGAAGGCGAAATCGAACGGCGCGTTGTGCGCGACCAGCTTGCCGTCGCCGAGAAAGTCCAGGAGCTCGGCTGCGATCTCGGCGAAGGGCGGCTTGCCGGCGAGATCCGCCAGCGTGATGCCGTGCACGCGCACGGCGTCCTCGGCGATGTCGCGACCGGGATGGACCAGGCGGTGGAAATGCACGCCGGTCGGCAGATCGTTGACCAGTTCCAGCGCCGCGACTTCGATCACCCGATCGCCGGTGGCCGGATCGAGCCCGGTCGTTTCCGTGTCGAAGAGAATCGAGCGCATCATTCCCCGCGCGTATGCCGCGCGGACGGTCTGCCGGAAGCACGGCGTGGCGGCAAGCGCCGCCGGCGGTGATCCGGCGTCCCCGGGGCGCGCGACAGCGTGGTGATCAGCCGGCGCAGCTGGCGCAATGCATGCGCGCGCGAAAGACCGGTGCGTACCACGATATCGGCGCGGCGGCGTCGCTCCTGGTCCGGAAGCTGCCGCGCCAGCATCGCCGCCAGTTGTTCGCGGCTGAGCTGCCGCCGCCGGCGCAGCCGGGCGAGCTGCACCGCGCGCGGCGCCGAGACCACCAGGGTGCAATCGACCCGCCGGTCGCCGCCGGTTTCGAACAGCAGCGGAATATCGAGCACCACCAGCCGCCGGCCGGCGCGGCGGGCGCGGCCGAGGAAGCGCTGCTCCGCCCGGTGCACCAACGGGTGCATGATCGCCTCCAGCCGCGCCAGCGCCGCCTGCTGCCCGGCCGCATGATCGAGCACCGCCTGGCGCAACGCAGCGCGATCCACCGCGCCGTCACGCACCGTGCCGGGGAAGGCGTCGGCGATCGCCGGCACCGCGGCGCCGCCGCGCGCCTGAAGCGCGTGCACCTCGGCGTCGGCGTCGAACACCGGAATGCGGGCGCGGCGGAACGCCGCCGCGGCGGTCGACTTGCCCATGCCGATCCCGCCGGTGAGCCCGATCAGCCGCATCCGCCTCAAGCCGCCGGCAGACCGGCGGCAACGATGTCGTGCAAGGCCCGGTCGACCTCCGGCATCACCCCGAACCAGGCGGCGAAACCCGGCCGTGCCTGGTGCAGCAGCATGCCGAGACCCGGCACGCACCGCAGGCTGCGTCGCCGCGCCGCGGCCAGCAGCGTGGTTTCCAGCGGCACGTAGACGAGGTCGGCCACCGCGAGATCGGGCGCCGCGGCATCGAGCGGCAGCGGCAGCGGCGGATGCCCCTCCATGCCGAGCGAGGTGGCATTCACCAGCAGCGCGCACTGGCAGAGCCGCTCCGCGACGTCCTCCCAGCCGCAGACGCCAAGCCCGGGGAGCGCGGCGGCCAGCGCCTCGGCTCGCGCGCGGGTGCGGTTGGCGACGCTGACCGCCGCGCCGGCATCGAGCAGCGCCGCCGCCACCGCCCGCGCCGCGCCGCCGGCGCCGAGCAGCAACGCCGGCCCGGCGGCGGGATCGACCGCGTGCGCCCGCAGATTCTCGAGGAAGCCGAACCCGTCGGTGTTGCGGCCGTGGATGCGGCCGTCGTCGAAAACCAGCGTGTTCACCGCGCCGGCGCGGCGGGCGAAGGGCTCGACCTCGTCGCACAGGGCGAAGGCGGTTTCCTTGTGCGGGATGGTGACGTTGGCGCCGCGGAAGCCCGCTGCCGCCAGGCCGCGCACCGCGACCGCGAAATCCTCCGGGCGCACCGGTAGCGGCACGTAGGCGCCGTCGATGCCGTGGCGTTCCAGCCAGACGCCGTGCAGGCGCGGCGAGCGCGAATGAGCGACGGGCCAGCCGATCACGCCGGCCAGCCGCGCCCGGCCGGTGAGCAGGGGCATCGGCCGAGCAAACACGCCGCTGCCGCGGCCTGCAAGGGTGGCCCGGCGCGGCCTTGCCATGCGGCCGGCCAGGCGGCATGCACCGGCGCCATGAACACGCTTTCCGACACCGACCTGGCCCGACGCCACGACGCTGCCCTGCTGATCGCGGCCCAGGCGGGCGACATGGCGCTGAGCATGCGGCCGGCGCCGGGCGATGCCTCGATCACGCTGAAGGGGGCGCAGGACTGGCTGACCGAGGCGGACGGTGCGGTCGAGCGCTTCGTCGCGCAGCGCCTGGCTGCGCTGTTCCCGGAGGACGGATTCCACGGCGAGGAAACCGGCCACGCCCGGCCGGGCGCGCGCCGCTGGGTGTTGGACCCGATCGACGGCACGTCGAACTACGCGCATGGCGGCACGCGCTGGTGCGTTTCGCTCGGCCTGATCGAGGAGCGGACGCCGCTGCTCGGCGTCATCGCGGCGCCGGCACTGGGCGAAACCTACGCCGCCTGTCGCGGCCGCGGCGCGACGCTGAACGGCGCGGCGATCCGCGTCTCCGCCACCACCGAGCTCGCACGCGCGATCGTCGAATGCGGCTGGTCGCCGCGGCGGCCGTCGCCGGACTACGTCGCGCTGTGCGGCCGCGTGATGGCCACCGGGTCGATGGTGCGGGCCGGCGGCTCCGGCGCGCTCGGCCTGGCCGAGGTCGCGGCCGGGCGGCTCGACGGCTATGTCGAGATGCACATCAACCTGTGGGACGTCGCCGCGGCGCTGGCGATCCTGGCCGAGGCAGGGGCGGTGGTCAGCGACTTCATGGCCGGGGAAGGGCCGTCCCGCGGCGAGCCGATCCTGGCCGCCGCCCCGGGCATCGTCGCCGCCCTGCGGGCGGCGGCCGCGCTCGCCGATCTCGCCTGACCACGCGCGCGATGACCCGGGGCAAACTGTAACGGTTCCTTAACAGGCCGCCCCGTTGCGTCTCGGATACGATAACGCGCGGATATCCTTCCGCCCGGAGACGCCACCGTGTCCGAATCGAGCGCCGCCGCCGCCCTGCCGGGCGCGCGGCCCAATCTCGACAGCGCCCCGAGCCGCACGACCGCCCTCATTTTCGTGATCCTGCTGGCGCTCGGGATCGGCTTCGTCGCCCGCGGCCTGATCGGCGATCTCGACGCCACGCACACGCCGCCGCTTGCGATTGGCGCCTTCGTGCTGCTCGGCATCGCGCTGCTGATCGCGCTCGGCTTCGAGTTCGTCAACGGTTTCCACGACACCGCCAATGCCGTCGCGACGGTGATCTACACGCACAGCCTGCCGGCCAATGTCGCGGTGATCTGGTCGGGCCTGTTCAATTTTCTCGGCGTGCTGACCTCGTCGGGTGCCGTCGCCTTCAGCGTGCTCAGCCTGCTGCCGGTGGAACTTATCCTCCAGGTCGGCAGCAGCGCCGGGTTCGCGATGATCTTCGCGCTGCTGATCGCGGCGATCGTCTGGAACCTCGGCACCTGGTCCTTCGGCCTGCCGGCGTCGTCGTCGCACACGCTGATCGGCTCGATCATCGGCGTTGGCCTCGCCAACCAGTTTCTGGCCCCGGCCGGCACCGCCACGTCGGGCGTGGATTGGGGCCAGGCGATGGGCGTGTTCCGCGCCCTGCTGTTCAGCCCGGTGGTCGGCTTCGTGTTCTCCGCACTGCTGCTGCTCCTGCTCAAGGCGGTCGTGCGCAACAAGACGCTGTATCAGGCGCCAACCGGCAACCAGCCGCCGCCGCTCTGGATTCGCGGCCTGCTGGTGCTGACCTGCACCTCGGTCTCCTTCGCCCACGGCTCGAACGACGGGCAGAAGGGAATGGGGCTGATCATGCTGATTCTGATCGGCTCGGTGCCGACTGCCTATGCGCTCAATCGCGCCATGCCGGTCTCGGCCACGCCGGCGTTCCTGGCCGCGACGCAGCAGGCCTCAGCCGCCTTCGCCGCGCATGACAAGGGCGCGACGCTGCCGGTCGTGGCCGACGCGCGTGCGCAGATCACCGCCGCGATCCGCAGCCGCCAGGTCGACTCGCCGGCGGTGTTCGCGGCCCTTGCCTCGCTCAGCCACGCGATCGGCGAGCAGGTCCGCACCTACGGCTCGATCGGCCATGTGCCGGCCGAGGCCTCGCAGAACGTGCGCAACGACATGTTCCTCGTCGACGAGGCCGTGCGCGTGATGCAGAAGCAGCACGTGGCGCTGACGCCCGACCAGGCGGCGTCGGTCAAATCCTTCCGCGCCGGGCTGGAGGCGAGCACGCGTTTCATCCCGATCTGGGTGAAGGTCGCGGTGGCGATCGCACTCGGGCTCGGCACCATGATCGGCTGGAAGCGCATCGTGGTGACCGTCGGCGAGCGGATCGGCAAAACCCATCTCAGTTACGGGCAGGGCGCCGCGGCCGAGATCATCGCCGCCGCGACGATCGGTGCCGCGGACATGTACGGGCTGCCGGTCTCGACGACGCACGTGCTGTCGAGCGGCGTCGCCGGCACCATGGCGGCGAACGGGTCGGGCTTGCAGTGGAGCACGGTGAAGAGCATCGCGCTCGCCTGGGTGCTGACGCTGCCTGCGGCGATGCTGCTGTCGGGGTGTCTCTACGCGCTGCTGCGAATGGTGACGTAGGAAGGCCAGCGCCGCGGGATCGGTCCGCATCGGGACCGATCCCGGCTGAGAAAGCTGCAACCACTTGGCGACTGCTGCCGGCAGTCGCCCGACCGGTCGGCCCGGGCGTGGCAGCGGCCCGGACAGGTGCCCCGCCTGCCGGCACGCCCTCAGTGCGACGGTGCCGGGGCGGGCGGGATCGGAATCGCCGACTGCATCCCGCTCAGCGTCCAGTCATAGACCTGCACGGTGGTGCGGAAGCTGCCGATGCGTGCCGCGCCCAGATCAAGAGTGTCGACGATGACCAGGGTCCATGCCGCCGTCAGCAGGGTTGCGATGACCCGGAGCGGGCGGCCGCGCAAGCCGAGCTGATAGCCCAGCGCGGCCATGCCCAGCATCGCCAGGCCGAGCAGCAGCCAGACAATCTGCGGCGGGAAGCGGAACGCGAAGGCGAAGCGCTCGGCCGTGCTCGCGTCGAACACGTCGTTCACCGAGGCCGCCAACTGGGCGGTGATCGGATTGGGCTGCTCGCGGGTCAGCGCCGTGACATGGCCCCAGATCTCGTTCTGCAGCGCCGAGGCCCGACGGTTCATCGCCGCAAGCTCCGTCGCGTCGCGCCCTGCCAGGACGTAGTCCCGCCGTAGCTCGGTATATTGCTTCAGCAACCGTGCGATCTCGTCACCGCGCGGGCGGCCGAGCGCCTCGGCGCGCAGCCAGGCGGTTCCGATCGCATTGGCCTCGGTCAAGGTGCCCAGCCGCCGCTCGGCGAAGCGCGAGGTGGCGAAAGACAGGGTCAGCGCAAGGACGAAGGCGAGGAGCGCGAGCAGGCCGCCGACCACGATGCCGACGCCGCCTTCGGCCCTGTCATCCGGCTCCCTGAAGCGGGCGCCCGCCCAATAGCCGATCTCGCGGGCCAGGATCTGCAGAACGAAGAGCAGGACTGCGAATCCCAGCACACTCCATGTTGCGATCTCGGTCAGATAGGACAAACCCGTTGCCCCTCGTTGCATCGCGCGCCGTGGCGAGGACCGGACGCGCCGGCCGTGCTGGCAGCGCGACTGTCGCGTGACGGTAAGAAAATCGCAACCGGGGTACAACTCCCGCGTTGCCCCGAAACCGCGCGGCTGTCACCATTTCGCTGCATCGCAACGGAAGATGACGCCGTGTCGTCGCGAACGAAGACGCGTCGCGCCGCTCACTTGGCGTGTGAAGGTGCCAGCCGGGCTCGGGGGACGCGATATGCTGGCGATCTCCCCATCGCCGGTCATTTCGTCATCATCTCGGAAATGTGACTTCCGGCGTGGATGGTCCGGCTGTCAATTGCATGACGTCGCCGTTCGCATCTGCCGTGTGCGGCGGCAGCGGGTGATCGGAGCCGGATCGACGCGGCGCGACGGAATTGCGGCTCTGACGATCCGGCGTCTTGGTGCGTCCCCTGGCAAGTGGCTGCCGCGCCCAACCCGGATCGGGCGAACGCCGAGAAGCACAGCTATGGCCAACCGGCCAGAGAAGCTTTCATAACCTGGCTGCGGTGCAACGAGCGGGGTTCGGGCAGTTTGGCTGTCCTCGCGACCTGGGTGGCGGGAGGCTTCGGCGAAAGCGTGCCGGATCTGCCGTCGTGGCTCTTGGTCGTCGGTAACATCGAGGATGCCCCGCCGCCGCGCCTCTGCGGGCTTTGCCATCGAGGGGGCAAATGGCTATCGACTTGATTCACCCTCGCGGTACCGTCGCTTGATGTCGCGCCGCGCCGGCGGTCTCGAGGGCGAGTGACGCCCGGGCGTCGCGTCGCCGACGATCAGGAGCCGCGCGGCCGCCGCGCCACAATGATGCGAGACTGCGAATGGACGCCAATCCTTTGCCGTTGACCGACACTGTCTCCCGCGCCGGAATGATGCATGTGCCGGGCGGCACGTACCGCATGGGCTCGGACAGCCACTATCCCGAGGAAGCGCCGGCGCACCGCGTGACGGTGGAGGGCTTCTGGATCGACGCGACGCCGGTGACCAATGCGCAGTTCCGAGCCTTCGTCCGCGCCACCGGTCACGTCACTTTCGCCGAGACGGTGCCCGATCCGAACAACTACCCCGGCTCGCTGCCACACATGATCTTCGCCGGCTCGCTGGTATTCACGCC